>DATKCJ010000087.1:0-24877 GCA_035513275.1 Opitutaceae bacterium
GAGTATCAGGATCGACGGCGCGCATTCGAGGCATGCCTCGCGATGCTCGACAGGGTCCTTGTGACCTCGAGCGAGCAGGCCTCCGTCTTCGAGAAACGCGTCACGAATCCGCTGCGCCTGCACTTCCTTCAACGGTCGCGCGCAACGATTCGCGCGGACAAACCCCGGGCGCGCACCGCCGCAGTCCGGCGGGAAGGACTTACGTTCGTCGCGCTGAACATCGTCAATCCCGCCAAGGGCTACGAAATTCTCACGAGCGCATTTGCCGCTCTCGCGCGTGATTTTCCCGGTATCCAGCTCAACCTCTACGGCCTCAGACACGCTGTCTTTCCAGGGATCCGGCAATTCGGACCCTACGATGACTCGGACCTCGATTCGATGATTGCCGACGCTGACTTCGGAATCCTGCCCTCGATCTGGCCCGAGGCTTTCGGCTATGTCGGCCCCGAGATGCTCTCGCGCGGGCTGCCGGTGATCGCGAGCAACGTCGGTGCGATGCCCGACTACGTGGCCGATGGGGAGAACGGCCTGCTCTTCGATCCCTCCAAGCCGCGCGCTCTCGAGGACGCAATCCGCAAGCTCATCGCAGATCCCGACCTTCGAAGGCGCGTCTGGGAAGGCGCCGCCGGCGGACAGCGCCGCTACATCACAATCGAGGAGCACCTCGACCGACTCACAGGCCTCTACGACGAAGTCATGGCGGAAGGCGCCGCACCCCTGGTCTCGAAAACGTGACGCAGACTGGCAGCGAATCGCGCGAACACGGCGCGCCAACCGCATCCCCGATTGAAACGGGATCGTCCGGAAAACGTTTGAAGATCTGCATGGCCATCCACGGCTTCGCGCTCGGCGGCATGGAGGAGCATGCAGTCGACCTCGCATGCGGCCTCGCGGCGCGGGGCCATCACGTGACGATGCTCCTTCCTCACAAAGGAGGCGGTCCGCTGGCGCCACTTGCCCCGCGGCTGATGGCGGCGGGAGTGCGCGTCGAAACGCGCCGGCTTCTCGACCTCGAGCGATTTGGCGACCGCGTGGCCGCGCGATGGAGTCTTGTGCGCTGGATGCGACGCCAGCGTTTCGACGTGCTTCACCTTCACCGCTACAATCCCTACCACTCGCACGCGCTTCCGGCGCTTGCAGCGCTTGCAGGCGTTCGCCAGCGATTTGTCTCCGAACAAGATCCCGGCCTCCAGTTTGGAACACCGAAGCGGCTCATCGCGGCCTTCGGCGACTCGTTTGTCACGAGGTGGATCGTCGCTTCGTCGTTCTCGGAGCGCGCGATCCACGCCAACACGCGACGCAGCCCCGCCCGCGTTTCCCGCGTGGCGCTCGGAATTCCGACAGAGAGATTTCCCGAGACGTCGCCGGAGATGCGGGCCGCCGCGCGCGCCTCACTGGGCATCGCACCCGATGCGTTCGCCATCGGCACAGTCTGCCGGCTTGTGACTTTGAAAGGCATCGACGACCTCCTCGCCGCAGCACCCGGGATGCTTGCGCGCTTTCCAAAGGCGGAGTTTCTCATCGCCGGCGGTGGCCCGGAGTCTGAGAGACTCGTCGCGGCGGGAAAGATCGTCGGCGAGCGCGTGCGCTTCCTCGGTCGCGTCGAGTCGACGTCGGACTTCCTCGCCGCACTGGACGTTTTCGCGTTCCCCTCGCGCTATGAAGGCTTCGGTCTCGCCGTCGCGGAGGCGATGGCAACGGGACTGCCCGTCGTGGGCACGCGAGTGGGAGCGGTCGAGGAGATGCTCACTGAGTCCGGCGGAGGTGCAGTCGTGCCGGCGAATGATCCCGCAGCCTTTGCAGCAGCGCTCGAGCAGTTCGCCACGAGCACGGAGGCTCGCTCGCACGCAGGCATGGCGGGCCGCCGGTATGCGCTTCGCGAACTTTCATTGCCCGCGATGATCGACCGGTTCGAAGCCGTCTACGCGAGCCCTGGGGGTGCTGCCTGAAAGTGCTTATCGTCTCGGCCGGATTGAAACCCGACCACTTCGGCGGGTTGCCTTCACACGTCGAAGATGCGCTTCGAGGACTTTCTGCGCGCGGGATCGAGGTCGCCTATCTCAACACCGGCGCGAAGACGGGACGCACGGGCACGCACTTGTCCGAAAACGGCGACCGGCAGTGGCGCACATGGAATCTCGAATCGCGGTGGGCGCAGACTTCGTACTGGAACGGAACGGTCGATCCCCTGGAGCAGACCGCCCCGGATGTGGCATTCTCGCGCGCAATCGCCACCGTCGCCCGCGACTTCGCGCCCGACATCGTCCACTTCCACGAGCTCACCGCGTTCCCGATCGCAGCGGCTGCTGCCTTTCGCGAGACAGGCGCACGCCTGGTGTTCAGCGCGCATGACTTTTTCGCGCTCTGCCCGACTACCAAGCTTCAGCGACCCGACGGCACGACCTGCGACCGGCCGGCGAGCGAACTCGACTGCGACCTCTGCTCCAAGAACGCGCGCCCCAATCGCAACCTGCAACTCGAGTCAGCGTGGGACCGTCGGCTCGCAACCTTGACGCCCGCGCGCAACATCGCACGCCGGATCATCCGATCGAAAGAGCGCGCCATCCGGGCGTCGCTGCCGCGCGAGGCCTACCAGGTGCGGCGTCACGAGTTCGTGCGCCACCTCTTGGGGTTCGACACCCTGCTCATGACGTCGCTCGACCAGATGCGCCGCTTCAGGAAATACTTCGGTGACGATGTGCGGCTCCACCTGTTGCCACTCTCGCGAACGACGTTTGCAGCCACGCCGCCGCCGCCGCGAACCGACACCGTCAATCCGGGCCGCACGGCTTTTCTCGCGCTCAACATCGTGAACTCTGCGAAGGGCCTCGCGCTCCTCGAAAAGACATTTGCCGGGATCGCATCGAGCCACCCCGGCGCGGTGCTCCATCTCTACGGTCCTTCCGGTGCCGACTCGCCCGGGATCCGCAGGCTCGGAAAATACAACGATTCCGATCTCGATGCCATCATCGCTTCCGCGGATTTCGGGATCATCCCTTCCATCTGGCCCGAGGCTTACGGCTATGTCGGGCCCGAGATGCTTTCGCGCGGCCTGCCCGTCATCGCGAGCAATGTCGGCGCCATGCCCGACTACGTCGTCGACGAGGCAAACGGTCTGCTCTTCGACCCGAAATCGCCCGGCGCACTGCTTGGGACCATCCGCACGCTCCTCGACGACGGCGGCCTGCGCGCACGGCTCTGGGCGGGTGTGGCCGCGACGCCTCGCAGCTATCTCATGATGGACGAGCACCTCGACCAGCTTCTCTCCCTCTACAAACTTCTTCTCGTGCAGCCGAGCGTCCCGGCGTGAACGCACCCCTTCACGCGTTCGAAGGTTTGAAAGCGCATGATTGAAACAGCGCCCCCGATCTCGGTCGTGATCACGACTTTCAATCAATCGCAGTTCCTGCCGCGTGCGATCGACAGCGTGAAAGCAAACACCGCGCAGCCACTGGAGATACTGGTTGTCGACGATGGCAGCGGCGACCGGGAGAGCGAAGCTATCTGCACAGCCCACGGAAATGTGCGCCACTTTCGCCAGGCAAACCAAGGGGTCTCAGCCGCGCGAAACACAGGCGCCGCAAACGCAAGCAGTGAGTGGATCCTCTTCCTCGACGCCGACGACTTGCTTCTCCCGACTGCGATCAGCGCGCTGGGCCAGGCCGCGATGCTCTCGCCCGAGTCGGCATTTGTGATCGGAAGAAGCGAGCGCCGGTCGGGCGACTCCTCGTCCGGGATTTCGCAAAGTCCGGAGATTGCCGGCACGACCGATCCCTACTGCGACTTTCTCGCTCAAGCGACGCTGTGGCACCCGGCGCAGGTACTTTTCAAGAGGCGGCTCTTGCTGTCGAGCGGAGGTTGGGTGCTCAAACAAGGCGCCGAGGATCTCGAACTCGTGCTGCGACTGGCGACACGCTATCCCTACAAGGTCCTGCCGGCCATCGTTTCGATTTACTGGCAGCACTCGTCGAACGTTTCCGGAAATCCGTGGCGGATGTATCGAAGCATCTCCACGTGTTTCCGCGCCCACCGAAATGACCCGATGTTCAACACCCGGTCTGGTGCCGTGTTTCGCGCCGCCAAGGCGAGCCGCCTCGACTTCTACTGCCGCGGCATTCTCCTTTCAGGACTCTCCGATATCCGGCACAGGCGTCACCCGTTGAACCTGCTCAAGGGACTGGCTTTCGTCGCCGCCAAGCGGCCAGTCGTGCTCGCCTGGTTCATCCGGTTCCTGGTTCTTCGCATGTTCGGAAGGCACACAATGACCGCTCAACAAAGATGACGATCACTCTCGCGATCTGTTTCTACCGCGACGTCGACGTTCTACTGCGAACGCTGGACTCCATCGCCGCACAGATTCGGCGGCCGGATGAAATCGTCATCGCCGACGACGGGTCGGACGAGGCGGTTGGCGTTCCAATCGCCGAGTGGGCGAACAAGCGCAAGGTGTCGCTGATCCACGCCTGGCACCCGAAGGACGGTTTCCGCCAGTCGGAGATGCGCAACAAGGCCGCCTTTGTCGCGACATCCGAATTCGTCAGCTTCATCGATCACGACTGCCTGCTTCCGCGCGGGTTCATCCGCAGCCATCTGAAGTTTGCAAACGAGCGCCATCTCCAGCTTGGACCACGGATCGACGTGATGCCGCCAACCACCGTGAACTTTCGTCCGGTGATGCTTCCAATCCTTCGCGGACTCGCGGCGAGGCGCCTCTTTGGATGGAAGACTGCGATCCGAGGCGACAAGCTGCTGCCCGCACCGCCGGATGTGATCCACGGATGCAATCTCCTCGCGCCCAAGAGCATGATCAACGCAATCAACGGATTCGACGAGGACTTCAAATCGTGGGGCTATGAGGATGCAGATTTTGTAGTGCGCGCCTGGCGGGCTGGCCACGGCATCGGGCTCTCCGGATATGGCACCGCCGTGTTTCACCTCTACCATCCTTCGCGCGCAGATCTCGCGAACCTGTCGCGGTTCAAGGCGAGCGTCGCGCAATCCCGGGTTCGCTGCGAGAATGGCATCTCCAAACACAACGGAGTCGCGCTTCAACGCACGGTGCAAGGTTTCTACACGCGGGCCGTGTTTCCAAAGTGAGTGGAAGAACCACACGTCTGCCGTCCGCCCGAATTCACCTCCGTGTCTGAGCCCAAGCAAAGCGTCGTGACGTTCGACATCTGGGACACCTGCATCGCACGTGCAACTGGTTCTCCTGAGTCGATCTTCCGCGCGACGGCACGCGCGCTTCTGGCCGGCGGCACAGATTCGGAAATCGCCGCGCTTGCGAAGCAGCGCGATGAAGCCGAGGACGAGGCGCGCAAGAACGTCGAGAACCGCGAGTGCACGTTCGCTGAAATCGAGGCTGCGCTCGCCAAGTCCGTGGGTGCCGAACTAGCCGCCGCTTACGTCGCCACTGAACTGCGCATCGAACGCGCCTCCGCACGGCCGAACGTCGCGATTCGCGCCGAGGTCGCGAAGGCCCGCGCCGCCGGATCGCTCGTGGCATTCATCAGCGACATGTATCTGCCAGGATCATTCCTCCGCACGTTGCTCGAAGATCACGGATTCGCGCTTCCGACCGACCCGGTCTTCGTATCGTGCGAGCACCGCGCGAACAAACACTCCGGGAAGATGTATGAGATCGTCCGCCGCGAACTCTCGCTCGAAGGGCGACATTGGACGCACATCGGCGACAACAGCGGATCCGACATCGTCATGGCCCGCAGGTCTGGGGCGACGACAATCGAGGTGCGCGCGTCGGATTGGACGGCAGCAGAGAAGCGGGTGCTCGAGTCGGCCCGCAGTCACTCCGAGCGCATCGCCGGGGCGATGCGCGCCACGCGGCTCGCGGCCGATCCTGCGATCCCGCCGGGTCGTGCGGCATTTCTCGCCGGCGTGGCTGCGCCGTGGCTGGTCGCGCTCACAACTCGAATGTTGTCGATGGCGCGCGAAGACGGTCGCCGCCGTATCTACTTCGCCGCACGCGACGGTGAGATTCCGCTGCGGATTGCGCGCATCCTCGCTCCCGAAGGCGTCGACTGCCGGTATCTTCCCGGATCGCGCAAGGCGTGGTGCCTCCCGGCGATGTTCGACTTGTCCCCTGCGTGCACGTCGTGGCTGCGACTCGCGCCGATGCGGCCCGACACGCTCCTCGCATCGCTTGGATTTCCGGAATCGGAACGCGAGCCAATCCTCTCGCGGTGCGGCTTCGACGGAGCTGCGAGGAGCCATCGGTGTTCGCAGGAGGAACTCGCACCGATCTGGGCCGACATCGCGGCGAACGGACTTGGGTCCGCGATCTCACGCCGCGCCGCCGAGGCGCGAGTCGCGTGTGTGGCGTTCCTGCGCGCAGAGGGCTTGTTCGACGAAGTGCCGTGGACGATCGCCGATGTCGGTTGGTCGCTGCACGGGCAGGCCGCGCTCAAGCGGATGCTCGCGGATGCGGGCGCGCGCCAGGAACCGCACGGGATCTATTTCATGATCCGCAACGATCGCCGTCCGGTATCGGAGACAGGGCCGGCGCATGCATGGATCGTCGGCGACGAAAACCAATCAAACGACTCCACCAACGAACTTCTCAGTTGGATGAGCCCGGTGGTTGAAGAGTGCCTGCTCACGAGTGCCGATCCGAGCGTGACGGGTTATTCCAGTCTCGGTGGTGCCGCGACGCCAGTGCACGCGGATTCGCGACCCACGCCGGGCGCGGTGCGGCATGCGGCCGAGTTGCGCGCGTTTGCGGAGGCGTTTGCGCGAGAGATCCTCGCAGAGGCGCGCGATCCGGAGTTCATCGCGACGCTCGAAAGCTGCGCGCTCGAAGGATTGCTCCACTTTCTCCGCGAGCCCGCGGAACACGAGGTCACCGCGTTGCGCGGTCTCCAGCATGCGACTGCACCGGGCGCGCCGGCCAACGACACGCAGCCCCTGGTGCGTCCCTACTCCCTCGGCGATGCGACAAATCTCGTCCTCCGTCGCGCCGGCTTGCAGCGCGGCGGCCAGAACCACGAGCCCTACTGGCACACCGGCAGCATGGCGGTGACGCCCACGATCGCGCGCGCAGCCATGAAAGGAGCGCTCGCCCCAAATCCGCTCAAACGCATCTTTCGCGGGCCACGCTGAAAAAGGTGACATCCCTCCGCAACAACTCCGTCCGCCATGTCGTCGCGAGCACACCTGACTGGCATCTGAGCGGCGTGAACGTCTTCACGACTCGCCTGTTCAGAGAGCTGCGCGCGCGCGGCTGGGAAACGACGATCGTGATCACCAACCCTACGGCCGCCCCCGCCGAGCTCGCGCCGGTGCCTGACGATTTGAACATCGTGCGACTGCCGCCGACACCGAACCGCGCCATCCGCCACCGGCAGGCGTTGTTGCGCGATGCACTCACGGAGCGCGCGCCTTGTGTTTACCTGCCGAACTACGACTTCGACACCGCGGGCGTCCTGCCGACGCTGCCGCGCAGCGTGGTCGTCGCCGGCGTCGTCCATAGCGACGAGGAGGTCTACTACGACTTCATCCGCGACCTCGGCGCGTGGATGGACGGCGTCGTCGCAGTGAGCACGTCAATCGAGACTGAGATCGCGGCGCGGTTGCCCGGTGTGAAGGACCGGTTGACGCGGATCGCCTACGGTGTGCCCGTGCGTGATCGTCCGCCCGCGAAGCCTCAAACGCCACCGTTGCGAGTCGTCTTCGCAGGCCGGCTCTCGAAGCGGCAGAAGCGAACAAACGATCTCGCGGATGTCATCGCCGCGGTGCACAAGTCGGGCGCGTCTGTGATGTTCGACATCGCGGGCGACGGACCTGATCGGGGCGAATTCGAAAAACGTGCCGCAGCGTCGATCGCAGCCGGCACGACGCGAATGCACGGTGCGATCAGTCCGGAGGCGACCGCGCGGCTCTTCGATCAGTCGCATGTGTTGATCCTCACTTCGGAGTTCGAAGGACTGCCTGTCGTGATGCTCGAG
The DNA here is from genome assembly GCA_035513275.1 of Opitutaceae bacterium. Lineage (GTDB taxonomy): Bacteria > Verrucomicrobiota > Verrucomicrobiia > Opitutales > Opitutaceae > DATKCJ01. The sequence goes on from DATKCJ010000087.1 coordinate 7,962, forward strand.
GCGATGGAGGCCGGATGCGTGCCGCTCGTGACGCGAATCCGCAGCGGAGTCGGCGACCTCGTGGAAGACGGTCGCAACGGAATCCTTTTCCCGATCGGCGATGTCGCATCCGCGGCTGACGCGCTTCGCCAGCTCGCGACGGGTGCGCTGCCCTTGGAGACGATGGCCGCTGCGGCGAGGGCGCGCCTCGAGTCTAGCGAGTTCACGATCGCGCGAGCGACAGACAGATATTCGGCGTTGTTCGAAAGCATGCTCACTTCGAGGGAGGACGGCACCTTCCGCCACAAGCCAGGCCGTGCGTTCATGCCGCGCCACCACCGTTGGGGCACGAGGATTGCGGTGCGCCTGGCCCAAATCACCGGACGGAAACACAACCCATGAAACTGCGCGCAATCGGCTCCAACACCAAATGGCTCGTTCTCGCCCGTCTTCAACATTGGAACTCCGTGCTCGCGGCGCGGAAGTTTCGTTCGAAACGCGGGTTGAAGATCCAGCTAGGCTGCGGCGCCCGCCCGCTGCAGGGCTGGGTGAACTGCGACTATTGTCGCAACCGGTTTTCCCAGCCCGACCTCTGCTTCGATCTGCGCAATCGGTTTCCGTTTGCCGATGGATCAGCCGCGATCGTGCACTCCGAGCACGTGCTCGAGCACATCGCCTACCCCGGAGACAGCCTGCACGTGCTCGCCGAGTCGATGCGCGTGCTCGAACCGGGCGGCGTGCTCAGTATCGGCGTGCCCGATCCCGGCTGGGTGCTCCCAGCCTACGTGAACGGCAGCGAGTGCGGGTATTTTGAATGGTTTCAAAAGAGCTCCGGGGCACCGGCCCCGATGCGCACGCGCATGGAGGCTGTGAACTATCTCTTCCGCCAGGGCGGCGAGCACCAGTTCATCTACGACGAGGAAACCCTCGCGGCCCTTCTGGCGCGCGCGGGCTTCGTGAACGTGCGGCGTCGTGAATTCGACCCGGCCCGCGACACCGAGGACCGGAAGATCGGAACGATTTACATGGATGCAGAGAAACGAAGGACCCCAATCAATGAGTGATCAACAACGGGCCCCAGCCCGACGCGTGTGTGTCTTCCAGTCCTACAGGACGACGAACGTCGCGGAGTGGATGACGCGGTGCATGGGCACCGTTACTTCCTGGGCGCGCGAACAGGGATACGACTACCGTTTTCTTGGCGACGAGTTCTTTGACTGCCTGCCCGGCTGGTATCGCGACGCGTGTCGTGGACACAAATGGCCGATGAGCGACCTCGCGCGCATGATCACCGCGCGCACCCTGCTCGAGGGCGGTTATGATCGGGTGATGTGGTTCGACGCCGACCTGGTTATCTTCGAACCGAAGGCGTTGCGCGTGGACACGGAGCCGGAGTTCACCTTTTGCCGCGAGCCGTGGCTCGGTCGCCGCGAAAACCCGGTGAAGTCGCTGCTTCGCGGTCGAGGTGGAATCGGCGGGCTGTTTTCCAAGGACAACTGGCGCGGCTACTACACGGTGATGAACGTGAACAACGCGCTCTTCAGCGTGGGCCGCGGATGGATGCTCGATCACTACATCGAGTCGATCCTGCACGCCGGCCGCTTCCTCGACGAGCTGCCACCGCAGCACATGGGGCCCGACATGCTCACGGCTTTTCAAAAGGCGCTCCGCTATCCGCTCATCCACAATGTCGGATCGTTCAGCGATCTGATCATTCGCGAACTCGCCCTGGGCCGCTCGCGCATTCCGCGTGCATACTCACTGCTCGCGGGCGAGCCCCTCTGCGGCGCGAATCTCTGCGGCTCCGAGAACATCGGTGCGAAACACTACGCCGACGCGGTCGAGAACCTCATCGCCACGGGCGGCGACGTGATCAACAAACACCTGCCTTCGCGCTGATACGATGTTCGCCCGACTCCGCAAAACCTACGACTTCGAGGGTCCTGTGATCATCGGATACGCATTCTTCGTGGCCAACGGCGCGTGGCGGTCTATCTACAACTACTTTCGGATGCGCGAGGCCGAGGGCCTGCCGGCGAAGCTGATCGACCGGCGGAACATCCGCACATTCCGCCAGTTCCTGGCGGCGTTCTTCTTCGGCCGGCACGTGATTTTCAACAGCCTCGACTGCTTCTGGCACTGGGAAGCGCTCGCGTTCTGCCTGATGCGACGCGACACGATGGTCTACCTGCACGACACGGAGCACACGCTCGATGGGTTCGCGCGCGAGCATCCGTTCAAATACCGGCTTCTTGGCCGGATCCTGCGGCGCAACCGCGTGCTGAGCGTGTCGACTGCGGCGGCCGATCTCTACCGCCGGCGCTTCGGTGCGCAGCGCACGCTCGTCGTTTACGAGAACCTCGCTGACAGGAAGATCCCCGACTTCGAGCCGGGCGTGAAGCACATCGTGATGACAGGCGTGCTCGACGCGCGCAAAGGCGTGGAACTTTTCTCGAGCGTGGCCGACCGCGCGAAGGAGCTCGGCCTCCCGTGGCGTTTCCACTGGCTCGGCGGCATTCACTCGAAGGACGCAGGGCGCCACTCCGCGAACGTCACGTGGTGGGGCTGGGTGGACAACGTGGACGAGTTTCTTGCGAAGGCCGACGTGTTCTTCCTCTCCTCGAAGGACGATCCCTTCCCGCTCTCATGTCTCGAGGCGCTTCGTGCGCGGCGTCGCTGCGTGGCCTATGCGGCAACCGGCGTCGCCGAGGCGATGCGGGGCGTGGCCGGCTGCGCGGTCTACGAGGCGCACACCGTGGAATCCGCCTTCGCGGCGATCAAGCATGTGCTCGGCGAGGCACCCGACGAAGCCGCCTTCGCGCGCGTGCACGACGAGTTCATCAAGGTGGCCGCGTTTTCGCGGCGAATGGATGCGATACTGGGGACCAGCGCGTCTGAAAGCGGCCAATGATAGCTGCGACATTTCCGGCGACTGCGATCATCCCGACACGCAATCGCACGCGGGTCCTTGAAAGGACGCTCGCAAGCCTCGCGGAGCAGTCGCTTCAGCCGGCGCGGGTCGTCCTCGTCGACGCGTCCGACGATTCCTCGACGGAAGAGTTGTGCCGCGCAATCGTCCGGCGCGAGGGCCGCTGGTCCCTGGCGGCTTTCGAACTCCTCTGGCGCCGCGCCGGGACGCGCGGCGCGGCGGCACAGCGAAACCAGGCCATGGCGGACATCTCCGGCGAGGCCGTGCTGTTCATGGATGACGACGTGCTCTTCGAACCGGAATGCATCGCCCGGATGCGAACTGCATTCAATGCCGATTGGTCCGTCGGTGCCGTGAGCCCGATGATTACGAACGAAGCGTTTGCGCGGCCGGGTCTCGCTTGGCGGCTTTTGCTCCGCTGGTTGGCTGGCAGGAAGCTCGATTCCTACGCGGGCCGCTGCGTCGGGCCGGCCGCGATCCAAATGCCGGCCGACGATCCGTCACTGCCGGAGATCGTGCCGATCGATTGGATGCCCACGGCTTGTGCGCTCTACCGCCGTGAAGCGCTGCCGACGCCACTCTTCGACCCATTCTTCACGGGCTACTCCTACATGGAAGATGCAGCCCTGAGCCTGCTCGTCGGGAAGAACTGGAAACTCGTGAATGCCCGCACCGCCCGCCTTTACCACGACTCGCAGCCCGGAGAGCACAAGGCCGACATGGCCGCGCTCTCCCAAATGGAGATGATCAACCGCCACCACGTGATGACGACAATCCTCGGCCGCGACAAACCGTCGGACATCCGCCGCCTCGCCGTCTACGAGTTTGCCCGCGTGATCTCGCTCGGCATGAACCGTGCGAGCCGCTGGAAATTCCGCCCCGCGCTGCGAGGCAAGTTCGCTGCGCTGCGCGAAATCCACCGCGGGCGCCGCATGGAGGCACAGACAAGTTGAGCGACTCGGTGACAGTCGGCATCTGCACCAAGGACCGCTGGGACGACCTCGGCTCGACGCTCGTGCATGTGAAGGCACGGCTGCCTGAGGTGAGGATCATCGTGATCGACGACGGGTCTTCGGCGCCGATGCCCGGGGGTGTGCAGGCCGCGCTCGCCGGAGTGGAGTTCGTGCGCGACGGCATGAACCGCGGCTACATCGAGCGGCGCAACCAGATCGCCTCGCTGGTGAAGACGGAGTTCTACCTGAGTCTCGACGACGACTCCTACATCGTGAAGGGTTCTCTCGATGAGGCGGTCACATTTGCAAAGTCTATCCCGGATCTGCTCTGTGTTGGATTCCCGGTCGTGAACAGCCGCGGCGACAGCGAGGTGCCCGCCCTGGACAAGCCGCGTCCTGTGCGGCACTTCATCGGCTGCGCCCACCTGATGCATGTGCACCGCTTCCATGAACTCGGCGGCTACCGTGCCGAGCTCGTGCACCAGGGCGAGGAGGCCGAGATCGCTGCGCGCGGCTTCGGCGCCGGCATGAGCTGCTGGCAGTTTCCCGGCCTGACCATGGTGCACAACTACTCGTTGATCGCGCGCAACTGGGACCGGATGGATTTCTACGGCGCGCGCAACCGCTACTTGTGGAACGACTGGTTTGCCCCGGTGTCTGTGCGAACGTCGCGCCAGATGCGGCTGCTGTCGGAGCGGATCGTGCTCGTCGCGCGCACGCGGCGCACCGGCCACATCCGCGGATTGCTCGCGGGAAGGCGCTCGGCGCGGGAACTGCGCAGGTTCCGCAAGCCTTTCACGGGTGAGACATTCGCACGCTGGAACTCGCTGCCCACTTGGTGACGCTCAAATGACACTCTTCGACATCATCGCCCAGTGGACCGTCTTCGTACTGGTCGCGATCACGCTGATGCTGCGCCGGCAGGTGACCCTGTTCCACCCGACGACGTTCTACCTTGTTTTCCACGCGATCGTCTTCTGCCTGCGGCCGACGCTCGTGTGGGCGTTGGATTTCGACACGGTTTTTCTCTACATGCAGTTCCACCCGTCGCACGAGGTGCTGCGCTCGACGCTCATGGTGTCGTCCCTCGCCCTCGTGGTGTTCTGCGGCACGTTCAGCCTCGTATGCACCTCAACGGTGATCGGTGAAGCCGGCGAGCAACCCACGATCACGCCAGGCATGCGGAAGGCATTCTGGGCGATGGCGCTTATCGTGGCGCCGCTTGGCTTCTACTCGGTCACCGCGCAAGACATCTCGGGAGTGCACGTGCGTGGCGTCTACGTGCTCACGGGAGGCAGCTCCGGATACGTCAACGATCTCCAGCAGGTCTTCGTGAGCCTCGTGGTGATGTTCGCCCTCGTGATGCGCTGGCGGTGGTATTCGTTCATCCCTCTTCTGTTTTTCATCTACTACCGCGCCGGTGAGGGGCATGCGCGCTGGATGATGATCTACCCCGTGTTCTTCCTCGTGCTCACCTATCTGTGGGAAAGGCGAAAGAAGATTCCGCCGCTGCGGATTCTGCTGCCGATGCCACTCCTCCTTTTCCTCTTCACCAATCTGACCCACGACCGCTGGTTCGTGCACCGTTGGATCCAGGGCGACGAGTTCGTCGCCCCGCTCATGGACAACGAATACATGAGCTTCAAGGACCGCTGGGACACGATGGACTTCGCAAACTTCGACTTCCTCGCCTTCGTCATCGACACGGTCCCGGAGAAGACGCGCGGCTACAACTATGGCGCGCAGCACCTCCAGATCTTCACCGAGCCGATCCCGCGCGCCCTGTGGCGGGGCAAACCGATCGGCGCGCCGGTAACCCTCGTGGACTGGAACAGGTTCGGGAACACTCTGGGAATCACGACGTCTGTAGTGGGCGATGGCTGGATTTCCTACGGATGGCTCGGGGTGATGGTTAACATGCTGCTCTACGGCACGGGACTCGCGCTTTTATACAACTGGTTCGTCCTCCACCAGACGCACGTCTACCGCGGCCTTATCGCGCTGCTCATTTTCTCGATCCTTGTGCAGGTGTTCCGCGACGGAAGCTTCGTGACGATTGCAAAGTTTCTGCTCTTCACGATGTTTCCGATTCTCTTGTGGTGGGTATTCCACAAGGTGCTGTTCCCCGACGAGATCGAAGAGGTCGACGAAGTGAAAACGCTATGAAAGTCCCACACAAACCCGAAACCCGTTTGCGCGGTGCGGCCATCGGCCCAACTCTGTTTTCGCATCGCGCATTGGCGCAAGCTACGCATATTCAAATCCAGCCATGAAACACTCAGCCCTCCCAAGAGCCGGGCTCTGCCTGCTCGCCGCGGTTTGCTTCGCCGCACCCTATGCGTCTGCCTTGCTCGAACTCGACCGTGGTGTCCTGATTCTGAACACGGACTACGGGGTTAGCTACGATTCAAACATCCTCGGCCAGATAGACAACGAGAGCGACACGCTCATCACGTTCTCCCCGATGCTCGAGTATCGGCGCGAAGGTGGCCGCGGGATGATGAGCTTCAACATCGGAGGCAGTCTCGTGCACTACCTCAAGAACGATGAACGGGATCATGAAGACTACCGCGTCTCCGGAGTCATCACCGTGCCCGTTACGCCCGATTCGCCATTTTCCGGCTCCGTGAATGCCTCCTACGGTCGCGCGACGACCGTGAACGAGACTGTCGCCGACCTTGTGACGACGACTGCCCTCACCCTTGGCGCCAATGGCGGATACGCATTCAGCGAGCGGCTCAGCGGCAACGCCGGCGTGACCTGGGGGAATGTTGAGAACGAGAACTTCGGCGACAACGAGACGCTCGGCCTCTCGCTCGGCGTGAGCCTGCAGGAGTTTCTTCTCCGCCGCCTCCCGCTCACTCTCACCTACTCCTACATGACCAGCGAGTCCACTAACGATCCGACAGCGATGAGCGCGCTCGATACAACGAGCCATGCGTTCAACGTCGGCACGTCCGGCCAGCTTACCCCCAAGATCTCGGGCAACGTCTCGATTGGCATGCGCTCCACCGAGGACGGTGGCTCGACGCCAGGAGCAAGCGATGACACCGGCCTCACGGCCTCCTCCTCGCTCACCTGGGCCTATGACGAGTTGACGACCGTTTCGCTCATGCTGAGCAAATCACTCTCCGTGACCGCGGATAACCAGAGCACCGACGCGACCTCCGTGAGGCTGAACTTGAACCGGAAGCTCTCCGAGCAACTCTCTGCGAGCGCCGGTGTCTCGCACACGTGGAACAGCTACCGCGCAGTGGCCCGCGACGACAAACTTCTGAGCTTCAACGCGGGGCTGTCCTACATGATCCGACGGAACTGGACCGCAGGCCTGAACTACACATACACCGACAACAGCTCCGACAACGCCATGAGCAACTTCAGCCGCCACGTCATTGGCGCCACTGTAAGCGCTCGGTTCTAATTTTTCTGATGCGCTCCACCCTTCCGATTCTCACCAGCCTCCTAGCCGCCTGCCTGCCGCTGTTTTCGCCGGCGCAATCTTCAAAGCGCTCGGAGGGGGGCACGAGCCCGGGCTACCGCATCATGATCCGGGATCAGGTGTCTCTCAACGTCTTCGACGAACCCGACCTCTCGACCGCCCAGCGCGTCGATGGCAAGGGCCAGTTGCGCATCCCCCTTCTTGGCAATGTGAAGCTCTCCGGGATGACGATTCGCGACGCCGAGGAGATGCTCGAGAAGCGATTCATCGAGGGCGAGTTCCTGAAGGATCCGATGGTGACGGTCAGAATAGAAGAATACGCCACGCGCGAAGTGTCCGTGCTCGGCGCGGTTCGCTCACCAGGCGTGATCCCGTTCCCTTTTGAGGTGAACTCGATGGACATCGTCGATGTGATCTCGAAGACCGGCGGACTCGCCGGCATCGCCAAGGGCGAATCCGTGCGCGTGACCCGCTTGAGCGACACCGGCACCGAGACGAACTTCACCGTGAACGTCGAGTCGCTCATCACCGGCCGTGGCCGCAGGTCCGACGCGGAACGTTTCCTTATCTTCCCAGGCGACGTGATCTACGTGCCTGATCGTCTGTTCTGACGCCAATCCGCCGAACCGCCACCATGTCGACTCCAAGCAATCCGGGCAGCTCCACCGCTCACAGGCGAAGGACCGTGCTCCCGTTCGTGAAGATCAAGTCCCCGAAGGACTACATCAACATGTATCGGGAGTGGTGGCCCGTGGGCCTGATCTTCGGCGTGGTTGTCGGAGTCGCTGTTGGCGCCTACCAGTTCACCAAGCCGCCGATCTATCGCACTGAGTCCTCCCTGCTCTTCGTCACATCGCCCGACAAGGTCCTGAACATCCAGGAAGTCGTCGACCAGTCGATGAAGAGCGCGACCGACTTGAACACGCACATCGAGCGGGTCCGCAGCCAGTCTTTCTTCGACTACGTAAACTCCTTCATCACGAAAGAGGAGAACGAGAAGATACGCCGGCCCTACGCGGATGAGGACGATCCCACCCAGATGCCCGGGCTCGGCTCCGTGATCCTTGGGAACATCGACGTCTATGCCCGGCGCAACACCACGATCCTTTGCATCGGCGTGCGGCACCGCGATCCCGAGGCGGCCGCCATCATCGCGAACAGATACGCGCGGAAATACATCGACTTCAACCTCGACCAGTCCGCCACGGGCACGCAAAGCGCCATCGTCTTCCTGCAGAGCCAGGCCGATGACCAGCGCCGCAAGGTCGAGCAGGCGGAGAAGGACCTTCAGGACTATCGCGCTCGATTCAACCTCGCATCCCTTGCCGACAACCAGAACGTCATCCTGCAGCGCGTGCGCACCGTGGGCTCCAGCCTCATCGAGGCCGAGCTCGCGCGCATCTCGCTCGACTCGCAGGCCGAGAAAGTCGCGAAGATACGCACGGCAGGTGACAACATTCTCGATGTCGATTTCATCGCAGGTTTCGGCTCGATCCCCGCGCTGGTGAAGCTGATTGACGAACTGCGGGCTGCGCAAATCGAGCTCGAGCGCAGATACCTCGCCAAGCACCCGCGCATGCTCGCCAACGCGAGCGCACTCGACACCGCTCAAAAGCAGCTCGAGGAGAATATCGGCAAGGCGATCTCCGAGCTGACCGAGCGCCACAATCTCGCCAAAGAGTACGAGGAGAGACTCCGCTCCGAACTCGCCGAGGCAGACCGCGAGTCGCTGAGGCTCGACAAGATCTCGGTCGACTACCGTTTCATCGAAAACCAGGCCAATCTCGCCAAGAGCCAGTACTCCAAGATCCTCGACCGCCTCAACGAGACCACGATCTCCAGCCAGCTCGAGTCGGTTAACATCAAGCTCTTCGACCAGGCGTGGGTGCCTGCGAGCCCGGTCGAGCCGAACCTGCGCTCGGCGACGTTCCAAGCCGCATTCCTCGGGATCGTGTGCCTGCTGTTCGTCCCCGTCGTGATCGGCACGTTCGACACGCGCCTGAAAGCCGCGTGGGAAATCGAGGAACTCCTCGGCCAGACGCTTCTCGGCGAGATCCCCAGTCTCTCGAAAGTCGACCCGAAGGAGCGCATGCACGCCGTGGACATCGGCGTCGACGAACTCACGAGCGAATCCTTCCGCGGTCTCTATGGGCAGATGCGGCTCAACTCGCCCGTCCCCCACCCCAAGATCCTCCTCGTCACGAGCACGGTGCCCGCGGAGGGCAAGAGCCTCATCGCGAGCAACCTCGCATACACGTTTGCCGCGCACGGCCGCCGGGTGCTGCTCGCCGATTGCGATTTCCGCCGGCCGACGCTCAACAACCATTTCTCGCATCCGTCGAAGATGGGCATCATGCGCTACCTCGAGGACGACTCGCGCACCGTGCAGGACCCGCTCACCGAGCCATCACTCGGAATCACTCGCGTGCGCGAGAGCCTGTATTTTCTCCCGTCCGGAGGATCGAGCCGCAAGCCGACCGAGTTCTTCGATCATCCGCGCTTCCGATTCCTCATGGAGACGCTCCGGAGCAATTTCGACCTCGTCATCGTCGATACGCCGCCGGTCGGCGTGTTCCCTGACAGCTTGCTCCTGTGCCCGATCAGCGACGAGGTGATCTTCGTTTGCCGCTTCAAGAAAGTCTGGCGGAATCGCGCAAACGTCTTCCTCGACAAGCTCCGCACCTCCGGGGCCGTGCTCGCAGGCGTCGTGATGAACGACATCCCGCCGGGCTTGCAGTCGCAGGGATACGATTACTACGGCTACGGCTCGGGCTCCGCGAAGGAGTACCAGAAGTATTACGCCGCGGACAAGTCGGGTGGCTGAGCGTCCCGCCGGGGACGGCGGCGTCGCAGCGATGAAGCAGCCGCAACTCTGGATCATCTGGGGCAACTGGGGCCCCTATCACCACGCACGTTTTGCTGCGTTGCGCGCTGCGGCTGCGCCGCTCGGGCTCGACGTGCGCGGCGTCGAACTCGTTCCACGGAGCGACATCTACGAGTGGCAGGCCGCCGCGGGCTCCGATGCGATCTGGCGTCTTCCGGTCAACGAGCGAGAAATGGAGTTCAAGCCGGTTCGCCTCGCGCGGATGTTGCGGCCGCTTCTTCGCGCGGAGCGTCCCGCCGTGGTGTTCGTGCCTTCCTACTGGCATTGGTCGCTCGAGTGCAACCTGCTCGCACGCGCTGCGGGCGCGCGCATCGTGATGATGAACGAAAGCCACGCCGGCACCGAGCGCGCCCGCGGGCTGAAGCGCTGGATCAAGCGCTGGATCAAGCGCCGGATCGTGCGCCGGTTTCACGCGGCACTCGTCGGCGGCACTCCGCACAAGCGCCACTTCGCAAATCTCGGTCTCGCGGAGAATCTGATCGCGACAGGCTACGACGCAGTCGACAACGATTTCTATGCGCGCGAGGCGGCCAAGGTTCGCGAGGATGCGGAATCGGTCCGCTCGCGCTGGGGTCTGCCACCGCGCTACGTGCTGAGCCTGGGCCGGCTCGTGGAGAAGAAAAACCTGTCAACGCTCGTGGAGGCGCACCGGACGCGTTGTGCGGAAGCGGGCGACACGACTGCGCCCGATCTTGTGATCGTGGGCTCCGGTCCGCTCGACGGTGCGCTGCGAGTGCAGTGCCGCGATGCGGGCATCGAAGTCATCGAGCGAGCCGGCGAGCCGCCGTTTCCCGACCCGGGCGCGCCGGCGGGAGCGCGCGCGTTCTTCTACGGTTTCCGGCAGATCGCGGAGAATCCTGTCTTCTACGCGCTCGCGGACGCGTTCGTGTTGCCGAGCTCGCATGAGGAATGGGGCCTCGTGGTAAACGAGGCGATGGCGTGCGGTCTACCGGTGATCGTCTCGCGCACGGCGGGATGCGCCGAGGATCTCGTCCGCGACGGGGTGAACGGCTGGACGTTCCATCCCACGAGCGCTCCCGAACTGGCAGCATGCCTCACGCGGCTCGATGAGTCGGCAGAGTTGCGCGCGCGCATGGGTGCGCGGTCGGCCGCGATCATCGCGTCGTGGGGATGCGATGCATTTGCCGCAGGTGCGCTCGCTGCGACACGCGCGTGCGCGCCCGGGTTGTTCGCGCGATGAGACACCTGCACTTCGTCCAGTCAATCGAGCCGCTCGAGGGCGGCGGGCTTGGTCGCGCAGCCGTCGATTTGCACCGTGCGCTTGCCGCGGCCGGCGAGGCTTCGTCGCTCGTGACGACATGCCGGGGAGCTCCTCCGCCAGTCGCGAGTGGTGTCGCGCAGTTTCACCGCAGCGCGCCGTCGAAGGCGTATTTCTCTCCGATGTTGTGGAGAGCCGCAGACACAATGGCCGCGGGGTGCGACGTCGTCCACGGCCACGGCTTCTACACCGGCGTCAACTGGGCGCTCGGGAGGGCCGCGCGGCGGAAAGGCCGGCCACTGGTGTATCACCCGCATGGAATGCTCGAGCCTTGGATCCTCGGGCGAAGCCGCGGCAAGAAGGCGCTCGCGCACTGGCTGTTTGAAAATGCGAACTTCGCGCATGCGGGCTTGTGGCGGGCTCTGACGGAACGCGAAGCCGGCCAGATCCGCGGGCTCGGGATCAAGGCACCGGTCGTCGTGGCACCGAACGGGATCGACGTGGCCGCTTTTGACGCGCCTGCGCCTGCCATCGAGAAGGAGCGAAAAATAATCCTGTTCCTCGGTCGCATCCACCCGAAGAAGGGACTGCCGCTCCTGCTTTCCGCGTGGGCGCGGGCGTCGGGATTTCACGCGTCGTGGGAGATCGTCATCGCCGGCCCCGATGAGGAAGGCCATCGCGCACAGCTCGAGGCGCAGATCGACGCGGAGGGAATTCGCAACTCGGTCCGTTTTGTCGGAGTCGTCGGAGGCGCCGATAAAGTCGCTTGGCTGCAGGCGGCGGACTTGTTCGTGCTGCCGTCGCACTCGGAGGGATTCTCTGTGGCGATTCTCGAGTCGCTCGCATCGCGGACTCCCGTGCTCGCCACGCACGCCTGCAATTTCCCCGAGATCGAATCGACCGGCTCAGGCTGGCTGTGCGACGCCGAGGCCGGCTCGCTCGGACACGCCCTGGATACGGCGCTGTCTGCGGACGACGCGGAGCGGAGCCAGCGCGGGCTTGCAGGCAGGGCGCTCGTCGAGCGTGATTACACATGGAGCGCGATCGCGCGAAAGCTGATTGATGCCACCCGAGCCCACATCACCTGAGTCTGCGCCGCGCGTGCGGCTGGATACGTTTGACGCGAAGCTGGGCCTGGATCGCGGACGGCCGCGGATCGTCGAGGCGATCTGGTATTTCACGCGCCGCGCATTCTTCACGACTTCGTTTCCGTGGCCATCGGGCATAAAGGTTGCGCTGCTTCGAATGTTCGGCGCGCGCATCGGCCGGGGCGTGGTGATCAAGCCGCGCGTCGCGATCCACTTCCCGTGGAAGCTGAGCGTCGGCGACCACTCGTGGATCGGCGAGGAGGCATGGATATTGAATTTCGAGCCGGTCGAGATCGGCTCGCACGCATGCGTCTCACAGCGTGTCTTCCTCTGCGCAGGCAACCACGATTTCCGCGTGGAAGACTTCCGCTATCGCAACGCGCCGATTCGGATCGGTGCCGGTGCGTGGATCGGAGCGCAGTCGTTCGTGGCGCCGGGTGTCGAGATCGGCCGCGAGTGCGTCGTCTGCGCGGGAAGTGTCGTTACAAACAGCCTGCCCGCTGCGATGGTTTGCTCCGGCAATCCGTGCATCCCCGGGAAGGCGCGCTGGGGCACGACCGCATGACGCGACCGGCGGGCTGGATCTGCGCACAACTGGGCTCGCGGGAGCACTACGCGATTCCCAGGGTGCTCCATTCCGACGGCAGGCTGGAGCACCTCCTGACGGACTTCTGGGCGACGCCGCGTTGGATGTGGAGTCTCGCGCCCGGCAGAAGGCTCGCGGCGGTGCGCGAGCGCTGGCATCCGGCATTGAGCGATGCACGGGTGCACGGGCTTGGCTTGACGCGGCTCGTGTTCGACGCGTCGAACCGCCAGCGCGGCTGGGAAAAGACGATCGGCCGAAACGACTGGTTCCAGCGCCGACACCTGGCGTGGCTCAAGGCGAACAAGGAGACGATTAGCGCGGGTCCCCCGGGAATTTTTTTTGCCTACAGCTACGCAGCGTGCGAGCTGCTTCGGTTCTTCAAGGGCATCGGTTGGAGGACCGTGCTCGGGCAGATAGATCCCGGCCCGAGGGAGGAGATGATCGTGGCCGAGGAAGCGGCGCGTTTCCCGGAATCGCGAGGTGGATGGACGCGGGCGCCGGGCGACTATTGGAGTTTGTGGCGCGAGGAACTTTCGCTTGCCGACAAAATTGTTGTGAATTCCGAGTGGAGTATGGAGTGCCTGCGGCTCGACGGAGTCTCGCGCGAGAAGATGATCGTAGTCCCACTCGCCTTCGAATCAACGCGCGGCGATAGAGCGAACCGCGAATCGCCTTCAAGGTTCACAACCGATCGCCCATTGCGCGTTCTGTTCCTCGGTCAGGTCAACTTGCGCAAAGGCGCTCATCATCTTCTCGAAGCTGCGGGGCGGCTGGTCGATCTGCCGATCGAGTTCAACTTCGTCGGCCCTGTGGAGATTTCGCGCCCCGGCACTGTTCCGCGAAACGTGAAATGGCACGGGCCGGTTTCGCGGGAGGAGACCGCGCGATACTACGCGAGCACGGATGTGTTCGCGCTACCGACGCTCTCGGACGGTTTCGCCCTGACGCAACTCGAGGCGCTCTCGCGCGGGGTTCCAGTCATGGTCACGCGGAATTGTGGCCGCGTCGTCGAGGACGGCCGCAATGGATGGGTCCTCCCCTCTCCTTCTGCCGACGACATCACGGGTGTCCTTCAACGGCTCGCAGCTTCGCCCACCGAAGTCGCCGCGTGCGCGGCGCGCGCGCAGGTGCCTGATTCATTTTCCCTGGAATCGCTACGCGGTGCGATGGATCAGATCGAGAGGTCTTTCGAATGATGCAGACGGAGCGGAAAGCACATGTCGTCGAATCCGTCTTCATCGGCCTCTCAGCGGCAGCGCTGATTGCAGTCGTGCTGGCGAATGTGATCCGGGTCTACGTGTCGCCCGAAGTCGCGGTCCTCGTTCGCGCAATCTTGTTTTCCGGTAGCTGGATCGCGGCGATTGTGTGGGCCTTGAACGCAAGGAGGGGCGCCGTCCTCGCTTGGCTCGGTGTGCTTGCCGGCTGCGGTCTCGTCGTTGCGTTCTGCGAATTGTTTGCAGGAGGCATCAGCGGGTCTTCGTTGTTGCAGTTATTCGGAGCCGGAGGCGCGGGCGTCGGGGTCGCACTCCTGATTCAGAAAAGTCTCGACGGCAATCATGCCGCATGGGCAGCCGGCTGCGCTGCGATCTTTGGAACCGTTGCGGCGATCTGGCTGGCGCTGGAGCCAACGCATGAGTTGTGGAAAATGCTTCCGAACAATTGGGAGATTTCAAAGAACCTCGACTATCGGTGGGGAATCCGGATGGGCCAGGAGCGCGCGCGATTTCTTTTCGACACACCCATGGAGGCCGGAGTCGTGCAATGGTTCCTCGGAGCGCTGTGCCTCGCTGCAGCGATGAGCAAGAAGACCAGCGCGTTGGCCCGAGGGCTTCTAGGCTCACTGGCGCTGCTCCTTTTTGCCTCGGTGGCTCTCACCTACAGTAGAGCCGGTCTCGTCCTCTCGGTGATGTCGATCGTGCTCGGTGCATTGATGTCGATCCGGAATCGCAAAGTGACCGTCGTCGCGCTCGCTGCCGCGGTCTTCATCCTCTTGATTGCGGCTGTTGCGGCGAATCGAATCGTAGAGGACAAGAACCCGGCAGTTAAGAACGTCGCGAGCATCTTCGATCCCGCCGAAGAGGCGAACCGGATCCGGCTCGATCAGTTTAAGAAAATCGGAAGGGAACTCGCGAATACGCCCTGGCACGGCCGAGGCGCTTCGAACTTCGTCACGTATCAGGAGGCGCCGCGGATGCCTCAGCACGAGAGTTCCCCTGTCGGGCTGATCGCGTCCTTTGGCATCGGGGGTGGCGCGCTCGTGCTGGCGTTTGCGTGGCTCTTATTCCGGCATCGGCGCAACTTCATCGATACGATTGTTGGCCAGGAGTTTGCAAAGCAGAACTCATTCAGTCGGTTTGTCGTCTTCAGTGTCCCGCCATTTGCCGTCTACAGTATCGTCGCGCCGATTCTCGCAGGGCTCATGTTCGGGATGCTCTGTTTCACAGGCATGGGTATGCTCGCTATTTGGGCGGCGCCCCTAGCGAGTCGTTCGGGCAAACAGTAGGCACCGATCAGGCAATCCCCGATAGAAAAACCCAAAGGGGAAGTGCTAGGATGTCCGCAGCTTAGGAATATCATAACATCGTGAAACGAACACTCGCACTCCTCCTCCTCCTTGCCGCCGCGACCACGTCGCGTGCCCAACTTTTGGATTCCCAAGAGTTTTCTGCCATCGGCGACACAGATGTCGCTGTTCACGGCTACATCGAATTTTGGAAGGTCAATGCGACGACCGGCACGATCAAGCTCTACGTTGAGAACCTTTCGGTCTATCAACTTCTCGATGCCAGCCTTACCGGCTTCGAAAACGGCATCATCACAGGCTTCGGCTTCGACATCGGTTCCGGGTTCACATGGGACACCTCGTTCACCGAGATGAATCCGGCACTTGCGATCGCGGGCTGGGCTTTGGGCACCGACGAGATCGATTTCGCGCCCGAACAGCCGTATTTCGGCTCTGGCGTCTCAATGGACATTGGCGGTGACTCGGTTAATCCTGCGCCGGATAACGGTCTCGCCGGAGGCTACTGGACCGTCTTCTCCTTCGGATTCACGACTGCGGGCGATATCGACACAACCTTCAATGCGTCCCACTTCTTCAACGATGCAGATGGCGAGGACCTCTTCTTCCGGTTCCAGTCCGTCAGCAGAAACGGATCAGGCACTGCGGATAGCGACAAAGTCTACATCACATGGGATGACGGCGGCGGCGGGTTCGATAATCCGGTTCCTGAGCCCTCGACCTACGGCCTGATCGGTGCGATGGCGCTGATGGCCATGGCGATTGCGCGGACCAGAAAGCGCTGACCGATCTCAAATTTTAATCAAGAGGGGCGCGGACACTGTTCCGCGCCCCTTTTCTTTTTTTGAGGTTCGCGCGAGGAATCGGCAAAAGTGCGTCTCGTGGATTCACTCCATCGCCTGGTCTGGATTCAACATACCTACCCGGTTCACGCTTCACAGACGGCTTCTGAGAGGCAAATGGGTTAAAGTCTCGGAGGCTAGAAACAGGATCGGAAGCGCCGCTAACGAAGGATGGAAACTGGTATCGGTGGGAAGATGAAGGAAGCCATAATGGAATCCTCAACCGACCCTAGTGGAATCCTTGATAGCACGTTAAGGCGCACCCTGATTGGTCCTTTGACATCTTTTTGATATCTTCTTGGTCGTTGCCCACCTGCACAGCCATTTGCACAGCCATTCGACTAAGTTTTAGGAGACCAACATGAAAAGGACTATCATCTCCCTCATCGCGGCGGGATTGCTCGCTTCAGCCGCGTCAGCTCAGCTCAGTTTCGGCCCGGTTGTATCCGTGTCCGGAAACTCATCAGAAGGCACAG
>DATKCJ010000088.1:0-7140 GCA_035513275.1 Opitutaceae bacterium
TGGCCCCGGTGGCCTTGTCCTGCGGGACGTTGAAGTCGACGCGGATGAGGACGCGCTTGCCCTCAAGGTCGAGGTCGCGGATGGATTTGAAGTTAGGCATCGAAAGGAAGTAGCGAGTAGCGGGTAGTGAGTAGGAAAACCGCGGAAACGGACGCGTGCCGTGAAGTCGTGGAGAGCAGCGAGCCGGGCGGGTAGCGCGTAGAAACTAAAAAGGAGTGAGGCGTGTTGCGGCGGTATGCTCGCTACTCACTCCTCGCTCCTCGCTACTCGAGCGGCGTTGCGCCGCGCCTACAGCTTCGCGGCGACGATCTTCAGCAGGTCGACACAGCGGTTGCTGTAGCCCCACTCGTTGTCATACCAGCTTACGAGCTTGAAGAACTTGTTGTTGAGCTCGATGCCGGAGCCGGCGTCGAAGATCGACGAATGCTGGTCGTGGATGAAGTCCGTGGAGACAACTTCCTCCTCGGTGTAGGCGAGGATGCCCTTGAGGTAGGTTTCGCTCGCCTTCTTCATCGCGGCGCAGATCTCCTTGTAGCTGGTTTCCTTCTCGGTCTTCACCGTGAGGTCGACAACGGAGACGGTCGGGGTCGGCACGCGGAACGACATGCCAGTGAGCTTCCCCTTCACAGCAGGCAGCACCAGCGCGGTCGCCTTGGCGGCGCCGGTCGAGGCCGGGATGATGTTCTGCGCGGCGGTGCGGCCGCCCTTCCAGTCCTTCTTGGACGGGCCGTCGACGGTCTTCTGTGTCGCGGTGTAGGAATGGATGGTCGTCATCAGGCCCTCGGCGACGCCGAAGCCTTCCTTCAGGAGCACGTGCACAACGGGCGCGAGGCAGTTCGTGGTGCAGGAGGCGTTGGAGATGATGTGGTGCTTGGTGAGGTCGAGCTTGTCGTCGTTCACGCCGATCACGACGGTGATGTCCTCGTTCTTGGCGGGCGCGGAGATGATGACCTTCTTGGCACCGGCGGTGATGTGGCCGTAGGCCGACTTCGGGTTGTCCTTGGCGGCATCGGTGAACAGGCCGGTCGACTCGATGACGAGTTCGACGCCCATTTTCGCCCACGGAAGCTCGGCGGGGGTCCTGGCGCTCACGACGGCGATCTTTCGACCGTTGACCACCAGCACGTCGTCCTCGGCCTTGTCGGGCGAGGATTTCTCCGAAGTGACGGTGCCGGTGAATTTGCCCTGGGTGGAATCGAACTTCAGGAGGTAGGCCAGGTTGTCGGCGGGAACGATGTCCCCGACTGCGACGACGTCGAAGGTCGTGCCAAGCAAACCCTGCTCGACCAGCGCGCGAAACACGAGCCGGCCAATCCGTCCGAAACCGTTGATTGCAACTTTAACTGCCATAACAGGTTGTTTTCTATTTTAGGTGCCTGATTTCAACCCTTGCGGGAGAGACTGCGTGTTGTTCGAGGACCGGCGAACTTTCATCCGCCGAGGCTCTGCGCAGACAAACCAGCCCAAAGCAGCGAGGCACGAAAAGCAAGCTGGATACCCGTTTCGGCCGCGCATGGATTGGCGAAAACTGCGCGCAGAGGCGTGAGTCGTTCCGAGAGGCGGATTCGAGGTAGCGCAAACCTCGCCGAGGGGCGCGAAGATGCCTGGTCCGCACGCCAGCTTGGCGCGCCTCTCGGCGAGAGGCGCGCTACCTCGGAAGCAGACCACCGATCCGCGAATGAGCCGTCGACTGGCTGCGGACGCCGCCCTACCCCGATATCCAAAGCCCGCAGCCGAGCGCCGGGAGGTGGATGCCGTTGTTAAGGACTCCCGGCTCGCCGGCGTCATCCTCCGGCCCGAAGAACCGCTCGGCATCCGCAACTTGTTTCCAGATCACGACTGGAAAGTCGTCGCCCGGAATGACCACGTCCTCCAAGTGCGGGTTGACCGCGAAGAGCAGACGCTGCGGCCCGTGCGAACCGTCGGCGTTGAACACGACGGCGGTCGCGGTCCGGTCCTTGGCGAACGCGAATGCGAAAAATCCCTCGCCCGGCCGGCTGTAGAGTCGGAAAAGCCGGCCGCGGTCGGAGAGCCGAAAGCGAATCCAGTCGGCGAAATAGCGGTGGGTCGGTTCGAAGCGGGCGAGCCGCCCGTAGTCGAGCGCGTTGAGGTCGCCGCGCTGGTAGGTGTTCGTAACACCCTTTTTTGAGCGGAGAAAATCCTGACCCGCCGCGAGCATCGGGATCCCGATCGAGGTCATGAGGATCGCACACATGAGGTGGGTGCGCAGGCGGTCGTTGTGCGTCGGGTGGTCGCCATTGCTGTCGCCGTTCTCCGTGATGACATCGATCCACGTGCGGTCGTCGTGCGATTCGGTATAGTTCACCGTCTGTGCGGGCCAGTGCGCGAAATACCACGGCGATCCCTTCATGAAATATTCGAGACCCGCGCGGCTGCCATGGCCGCGGATGAATTCGCGCATGAACTCGCGGTAGCCGTCGTTCCACGACGACCAACCCGTTGTCGCGAGTGCGCCGGCGATGTGCCCGCGGAAGCTCCACGGCTCGGCGATCAGGATCAGGTCAGGTTTCACGAGTTTCAAAGCCACCTCGATCTCGCGCAGTGGCTCCACCCCGATGAGTTCGGCGAGGTCGAAGCGGAAGCCGTCGATGCCGTAGGCGGTCATCATGTGCGTGCAGCTCTCGATGATCATGCGCTTCGCCATCGGCGAGGAGGCGCGCAGGTCGTTGCCGCAGCCGCTCCAGTTGGCGAGGTGTCCGCCGGGGCTCGTCTCGAAGTAGTATTGCTTGTCGACGAAGAGCAGGTGCGCCGGCTCGCCTACGTGGTTGTAGACGACGTCGAGTATCACCGCGATGCCCTGCACATGGAACGCGCGCACCAGTTCGCGCAGCTCGCCCACCTGGCTCGCGTCGGCGGGCGCATCGGCGAAGGTGCTGTCTGGCGAGAACCAGTTCACGGGCATATAACCCCAGTGGTATTCGTCGGGCGTCTTGGCATCGAACTGCTGCACGGGCTGGAGTTCGACGGCGTTCACGCCGAGCTGCCGAAGGTAGAACGATTCGCTCGCCACCCACGCTGCGAGTCCGCGAAATCCTCGACGCTCTTTCGCGCTCAACTTCACCGGCGCGCGGGCGACGAGGTCGCGCAAATGCACCTCGCACACGACGAGGTCGTGCCACTGAGGCGTGGGAAACGTGAGATCCGCGCCTTCGAAGAACGCGTCCTCGAGGATGATCCCAGGGCCCTCGCGAGCGACGAGCGCGCGCGCATACGGATCGGCGATCATGCGCATGCTTTCGAACTCGCCGAACGCATTCGCCGGCCCGGCGACGCGGTAGCTGTAGAACCAGCCGTTGAGGTTTGCATCAAGGCGCAGCTCCCACGTGCCGTCCTCGGCGCGGTCCATCGGGTATTCGTTCATCCCCTTCGCGACCTCCACATGCTCGCGAACCTGCAGCCACACGCGGCGCGCGCGCGGAGCGAAGAGGCGGAACTGTGTTTCATCGCCGTCCACGTGCGCGCCGAGCCGCGCTTTCGACTCCATCCGCAGGAAAAAACCGTCGGGCCGCAACGGCACAAGTTGGCCCTCGGGATCGTCGCGCAGGACGATGAATAGATCTTCCGACAGATCCAGCGGCGCTTCTGTTTCAAACGTGAAGCGGTGCCGGCCGGTCCGGTCGGGATCGACCTCGAAGTTGCGCACGCCGGTCGGGTCGCGCACCACGTTCGGCGCGTCAGAGTGGGGCTCGATCCACGTGCCGTCGCCCGTGAGGAACTTGAACGGCACACGACCGTGCTTGCAGAAGCCGTCCATCGGACGCGCGAGATCGAGAAGCGTGCGGCCACCAATTTCCACCGGCCTCATGCGCCACTTCGTGCGCTTGCGCGCCTCGCCCCACCCGCTCGCTTCGCATGCGACGTAGACGCCCGCCCTCTGCCACTCGATGTCGCCAAGCTGCGACGTATCGAGGACGAAATGCAGGACGTTCCTGTTGTTCACGTAGTAGCCCGACAACGCTGAGAACAGGATCGGCGGCGCGGCGTGCAACGCCTTGAAGTCCCGCGGTGGTCTGCCAAGTGCGAGCGGCGGCGGCGCGGCGCCGAACCAGTCGCGGGTGAGCTCGATCACCCCCGAGTCGGGCGTCTCTAGCCATGCCTGGAAGATGGTGCCCTGCTCGCTCATCGTCGGCGGAGTGTTCGCGTGCGCAGCGCGATGTCAAAAGCGGATACGCAGCCGACACCGCCGAAATGCGGACCAGCTTCAGGGGTCGCGCTCGGCGATCTTCTGGTTGTGGGTCGGGCTTTATGCCCGACGGATCCGCGCAGGAATCGGAGTCGGACGCAAAGCCCGACCCACATGAAAGACATCCACTCTCTCACGCGCGCGACATGGACACCGAGCCCCGGACACGTTCAATTGGAAACCCGATGGAAAGGATTCTCGTAGCCATGTCCGGCGGTGTCGACAGCAGCGTCGCCGCCCTCCTCCTCGCGCGCTCGGGCGCGACGATCGAGGCCGCCTACATGAAGAATTGGATCAACGAGGACGAGATCATCGGCGACTGCCCTTGGATGGAGGACATCGACGACGCACGCGCGTGCGCGGAGCGGATCGGCATCCCGTTTCGCGTCGTCAACCTCATGACCGACTACAAGGACCGCGTCGTGCGCTACCTGCTCGACGGCTACCGACGCGGCCTCACGCCGAACCCCGACGTGATGTGCAACCGCGAGATCAAGTTCGGCGTTTTTCTCGACTACGCACGCGCCAACGGTTTCGACGCGGTAGCAACGGGGCACTACGCGCGAAGACTCGCGCGTGATTGCGGAGTGGCGATTGCGGATTGCGGATTGGAAGAGACCGAACCCTGCACTTCGGGTGATGAGCCTGCGGCGGCCAACCCAGCCAATCGCCAACCCCCAATCCTGAATCCGCAATCAGAAGCATTCCGCAATCCGCAATCCGCAATCCGCAATATCCAACTCTGGGAAGGCACCGACAAAAACAAGGACCAGTCCTACTTCCTCGCCCTTCTCGACCAGCAACAACTCGCGGCCGCGCGCTTCCCTATCGGTCATCTCACAAAGCCCGAGGTGCGCGCACTCGCCGCCGAGGCCGGACTGCCGACTGCGACGAAGAAAGACAGCCAGGGGATCTGTTTCATCGGCAACGTGCGCATGCAGGACTTCCTGCGCGCCTACATCACGGATGCACCCGGACCGATCGTCCGCGCCGACAACGGCCGCGAACTCGGCACACATCGCGGGCTTCACCTGCACACGATCGGCCAGCGTAAAGGCATCGGCGTGCCGTCGAACACCGACGGTCGCGCCTACGTCGTCGTCGGCAAAGACCTCGAGCGAAACCGGCTGCTCGTCGCTTTCGACGGCCCCGACGCGCCCGGCCTCTGGTCCGCGCGCGTGCGCGTAAACAGTCTGAGCTGGATCGGCGACGCGATCACTGCGCCACGCGATCTTCTCGCCCGCGTGCGCTATCGCGATCCGTCGGTCCCCGCGAGATTCGAGCCCGACAGTGAGTCGTCCGCGGAAATCACGTTTGCGCAACCGCAGCGCGGCCTCGCGCCCGGTCAGATTCTCGCGCTCTACGACGGCGAGCATCTCCTCGGCGGCGGCGTTTATGCGTAGTGGCGGTCATTTGTAGGTTGCGCGCTCGCCGCGCAACTCCGGCTTCTGTGGCGCGATTCTGCTGGCCAGCAGAACGCCACCTACACTTTCGACCAGGTAGCGCGACCCTCGCTTGCCCTGAGCGGAGCCGAACGGGCCGAGGGGCGTTGTCGTGCCTCTCGGCGAGAGGCACGCTACCCAAAGGCACACCGCTTCAAGTTCCGGGATGTGTTGCCCACACCCCGGCTCCTCCCCGTCCACCTTGCAAATGGACGAAATCCTGATGTCTTTCCGGGGAACCCCGCATCGCCCGAGGCGGTGCCCCGATCTCCCCGTGAACTCCACGAGACTACCTCCCATCGGCCATCCACTGAGTCCAGCCGATCGTGCTGAAATGCTCAAGGCTCTCGACGACGCGATCCAGCGCGCCGGTCGCAAGCAATTGCAGATTCGCGTGCCGGGCGAAGAGGGCCTCATGCAGCGACTCCCCGGGTTTCACTTTCACTTCAAGCCGGAGGTTTTTCTCCAACTGGCCGGGCGCACGGAGTTCGAGTTTCCACGCGAGAAGCTCGTCGTCAACGAGGGCGACCTTTGCGTCTTACCGGCGGGCCTGCCGCATCGTGAGACGGTTTACCCGGGCGCGAAGCGGCCGTTCCGCAATCTCGTCGCCGGCTTCTACAGCAACACACTCAGCCTGCACCTCGCCAGCGAAGTTTCGCCCCGCAAACCTGACATCGAGGCGATCGAGTTCTTCGATCTTCCAAACGCCGACGAGGTCGAGGGTCTCACAAGAATCACGGTTTCAGTCTACCGACAGCAGGCCCGAGCGAGGGACCATGTATTGCACGGCCTCGTGATCGCGTTGCTCGGGACGTTCGAGAACCTCGTCGTGAGCGCAACTGACCGGCTTAATTCCGACTCGGGGAAGGTTTTTCATGTGAAGTGGATCGTGCGCGAGCAGTTCTCCAACACACGCCTCAACGTGAAGTCGATCGCCGAGAGGCTCCAGTGCTCCCCTGACTACCTCTCCCATCTCTTCCACGTGGCGACCGGCGAGAAGCTCATCCACTACATCCAGCGAATCCGGATCGAGAGCGCGCGCATCGCGCTGGAATCGACGCCCCTCTACATTTCGGAAATCGCCTTCGCCAACGGCTTCGACGACGCGGGCTACTTCTCGCGTGTCTTCAGGAAGCACTGCGGCGAGACGCCGCAGCAATTCAGGGCGCGCGCCGACGCACGACGCACTGCCGAAGAGAGCCGACCGCGAACAATCTACTACGATCGCGAAGACTACCTCGCGCGCGAGCCAGCCGGCGCACCTGCGCGGAAGACCGAGACGGTGCCGTCGGCGTGAGTGTGCCTCATGTAGGAGCCCGCTCTTGTCGCGCCGTAGCGTCTGCGCGAAGGCGGATGCGGGCGATTCAAATCTCTCGTGTAGCCCGCTCCGTGAGGAGCGGGATATGGACGCGTTAAGGATCCCGCCTCGGCGGGAAACTCACCTAAGACCAAACGAATCGCGCGGAAGACCGAGACGGTGCCGTCGGCGTGAGG
>DATKCJ010000089.1:0-3807 GCA_035513275.1 Opitutaceae bacterium
CTATGGCGACATGGCCGGCGGCCTTGCGGTGATCTCGGACGTTTTCAAGACACAGGTCTACGCGCTCGCGAAGTGGATGAATCGAGATCGCGAACTCATCCCGCCAAACACGATCTCCAAGCCGCCCTCGGCCGAGTTGCGTCCGGGCCAGGTCGACCAGGATTCGCTTCCTCCATACGACGTGCTCGATTCGATTCTCCGCGACTACGTTGAGGAAGGCCATTCGCGCCGCGAGATCGTCGCGCGCGGCCACGACGCCGCGGTCGTCAACGACATCGCGCGCAAGGTCGATCGCAACGAATACAAGCGCAAGCAGGCCGCACCCGGCCTGCGAATCACGCCACTCGCCTTCGGCGTGGGCCGCCGAATCCCGATCGTGCAGAAATACGTGAATTGAGCGGCCGACGCGATCGACCTGGCAGTTGTCGACATCGGCGCATCAGCGCAAGCAGCCCAGCCTCGCGTAGGTTGCGCGCTCGCCGCGCAACTCTGTCCGCGTGAAGCGCGGTTCTGCTGGCCAGCAGAATGCCACCTACACTCGAACGAACACAACTTGCTGATACCGCGCCCATCTCCGAGGGGCGCGTCCTTCGTGCCTCTCGGCCCGTTCGACAAGCTCAGGGCGGGCGAGAGGCACGCTACCTTCCGGAGTCAACCTGCGGGCAGTCCGGTCTCTGCGAGAGCGGTTTCATCGGCCCTTCGATTCAGCGCGAAAACACTTTGCACGCACCAGAAACATTAGCGTCAATCAGCGACGATTAGCGGTTGCCAATGCCTCACTCCGAATCCGAAAGACTTTTCGCACGCGCCAGGGAGCTGATCCCCGGCGGCGTCAACTCGCCCGTCCGCGCATTCCGCTCGGTAGGCGGCGCGCCATTCTTCGTGAGCCGGGCCGACGGCGCCACGCTCACGACTGCAGACGGCCGCAAGCTCATCGATTTCGTGTGCACCTGGGGCCCGGCGATCCACGGGCACAACCACCCTGTGATCCGCGAGGCGATCGCCCGCGCGCTCGAGGCGGGCACGAGTTTCGGCACGCCGAATCCCTACGAGGTCGAGATGGCGGAGTGGATCGTGCGCCTCGTGCCGTCGATCCAGATGGCGCGGATGTGCAACAGCGGCACCGAGGCGACGATGTCCGCCATCCGGCTCGCGCGCGGATTCACCGGCCGCGACAAAATCATCAAGTTCTCCGGCTGCTACCACGGCCACTCCGACTCGCTCCTCATCAAGGCCGGCTCCGGCGCGCTCACCCACGGCAATCCCGACAGCGCCGGCGTGCCTGCGTCGTTTGCCCGCGAGACAATCGTGTTGCCGCTCAACAACACCGCTGCGGTCGATGCGGCGTTCGCCGCGCATCCCGGGCAGATCGCGTGCATCATTGTCGAGCCGTATCCCGCGAACGTCGGTCTGATTCTGCCCGACGAAGGTTTCCTCGCCCATCTCCGCGCGGCCTGCACTGCGAATGGCGCGCTGCTCATCTTCGACGAGGTTATGACCGGTTTCCGTCTCAGCCGTGCGGGTGTGCAGGGACTCGTCGACGTGAAACCCGACCTCACGACGCTCGGAAAAATCATCGGCGGCGGACTGCCGGTCGGTGCGTTCGGCGGACGCCGCGAGATCATGGAGAAGCTCGCGCCGCTCGGCCCCGTCTATCAGGCGGGCACGCTCAGCGGCAATCCGCTCGCGATGGCCGCGGGCATCGCAGCGCTGAAGTTGCTCGACGAACTGGACCCGTATCCGCGTCTCGCGCGCCTGGGCGCGAGGGTGCGCGACGCGCTCGCCGGAGCGGCGACCGCGAAAGGCATTCCCGCGCAGGTCCCACAAGTCGGCTCGATGTTCTCAATCTTCTTCACCGCCACGCCCGTGCGCGACCTCGACACGGCGATGACCGGCGACGCGAAACTCTTCGGCCGCTTCTTCCACGCATGCCTCGATCGCGGAGTCTATCTCCCGCCCTCGGCTTACGAGACGTGCTTTCTCAGCACCGCGCACGAGGGGCACGACGTCGAGCGCGCCTGCGAGATCATGGTCGAGGCCTTGCACACACTTTGAACAACCCCACGTTTCCCTCAATGGCATTTAACACCCTCAGATTCCTCCCGCTCGCCGCGGCACTCACAATCGCCGTGGTCGCGCCGCTCCACGCGCAATTAGCGTGGAATCTGGCCGAGGAGAGCATCCTGCCGGTCGCCGATATCAAGCAAGGCATGACGGGCGAGGTGCGCACAGTTTTCATGGGCACGCGAATCGAGTCGTTTGCCGTGCGCGTGACCGGCATCCTCAGCAACGGCCTCGGCCCGGGGAAGGATCTCATCATCTGCGAACTCACTGATCCGCGCGTGCAGGCCAGCGGCGCAGTCGCGGGCATGAGCGGCAGTCCGCTCTACATCAACGGCCGCCTCGCCGGCGCTCTCTCCTACCAGCTTCAGCGTTTTGAAACGGTCCGCTTCGCGGGCTTCACGCCGATCCGCGACATGCTCGAGGTGGGGATGATTCCGCCGTCGCTCGAGCCGATGCCGCTTCAGCGATCCGGAGCCACCGGCAAAGAGAAGGACGACATTGTGGCCCTTCAACCTGTGTTCGCGCTCTCGGGCATCAGCCCGAAGGTGGCCGACTTGTTCAAGCCGCAGCTCGAGGCGATCGGTCTCAATGTCGTTTCGCTCGGCGGCAATTCGGGCTCAACAGCTCCAACCGAAGCGATTACATCCTTCGAGCCAGGCGGCGCGGTCGCGGTCGCGCTTGCCACCGGCGACATTTCCGTCGCGGCGACCGGCACGGTCTCGATGGTCGACGGCAACCGCCTGCTTGCGTTCGGCCATCCGCTGCTGAGCCTCGGCGATGTCGACCTGCCGATGGCGACGTCGGAGATCGTCACGATCCTGCCGAGCGCGTTGAGCTCTTTCAAGGTGAGCAACACCGGCCCGGTCGTCGGCACTATCAACCAGGATCGCCTCTCGGCAGTTTACGGCGAGGTCGGACGCTCGCCACTGATGATCCCCGTGCATGTCGAGGTCGCGACACCTGCGGGCAAGCGCACCCTTAACTTTGAGGTGATCCGCCATGAGCTTCTCGCACCGCAAATTGCCGCGATGGGCGTCGCGCAGGCGGTGATGGGCTGGAACGCCGCCGGCGTCGCCAACGGATACGAACTCGACGTCGAAATCACCTTCAACGGACGCGAGCCACTCAGGCGTCGCGCGATCTTCGCGGGTCCCGGCGGCTTCGCCAGCGGCATCGCGGCATTCACACAGGAGCTGACGGCATGGATTTCCAACCCGATCACGCGCATCTTTCCCGACAAGATTTCGTTCAAGGTCGATGCGATGACGCGCAACCCTGCGCTCATCGTCGATCAGTTCATCATCGAGCGGCAGGAAGTCACCGGCGGCGACACGTTGCGCGTGGCCGTGGCGGTGCGAGGCTTTCAACAGGAATCAGAGAAAGCCGTCGTCGAGATCCCGATCGATCCGTCGTGGGCCGGGCGCAACCTCGAGGTCGTCCTCGCCGACGGTCCGACACTCGACGAGTGGACCGGCCGCCCGAGGACGCTCTCGCTCGCCGGCATGCGAGACTTCGAGCGACTCGTGAGCTACGTGCGCAGCCTTCGACCGACTGACGGCGTGTTCCTCGCTGTCGTCGAGTCCGGCGCGATCATTGCCGACCAGCAGGACAACGCGCGCGACTACCCGGGTTCTGTCGAGCGGATCGTGCGCGGCGCCGATGCCTCTCGCTTCGAGAAGCGCGACGCGGTTTTTCCACTTTGGGAGAAACAGCTCTTCCCCGGCACGGTCACTACACATTCGC
>DATKCJ010000090.1:0-22671 GCA_035513275.1 Opitutaceae bacterium
CGAACTTGTCCCGATCACCACCCAACCGGACGGATCACCGGCAACGTATCGAATACGACCGCCTCAAACCTGGCAGATCTCGAATACGTTCAGATTCTGACCATCTGTAAGACGATTTGAACCGAGGCGCCGGCACCCTGCCGGCGCCTCTTTTGTTGCAGTGGGACCAACATCCGGTGAGCTCTAGCCAATTGCGTGGCAGCTCTGTTAGCCCGGCCGCTCCGAGGACGGGTAGTGGGGTTTCTTTCTGTAGGCCGCATGCCCTCACACGGCGTGTCTTCGTCGTCTGGTGATCCCGCTGTGGCGGGAGGGCCTACAACCCGCACTCGGAGCTCTCGGGCTACAAAATTCCAGCGAGTTCTCGGATAGTCGGTCTTTCAAGGGACGGTGGTGTTATTCCGAAGCAAACTTTGACTTGCTTTGGCAGTAGTCTCCTTGGCTGCGATTGTTTGGGGAGGGTACGAGAACCAGCCGAAGGGTCCACCTGCGGAAGGATCATGCAGCCACTCGATCGCCCGCAAGCAGGCTCCTACCCCGATGCCTCAGGGCTTGTTCCGGTGAGGATTGCTTGGTCGCAACAAGATTGCCTTCGTGCCCGGCGACTTGAGCCCCTTAGCTCGAGTGTCGCTCAAAGTCCGTTGCCTCAGCGCCCGGGCGGTCGAACGCGGATTGGACGCTACGTTTGAATCCGACTCAAAGGAACCGGTGAATCAGCCTTGGGAGCTGAATCCACGCCTCTCATTGGAAGTCTCAAACTCCGATCGCACTTTGCATCGCCAATCTGTTGAAGTGCTCTGTTTTCGAGCGGCGCGACCAAGACACTTGAGCAGGATTCACGAACGTCGGTAGCATCTCGCAATGAGGATTTCTGGCGGGGAGAAGTTCCGACGGGCCGCGCCATGGGCAATGGTCGCACTCGTTCTCGGTGTCGTGCTGGCGTGTTACTGGCCGGCATTCCACGGCGAGCTCTTGTGGGATGATCCGGCGCACATAACCTCGGAGGAACTGCGCTCGTGGACGGGACTTTGGCGGATCTGGTTCGATCTCGGGGCGACGCAACAATACTATCCCGTCCTTCACACAACGTTCTGGATCGAGCACCGGTTGTGGGGCGATTCCATGTTTGGCTATCATTTGGCGAATGCCGTGCTGCACGCGGCATGCTGCTGCTTGCTTGCGATGATCCTCCGGCGGCTGTGGATGCGAAGGGAAACAGAGCCGGGTTCCGCTGGTGTTCGCGGCGAGCTTTGGGGCTTTGAGTGGCTTGCAGCACTCCTGTTCGCAGCGCATCCCGTGTGCGTGGAGTCGGTAGCCTGGATCTCGGAACAGAAGAACACGCTTTCATTGCTCTTCTATCTGCTCGCCGGACTGGTGTATCTGCAATTTGACGCCCGGCGCCAACGGCGGTCCTACTTGCTGGCAACATGTTTGTTCCTGCTTGCGATGGGAACAAAGACCGTCACTGCAACCCTGCCCGCCGCGATCCTTGTGGTCCTGTGGTGGAGGAACGGAAGCTTGGCGTGGCGACGCGACGTCCTTCCTTTAGTGCCTTGGTTTGCCGCCGCCGCGGTAATGGGTCTGCTCACCGCTTGGGTCGAGGAGACGCATATCGGGGCGCGCGGCGCGTCGTTCGAGTTGTCGGCGATGGAGCGTGTACTGCTCGCCAGTCGTGTCGTCTGGTTCTATCTCGGCAATCTGGTATGGCCGGCCGATTTGACGTTCTTCTATCCCCGTTGGGACGTAGCCGCGGAAGCACCATCTTGGATCGGTTACCTGCTTGCCGGCATTTCGGTTACGGTAGTGTTCTTTCTGTTCCGGCACAGGTCGCGCGGACCGCTTGCGACATGGCTCCTCTTCGTCGGCTCACTGTTTCCCGCGCTGGGGTTCTTCAACGTCTATCCGTTCGTCTTTTCATACGTTGCCGACCATTTCCAATACCTGCCCTGCTTGGTGTTCATTGCGGCGGCGGTGGGTGGAATTGCGACGGTTGCCTCGCGGGCAACTCCCTGGGTCCGCGCCGGCACCGGTCTCATTTTCGGCGTACTGTTGTTCGGCCTCATTCACTTAAGCCGCGAGCAGAGCCGTCTGTACCAAGACATGGAGACACTGTTTGGCCACACAGTCGCCCGGGTTCCTCAAAGCTGGATGGCTCACCACAACCTCGGCCTCGGGCTCTCGCTCTCTCCCGGCGAAAGTGCCGGCGCCATTGCTGCATTTCGGAAGGCAATCGAGCTGAATCCTGAGTTTCCGAATTCGCACTTTGCTTTGGGCCGTGAGTTGCTGAAGCGGCCAGACTCGCAAATGGAAGCAATCGGAGGATTCGAACGCGCGTTGCAGTTGAGTCCAAACTATCCCGAGGCTAACAACGCGTTGGGGAAGGAACTCGCAATGATTCCTGGTCGGCTTGAAGAGGCGATCGGGCATCTCGAGACGGCTGTGAGCGTTCGTCCGCGAAACGCCGAGTACCATCTCAATTTTGCCAACGCCCTTGCCATGGATCCGGCCCACCTTCCAAAGGCGATGGCACATTTCGAGGAAACTTTGCACATCCGGCCTGACTACGCCCGCGCGCAAAATGACTACGGTCTCGTGCTCGCGAAGCTGCCGGGCCGAGAGGCCGAAGCGACTCGGCGTTTCGAGGAGGCTCTGCGTCTCGATCCCAAGTTCGCCGAAGCCCATTTCAACCTTGCGAACACTCTGGCGGCAATGCCGGGTCGCGCATCCGAGGCGATCTCCTATTACAACCGAGCGCTGACAATCGATCCTGAGTCCGCGCCGGCGCACTATGGACTGGCGAACGTGCTCGCGCGTGAATCCGGTCGCTGGGTCGAAGCGGTCGAGCATTACGAGTCGGCCCTTCGCCTGCATCCGGAGTTTGCCGAAGCCCACGCAAATCTCGCGAACGTCCTCGTTCGCATGCCTGGGCGCCTTGCCGATGCAATAGCTCACTACGAGTCGGCGCTTCGCATCGATCCCAGTCTGGCCTGGGTTCACTTCAACCTCGCACTTCATCTCGCGCAGTTTCCCGACCATGCCGCAGAGGCCGCGGCTCACTACGAGAAGGCCTTGAAGATCAAGCCCGACTACCTGGACGCTCTCAACGGTCTTGCCATCCTGTTCGCACAGCAAGGACGCTACGAGGACGCCAGGACACGCTGGATGGAAGCGCTTGAGCTCGATCCGGGCTATCAAAAAGCGCGCGAGAATCTCCGGCTGCTCGAGCAGATGACGTCAAAGGCAAAGTGAGCTTCACGTGCCGCGGCTGGAGGAAAACCACGAGGCGTGTCATCTGCCGTTCCGTGAGGGATCAAATCCGTCCGGCGGTAGATGCTCGAGAATTTCGCGGCAGTGATTGGCCGTGGCGGTGTTTCCAGCTCGTTCCGCCAGCTTGCGGCCCTCGGTGAGAATTCTCCTGGCATCGGCGATCCGCCCGAGCTGCGCATAGAGCTGACCGAGAAACAATGAAGCCTGCGGATCCTGTGGTCTCAGGCGGTGGTAAGACTCGATGGGCGTGAGGGCTTCTTTCAAACGATTCTGAAGAAGCAAGAATACACCAAAGCTTGCGTTGAGCTCAGAAACTTCAGGTTCGATCTTAAGGCCCTTGCGGTAGTGTTCCTCGGCCGCCGTCAAGTCGTGACTCGCCGCGGCAGCATCGCCCATGCGCATGTGATACCGGACCAGAAGTTGCCGTGCCATCGCTTGCGCGGGATTCGACTCATAGAGCGGCTTTAGGAAGCCGTAGGCCTCGTCCATCCGCCCCTCTTCGAGTGCGAGCCGACCGAGCAGGATTAACGTCCTTGGATAAGTTGGTTGCAGGGTGAGGGATTGTTTCAGGTGACGAATGCCCTCGTCTCGCCGGCCGAGCG
Source organism: Opitutaceae bacterium (assembly GCA_035513275.1). Classification (GTDB taxonomy): domain Bacteria; phylum Verrucomicrobiota; class Verrucomicrobiia; order Opitutales; family Opitutaceae; genus DATKCJ01. The sequence goes on from DATKCJ010000090.1 coordinate 3,867, forward strand.
CGAGAAGCCCGGACCCGAGGTGGAAATTTGAGTCGGCGTCGTTTGGTGCAAATACGACCGCTTCGCGGTAGGCTTCAACGGATTCCTCTACCCGACGCAGATCAAGAAGCACCGCGCCCAGCGAATTGTGTAATTCATAGGCTGATGGCGTGCGGGAGAGTTCATCGCGCAGGAGGCGCAGAGCATCCTCCGGACGTTCTTGCATCCGGAATGAGTCGGCGAGTTTCGTCGTGAGCAACACGCGACGGTCAGCGGAATCCGAAAGCCGGAGAGCGGCTTCGAAAAGCCGTTGCGCGCTTTCCGGCTTGTTGAGCCCGAGATAAAGGGTGCCGAGCATCTCGTAGGAAGTCGGATCGTCCGGCGCGAGTTCGATGGCGCGTTTGAACAGAGTTTCTGCCCGGTCATCCTCGTCCGTCTGCTGGGCCATCGAGCCCAGGAGTGCGAGCCGCTTGGGATCGAGGCAGTTGTCGTTCAACTCGTGCATCCACGGATCATCTGCCTCGCGGAAGCGCCCTGTCTCGCGACCGAGGTTTCGATGGCGGAGGGCCTCATCCGCCATTCCGTCGGCCGCGAGCATTTCCGCATACAAGTTGTGCGCCGTCGGAAAATCGGGAGTCTCCCGAATGATTTCCTCGATCAATCGGCGAGCCTCTTCCTGTTTTCCCCGCTGCATCGCGATGCGCGCGAGCCCGAGTCGCGCATAGGGATCGGTTGGCAGGAGCGCGAGCCGTTGGCTGTAACGACGTTCGGCGATGTCAGCCATCCCGGTCTTGAATTCCAAGTCGGCAAGTCTCAGCCATGCCGCCGCGTAGTCGGGATCAAGGTGGACTGTTTCGGCGAGCAGAGAAGAGGCATCGGCGCCATCGCCCGCGGTGCGGCGGATGTCGGCCAGATAGTAGCTCCATTTTCCATTCCGCGAATCTACCGAACGAAGGATACGCCAGCACGCCTCGGCTTCGCGAAGGTATCCGTTGGCATGGTAGAGCGAACCGAGTTCCGAAACGCCAGCAAGCGCATGCTCTCGCGAACGCGACCGCGCGTCTGCCTCTCCGATCCGGCGATCAAGCTCCGCGGACTTCGAGGAAAGACCAGAAGGCAGTGCGGGAAGCGCGGATTGCACACGCTCCGGGAGTCGAAACCAGCGCCATGCGTGCCCTGTGACGGCTACGATTGCAGCGAACGCAAGCGCGGCGATCACCCACAAAATCACTTTCACTCTCACGTTCACTTTCTCCGCCACAGTGTGATGTTGCTCATGTTGTCGTATGGCGGAAATGCGTGGAAGCCGCCCGTCACGATCTCCGGCACTCCGTCGCCGTCCAGATCACCGACGGCCGCGGTTACGAGGTGGGTCGGTCGGTGCGCGAGAACCACCGGTGTGAATCGCTCGCGGCCGTCATTCAGCCACAGCATCATTGATACCGCGCCAGGATCGGACCAGTCGGCAAAGCAACTCACGGCAAGAAGATCGATGAACCCATCGCCGTTGAAATCCGCCGCGCAAGGCGCATAGGCGCCGGGCAGGTCGCCAACTCGGTGGAACGTGAAGACACCCGAGCCGCGGTTCTCGAGCCACTGGATTCCGTGCCACGGCCGCGGCCCTTGCACGGCATAGTCGAAGCCGTCGCCGTTTGTGTAGATCAGGTCCGGCCTGCCGTCGCCGTTCACGTCGGCGACGTCGAGTCCGCTGCTGCCGTAGTCCTCGTTGGTCGAGCCCCACACGATGTTGTGCTGAAGCCCGCGGCGCGTGTTGCGGAAGAGGTGGATCTCCTCCCACTCCTGCGAGATCAGTGCCGCGAAGTCGTCGGTGCCGTCGCCATCGAAGTCCGCGACCGGTGTATGGATGCAACCCGAGAGTGTGCTCACCTTTGTGCTCTCGAACTTCCAGTTGCCCAGATTTTTCATCCAGCGTGTCTCTCCCTGCGCGTAGCCGAATTGTCCGACCACGAGATCGAGCTTCCGGTCTGTGTGTCCAGCCAGGTTGGCCGCGCGCACGTCGGTCACTCGCGCGACATTCTCAAGCAGCACTCGCTTTTGGAAGCTTCCGTCTCCGAGGTGCTCGAGCACCACCACCGAACCGATCGTATCGTTGCTTGGCATGAGCTGGCCCATGCTCGCGACGAGCACGTCGAGCCGGCCCGAGCCATTGATGTCGGCCACAGCGACGTGCGCAGGCGAGGGGATGGATTCGCCGATGACAATCTCGGTGAACACGCCGCGAGGCGACTGGCGGATCCACCTCACGGTGTTTTGCAGTGCCTCGCAATAGAGCACGTCGGGCAGACCGTCGCGGTCCAGGTCGGCGATCGCGACGTTCGTGACAAGCGGCCGGCCGAACTCGCCGACACGCGCGCCGATGGGCGTGGGCAGATACTCGATGCGGGCCGGTGTGGAAGCGGGTGCTGATGTCTGCAACTCCGAGTCCGCGGGCCGCTTGCCCCCGGTTCCTGAGAGCAAGATTCCGACGATTATTGCGGCCGCCGTGCCGAGCACGGCGACGAGTATGATGGCGGGACGCGAACGCATGCTTGGATCGGAGGACTACAGCGTCGAGCGGATTTCAGGTGGCAGGAGCTGCCGCGCGAGGTTCTCCAGCTTTGGGTCGCCGGCCTTCATTCCAAGACCTTTCGCGAGTGCCAGGAACCGGTAGAGAGTGAGTGGTGTGAGCGAGCGCAACCCTGCCTCATCGAGTTCAGCGAAACACTGCTGCATTTGAATCTGCGCCAGATCGAAGCGCCTCCCCTCGGCCAGCGCGATTGCGACGCTGACGCGACGCTCCCACGGAAGCGAATTCGAACCTCCAGCGGCGATCTGCGTTTCGAGGGCCTTGAACGCGTCGCGCGCATCCTCCGAATCGCCGGCCGCGCCAGCCGCCCGCACGCGGGCTGCAAGTGCGCCGACGTCGTTGGGAAACATCCGACCGAGCGCCCCCGCCGCCGAGCGGGCCAAGGCTGGATGGCCTGCTTCCGCAAAAAACTCTGCCAGATGGCTCAACGCGACGGAGTTGTCCTGAATTTCGACCACTTCGAAAACGATGACTGTCTGATGCTCGAATCCGGAAACCCGCGGCATCGGATAAGGGATTGGCCGCAGCCATCGCGGAGGCAGCCAGCGGTGCAGCAGCGCAACGAGGGATTTCCCCTCATTGTCGCCGGAAATTCGCGAAAATTCCTCAAGCGCCGGATCCCAAGACGCGAGCACGACATGGGTGATCCCGTATGACTGCACAAGAGCGTGCGCTTCGTCTTGTGCGTTCGTTCCGGCGATTCGAAGCGAAACATCCAGCCCGGTGCGGTTGCCGTTGTAGGGCGAACCAAGCGCGCGAAGTCCACCCCCGAATGCCAGCGACGCCGAGAGGTGCGGCGACGCCAATACCGTCGCTCGTCCTTCGCCCGCCCGGCTCGCAAGCCAGTGTGCGATGTCGCGCTCGATGAGGCTCTGAATTTCCAGCTCGCTGACACTCTTAATGGCACCTGCCGGCCACAAGGCCACCAACCCGGGCACAGCCGCGAGCACGACAGCACCGGACCACAGCCAGCCGTTCAGTAGCCGGCGCGCGCCGGTTTGCGCCCACAAGACGCCCACCACCAGCAAGGACAAGAGCGCTGCATCGAGATGCACCCAGCGCCTCAAGTGAAAGGCCGCGACGACAAGAGTCAGCAGGACCGGCCCGAGTGCGATCGCAGCGATGGTGCGATGGCGCACTTCCACCGATTTCCGAACGAGCAACCACACGATTGGAACGATCACCAGGAGCGGCAGCAAAGTCCCGAGAACGATTGCCGAGAGTCCCTCGCGGGCGATCCAGGTCCACAAGTCACTCGCGATCGCGCCGCCTGCAAGCGGAGTCATCCGAAGCAGGGAAGGATCGGTAGCGAAAAGTTCCTTCCGATGCAGAAACGCAATGACGACAGGGACCAACAGCACGGTTGCTGCGAGCGCAGTCATTCCGATTTCCTTTTTCTGCCAGCCCTTGCTCACGCCGCGCACCCACCCGCCGGCGCGCGCTAGCAGTTCACCGGCACCGAGCCACGCGAGTCCGTGGAGAGGGTGGATCACATCGAGCTTCAGCCCGGGATCCTGGCCTGGGAGGAATTCGGCGGCGTAGGCGACCAGACACGCCGCAGCTCCGCCGAGGGCCCACATCCGCCACGGTGGCCCCGGCTTCGATTGTTGATCGGCGCGCCTATTCTGCCACGCGGCGAACAGCCCGCCGAGAGCGATGCCGACGAGGACGGGGAGTTCGCCGCCAACGTCAAGCCATAGTCCGAATCCACCTATCATCCCTGCTGCGAAGAAGTGTCGGCGAACGGTCCGCTCGTCGTGTTTTTCCGTGCCCACCACGAGAAGTGGAAGGATGCTCCATAGGGCGACGATTGCCGCCAGCCCGTCTCCGGCCGGGTGACCCGCGACGAAGGCACCAGAAAGCGGAATCATAGCAGCGATCCCAATCGAAAGCAGTGCCGCCGCAAGTGGCCCGAAAAAGCGCGCAGCCAGCGTCACCGTGACAATCAAGAGTAGCAATTGCAGGAGTGGATCAGCCACCCTGGCGGCCCGCTCGACTGCGGCGCCCACCGGCCGGTCGCTTGTCACGTGATCGACGAATGCGACCGCGCCCAGCCACCACCGGTAGGGTGATGCCGACCAAACCGGACGGCCTCCCGGGGCGCTGTCGTAGTCGACATGTCTCACGCGCCACTCTCCCCTGGCCAGCATCTGTTGGGTTTGCGCAATCGGTTCGAGCGAGCCTACATCGCGATCACCCGGGATGAACTGGCGGACGCCTCCCGCGTAGCCCGTCGCCGACTTCGAATCCATTTCCACCGGCGTCCCCGCCGCGGTCGCGATGTATTCGAGATGCCGGACGCGCAACACCGACGTCCAGATGAGAAATCCGCACGCACAGACGGGCACTAGCATCCACAAACGCGGTGAGGGCAGGGACAACAACTTCATGCTTATCGGACGACCGTGAGAATTGGGGCAATCTCGATAGGAAAGAGACGCAGGTGCAAGAGTTGCCGCCGCACACCGGCCGGTTTCTGATTTTCAGGGCGCCTTGAAGACCACGCCTGTTTGAACGACTTTCACGCAGGACCGGCTGAGCGAATGCCACGACGTCCCGGATCGTCCTCATAATTGAGAACGACGACCGGCTGTTCACTCGCGCTGCCGCTTTACCAGCCGGGTGTGCGCGCCACAAACGTGTGCGCCCCAGAATGGGTCGCGGCCAAACCGGGTGGACCCCAGCGCGGATTTGCTCTCAGAGTGCCAAATCGGCGACTTTGAGCCTGAGCTGTCCTTCCACTGGAGTGCCGTTCTCCAACGCGGGCATGAAGCGGACGTCCTGCAGCGCCACCTCGAGCGGTGCGGGTAGTTTCTTCGAACCTGCTTTGTCCGACGAAAGCGAGAGGGTGCTCCCCGACTTGTCGACTTTGGCATAGATAAGTTCGTCCATTTCGACCTGCCCGAGTTCGCGGCGAAACTCGCTGCGCGAGGTCATGAGAATCGGGGCCGGAGAACGGGTCTCACCTTTGTGTTTCGACAGATACTCGATGAGGAAGAACTGATACGCCTCTTCCCTCGTCAACGGCATGCGCTTCGCGGAGAGGTTGGTCGCCACTTCCACACCGTTGGCATAAAGACCGATGTCGAATCTCCCGAACGGCAGACCGTTCACCGAAGCAGCGTGGCTCATCTTCACTTTCCGGGGCTGGGAGTCGATTTGGTCGAAGTTCCGCACGGAAATCTGCTGGACGTTCCTTTCAGGCGCGTCGGCCGTGCCATAATTGGCGACGATCACGATGTATGCGTTTTCAATCGGCTCTGGCGTTGAAAGGTCAAAGGTGAGTTCGACCTCGGTGGAGTCACTCCGGCCGAGGTTTTGCATGAGGTGCGTATTGGAGGTCGATCTCAATGATTCAAGCCCGGGAAGCGCGCTCGTATAGGCATTGGTGGCGGCAATCTTATTCGCTTCGGCTGCCGCGGCGGTAATGGCGCCACCTATCCCCGAATCCGGGTCGGCTCCGCCCGCATTTGCGAGGGTCATTTGTCCGTGCAGTCTGTCCTGGGTCATACTCGCCTCGTCAGCGAGCAGCATCGAGGATTTCATTGCCTCGAGGTGGGCGCGAGCCGACATACGGTCGACGCTCTCCGTCTTCACGTTCGCAATCGTGGCTGAGAGATTGCTTAACTTGACCCCTCGATTGATCCGGATGTCGGCCCCTTGTGACACGCGCACGTCCTCCAGCTTCTTGTTCTTCCCGATCCGAAGCGAATCCTTGGAAGCGCCGACGACGTGGTAGTATTCGCCATCCTGTTTGATCGCCAAATCGGTGCCGACGAAGAGCACATGGTCCTTTTGATCTGAAGTTTTGGTCGCTTCCTGCGGCCACGCCGTCGTGCTCAAAACCAGACCGCTAACGAGAGCCGCAACATGCACTGTCCGGCGGAGAATTCTGACCTGGGAATTTTGGGGTGTTTTCATTTTCGGCAATGAATCAAGTATGGTCTTGCCCGGGCCCTCTTGCAAGGGGCCGTTTGTCCATTGGCCGCGAATTTTTTGAGTGTCGGAGGAGGAGAGTGGCTCCTAGGGTGGAGTGAATCATCTCGGCGAGTGGCCCCATACGCCTTGACTCCCTCGCTCGAATCCGGTCCTCCATTCCAGACCTCATGCCCCCTGTCGCCAACCCCAGCCTTATTGATCCGGAAAACTTGTTGTGAGCAGATCAAGTTTTGGACCACGGGACCACGGGACCACGGACCACATGACCACAGGACTGGTGAACGAAAGCATTTTGCTCACTTGGTCCCGTGGTCCGTGGTCCCGTCGTCTGAGGCTCTGCCTCGCTGGATACCGGCCTTGGATCGTCATTGGCCGGGCTGTTCGGATCGGGGTGATCGCGGCAGGCGCTGCGACGGCATTGTCGGGGGCGTCCGCATCGACGCTCGACGAGCAGCCGTTGTCGCCACGATCGGGACCGCGTGGGGCGACGATGTTTGCGACACTTGCGCCGGCGGCGACCGGGATCGTGGTCGAGAACCGATACGACGATCCGCGGATGTGGGGCGATCGTTACCAGGAGTTTGTCTATGGCGCCATCGGCACGGGCGTCGCAATCGGCGACTTCGATCGCGACGGCCGGCCGGATGTTTACGTAGTGAGCAAGACGGAGGGAGGCCGGCTCTTCCGGAATCTCGGCGGCTGGCGATTTGAGGACGTGACCGAGCGTGCGGGCGTAAGCGGCACTGCGACGGGTTGGGCGGAAAAGGCGAAAAGTTGGATCGGACTCGGCGACACGTCAGCGCCGTGGTTCCAAGGCGCGACCTTCGCCGATGTCGACAATGACGGCCGGCTCGATCTCTACGTCTGCCGTTTCGGCCAGCCAAACCTTCTCTACATGAACCAGGGCGACGGCACCTTCAAGGAAGAGGCCGCGGTGCGCGGGCTCGCAGTGAGCGACGCGAGCGGTGTCGGCGCATTCTGCGACTACGATCGCGATGGCTGGCTCGATGTCTATGTCCAGACGAATCTCCTGGATGTGGCGAAGCAGCCGGAGGGGCAGCGCGATCGCCTCTTTCGCAACAATGGCGACGGGAAGTTCACCGAAGTCTCCGATCGCGCGGGCATTCGCGGCGACACGCAGGGGCACTCGGCGATCTGGTGGGATTTCGACAACGACGGCTGGCCGGACCTCTATGTTGCGAACGACTTTGCCGCACCCGATTCGCTCTATCGCAACAATCGCGACGGCACCTTCACCGACGTCCTCAACAGCGTCGTCCCGCTCATGCCACACTCGTCGATGGGCGCCGACCTCGGCGACGTGAACAACGACGGTCTCATCGATTTCCTCGTCGCCGACATGGCGGCGACCACGCATGAGAAGGATCAGCGAGGCATGGCCACAAACCGCTCGCGGCTCGACGAGATGCGCGAGCCGCCCGGTGTGGCGCCGCAATACATGCGCAACGCCCTCTACCTGAACACCGGCACCGGGCACATGCTTGAGGCGGCATACTTCATCGGGCTCGCGGCGAGCGACTGGACGTGGTCCGTGCGCCTTGAGGACCTCGACAACGACGGCCACATCGATGCGTTCTTCACAAACGGCATGGTGCGCGAGCTAAACAACGTCGACCTCGTCGCGCGCTCCTCCGCGGCCGGCAGCCTCGTCGAGAAAGCACGTGTCATGAAATCCAGCCCGCCGCTCGCTCAGGTGAACCTCGCATTCCGCAACCTCGGCGATCCCGCCGCGGCGGGATTCGAGAATGTCTCGCGCACATGGGGCCTCGATCGCATGGGGGTGAGTTTCGGCGCGGCGTTTGGCGATCTCGACGGCGACGGTGATCTCGACCTGGTCTTCGTGAATTACGAGGGCGGTGTTTCAGTGCTGCGCAACGATTCCGACACAGGGCATCGCGTGATCGTCGCGCTGCAGGGCACCCGGTCCAATCGCTTCGGCGTGGGCGCGACAGTGCGTATCGAGTCTGCATCGGGGGTGCAGGTGCGCCAGCTCGGGGTCGCACGCGGCTACCTTTCGAGCAGCGAGCCGGTGCTTCACTTCGGGCTCGGTGACGACACATTGATCGAGCGCCTCGTCGTCGAATGGCCCAGCGGAGCCGTGCAGACGTTTGCCGATGTGCCGGTGGATCGGAAACTCACGATCACAGAGCCCGCCTCCGCTCCTGCGGAGCTACGGCGCGACGAGCCCGATTCGGCCACGGACCGCGTAAACGCGGAACTCCAAACACGGACCGATCCGGTTGAAGTGTCCTCCGGGTTCGGAGTTCCGCCTTTAGGCGGTCCAGGTTCGGCTGCGACCAAGACTCAATCGCGTCCGATGTTCTCGCCTATGACTGCGCCGCCGTCGTTCGTCCCCGCCGATCCGACGCGTGCCTCCGCCGATTTCGATCGCGATGGGATTCCCGATCAATTTGTCGGCGCGAGCGCGTTGCCGGGGAAATATCCGCTCGCCGGCCGGAGCACGCTGCTGGCGGGCCGCTCCAATCTTGAAGACATGACGGACACGCTCGCACCCGCGTTGCGCGAAGTCGGACTCGTGACGGCGGCTTTGTGGAGCGACGTTGACGGCGACGGCTGGCCCGACCTCGTCGTCGCAATCGACTTGGGCGAAATCAGATATTTTCACAACAACGCGGGTCGCGGGTTTGAGGACTGGACGGAGCGTGCGGGATTCGCGAGTGCGGGCACCGGCCGGTGGAGTGCGCTTGCCACCGCGGACTTCAATGGCGACGGACGGCCGGACTTTGTGGTCGGCAACCTTGGCCTCAACACTCGCTATCGAGCGAGCGCGCAAGAGCCCGCTCTGCTTTTCTTCGGAGACTTTGGCGGCGGCAGCGCGGTGGGAATCGAGGGCCACTTCGAAGATGGCGTGCTCTATCCCTGGCTGTCGCGCGGCGAGATGGAGGCGAAGGTTTCCGGATTGCGGCGGCGGTTTCCACGAAATGACGCCTATGCGCGCGCTTCGCTCGGCGAGATTGTGGGCGAGGAACGCCTCGCGGCGGCGCGCCGGTTCGCGGTCACGGAATTGCGCAGCGGCGTCCTCCTCAGCCAGCCCGACGGAAGCCACCGGTTTGCACCACTGCCGGGAATCGCGCAGATCGCGCCGATCCGGGGAATTGTCGCAGGAGACTTCGACGGCGATGGCGCCGCCGATATTTACGCGGTGCAGAATTCGTTCGAGCCACCGCCGTCGATCGGCCACTTCGTCGGCGGGCTGAGCCAGCTTCTGCTCGGGGACGGTCGCGGCGGTTTTGCGGCGGTCCCACCTGCGGAGAGCGGGTTGATCGTGCCGGGCGAAGCGGTGGCCGTGACAGTGCGCGATCTGGATGGCGACGGCCGGCCGGATTTCGTGATCACGCGGGGCGACGGCAGCACGATCGCGTTCAGAAACAATGGCGCTTCCGATCGAGAGGCGACCCCAAGAGACGCTGCACATTAAGATGAGAACAAGAGCGTCGAACATCCTGCCACTGTGTCTCTCGCTCGCAGTCGGCGCGCCTGGATTGCCCGCAGCGGGTGACGTCGACCACGGTTCGATCGTCGAATCGGCGTTGGCACCGCGCTCGGCACCGCGTGGAGCGACTCTGTTCACGGTACTCGATGCCGCCACCATCGGGATTGTCGCGGAAAACAAGTTTGCCGATCCCGAGATGTGGGGAGAGCGCTACCATGAGTTCACGCTTGGTTTGGTTGGCACGGGCATCGCGATCGGCGACTACGATGGCGACGGCCGGCCGGATGTGTTCGTCGTCAGCAAGACCGAGCAATCGCGCCTGTTCCGGAATCTCGGCGGTTGGAAGTTCGAGGACGTCACGGAACGGGCCGGGCTGGCCACGACGCAGAAGAGCTGGTTCGAGTCGGCGAAAAGCTGGGCGGGACTTGGAGGCGCCGTCGTCGATTCGCCGGAGTGGTGGAAACAGGGCGCGACTTTTGCCGATGTAAACAACAACGGCCTGCTCGACATTTACGTGTGCAGGTTCAAGGCGGCAAACCTGCTCTACATCAACCAAGGCGATGGCACGTTCAAGGAGGAGGCCGCGGCGCGTGGCCTCGCCGTTGTCGATGCGAGCGGAGTGGGCGCATTCTGCGACTTCGACAGGGACGGATGGCTCGATGTGTTCGTCGCAACCAACCTCCTCGACGCCGCGCTGCACCCCCAGGGCCAGAGGGGCTACCTGTTTCGCAACAAGGGAGACGGCACATTCGAGGATGTCACCGACCGGGCGGGAATCCGGGGCGAGTTGCAGGCGCACGCGGCCACGTGGTGGGATTTCGACAACGATGGCTGGCCCGATCTGCACATCGCCAACGATTTCGCCGGCCCGGACTACCTCTATCGCAACAATCGCGACGGCACCTTCACAGACGTGATACACGAGGTCGTCCCGCAGATGCCTTACTCGTCGATGGGCGCGGATCTCGGCGACGTGGACAACGACGGGCGGATCGACTTATTCGTGGCAGACATGGCCGCCACCACCCACGAGAAGGACCATCGAGGCATGGCCTATTCGCGCGGAAGCGGAAACACCGCAGCCCGCGATCCATCGCAGCGCCCGCAATCCTCGCGAAACATGCTCTACCTCAACACAGGCACCGGTCGCGTGCAGGAGGCGGCCTTTCTGGCCGGACTGGCGCGGACCGACTGGACATGGTCGACGCGCTTCGAGGACCTCGACAACGATGGCCGCCTCGATCTCTTCGTGACCAACGGCATGGTGCGCGAGTTTCAGAACGCCGATCTACTCGAACGCCTCATGGGCGCCGGCACTCCCGGCGAGCGGACCGCCACCATGCGCGCAAGCCCGAAGCTCACGGAGACGACGCTCGCCTTTAGGAACATGGGCGACCTGCGTTTCGACGAGGTGGGAGCTGGCTGGGGGTTGAGCCGCCGCGGCGTGAGCCTCGGCGCGGCCTTCGGCGATCTCGATGGCGACGGCGACATGGATCTCATCTACTCCAACTACGAGGGAGGCGTCACAGTCCTGCGCAACGACTCCGACACCGGGCATCGGGCAATCTTCGAACTTCGAGGCCGGCGTTCAAATCGCTGGGGAGTGGGTGCGACAGTCCGGATCGAAACGCAGTCCGGCAAACAAGTGCGCACGCTCGTGCTGGCGCGCGGCTACCTGTCGAGCAGCGAGCCGATGCTTCATTTCGGTCTCGGCGACGACACGATGATGGACCGTGTGGAAGTCGAGTGGCCAAGCGGCGTCAAGCAGGTGTTCACCGATCTGCCGGTTGACCGAAGGTTCACAGTCACCGAGTCCGCTTCTGCCACGGAACGCGTGAACGCGGAACTCCAAACCCCGACCCAAGCTGCGCACGGTTGGGCTGCGAGCGAGGTTCAATCGCGTCCGATGTTCTCGCCGACGAATCCGCCGCAGTCACTCTTGGCCGTGGATCCGACGCGCGCCGTGGCTGACTTCGATCGCGATGGCAGGCTCGACGAGTTCATCGGAGGCGGGCCGCTGCCGGGCGGGTATCCCGCATCTGGAAGGAGCGTGTTGCTGAGGGACCGCGACGGCGCCCGCTCGGATGTGACCGACACGATCGCGCCTGGGCTGCGCGATGTCGGCCTCGTGACCGCTGCGATCTGGTGCGACGTCGATGCCGATGGATGGCCCGACCTGCTAGTCGCGCTCGATTGGGGCGAAGTTAAATATTTCCGCAATGATCGAGGCGTCCGGCTCGAGGATTGGACGGACCGCGCCGGATTCGCTTCCGGCGGGACCGGCTGGTGGTCTGCGCTCGCAGCCGGCGATTTGAATGGAGACGGCCGGCCGGACGTCGTCGCCGGCAACACGGGACTCAACACGCAATACCGGGCCAGCCCCACGCATCCGGCGCTCCTGTTTCTGGGCGACTTCGCCGGTCGCGGCGTGCCGGCGATCGTCGAAGCCTATTTCGAGGGCGACTCGCTGTTTCCGTGGCGGACCCGAAAGGACATTGGAAAACTTGCACCCGATGTGCTGAAGCGATTTCCGCGGAACAACGCATTTGCTCGGGCGACACTTCCCGAGATTCTCGGCGAGGCCAGGCTGTCAGCGGCGCGGCGGTTTGCAGCGACCGAGCTGCGCAGCGGGGTCTTCCTGAGCCAGACGGACGGCACGCATCGGTTCGTGCCGTTTCCCAGAATCGCGCAGATCGCGCCGGTCCAGGGGATCGCGATCGCGGATTTCGACGGGGATGGACTCGCCGATGTATACCTCGTGCAGAACAGACGCGCGACGCCTCCTTCGTTTGGCGATTTCGACGGCGGGTTGAGCCAGCTCCTGCTCGGCGACGGGGAAGGGAATTTCTCACCCGTGCCACCGGCGGATAGCGGGCTTGTCGTCGCAGAGGAAACAACTGCGGTTGCGGTGCACGATCTCGACAACGATGGATGGCCGGACCTTGTCGTCACACGCGGCGACGGCAGCAGAGTCGCGTTTCGAAACAACGGAGTGCCTGGGCGCCGGCCGCCCGGCGTTTCGGGAAAAGGGAGCACTTTGCCGTGATGCCGCGATCGACACTTTTTCATTGCGCGAGTATCGTCCTGACCGTGGTCCTTGCCGGAGCGGCCGCGCACGCCGCGAGTCGCGAACTGATCGAGGATTCGCCGCTTGCGCCGCGCTCCGGACCGCGCGGTGCCACGATGTTCAAGGAGATGGATGCGGCGGCCACGGGAGTCGTCGCGGAGAACAATTTCGCCGACGAGAAGATGTGGGAGGAGCGCGAGAAGGAGTTTGCGCTCGGCGCCACCGGCACGGGCATCGCGATCGGCGACTACGATGGCGACGGCCTGCCGGATGTGTTTATCGTCAGCAAAACCGAGCAGTCGCGTCTGTTTCGCAATCTCGGTGGATGGAAGTTCGAGGACGTCACGGACAAGGCGGGCCTGGGTGTGGTCGCCGATGGCTGGCTGTCGACTGCCAGCCGCTGGGTCGGGTTGGGTGCCGGCACCGTCGTCGACTCGTCCGAGTGGTGGAAGCAGAGCGCCGCGTTCGCCGATGTGAACAACGACGGTTGGCTCGACCTTTACATCTGCCGGTTCGGCGCGCCAAACCTTCTCTACATCAACCAAGGCGACGGCACTTTTCGCGAGGAGGCCGCTGCGCGCGGACTCGCATTCAGCGATGCAAGCGGCATGGCCGCATTCTGCGACTACGACCTCGACGGCTGGCTCGATGTCTACCTGCACACCACGATGCTCGACGCCGTCGCCCAGCCGAGCGGGCAGCGCGACCGTCTCTTCCGCAACAACGGCGACGGCACATTCACCGATGTGACCGACCGCGCGGGAATCTCTGGCGAGACAATCGCGCACTCCGCCACATGGTGGGATTTCGACGACGACGGGTGGCCCGATCTCTACGTCGCAAACGACTTCGCGCCGCTCGACCGGCTCTATCGCAACAACCGCGACGGCACGTTCACGGATGTGATCGTCGAAGCCGTGCCGCATGTGCCGTATTCGTCGATGGGTGCCGACCTCGGCGATGTGAACAACGACGGCCGGATAGATTTTCTCATCGCCGACATGGCCGCCACATCTCACGAGAAGGACCAGCGCGGCATCGCTGGCGCGCGCGATCAGACCGTCGCGGAAAGCAGGAAAGGCAGGCTGCCCCAATATCCCTTCAACGCCCTCTTCTTGAGCACAGGCACGGGCCGGTTCCTCGAGGCCGCGCGGATGACGGGGCTCGCCGCCACGGACTGGACCTGGTCGGTCCGGCTCGAGGATCTCGACAACGACGGACGGCTCGATGTCCACGTGACCAACGGCATGGTGCGCGAATACCAGAACGCCGACCTGCGCGACCGCGTTGTGCTCGCAGCGTCGGTGGCGGAGTCGCGGCACATCATGTATTCGAGCGCCGTGTTTCCCGAGAGGAACCTCGCGTTTCGCAATCTCGGCGATCTCGCGTTCGAGGATGTGAGCGCGACGTGGGGACTTGGGCAAAACCTCGTGAGCTTCGGCGCCGCATTCGGTGACCTGGATGGCGACGGCGATCTTGATCTCATTATCGGAAACTACCTGCGTGGCCCCACGATCCTCCGCAACGACTCGGACACGGGCAATCGCGCGATCGTCGCCCTGCGGGGCACGCACTCGAATCGGTTTGGCGTCGGCGCCGTCGTGCGCATCAAGACCGCATCGGGAGTTCAGGTACGGCCGCTCGTGATTGCGCGCGGCTACATGTCGGGCAGCGAGCCGGTGCTTCATTTCGGCCTCGGCGACGACGAGCAGATCGAGCAGCTCACGGTGAAGTGGCCCGGTGGCGCCGAACAGACCTACACCGACCTGCCGGCGAACCGTCGCTTCACGATCACGGAAAACACGACCTCCGATGTAGCCCAGCGCGGACCTGTCCGCCGAAGCTCTGGGAGCGAAGGCGGAAGCGCAGGGACCGAATCTCCGATCGATCCCGCCGCCCTTCGACAGGCTCAGGGCCTTGAGCAAAGTCGAAAGGCTCACGCAGCGGGCCACGGGGCGAAGGATGAAGCTGAGCCACTCTTCGTCGAGGTTGGCGCCGCGCGTGGTCTGTCTTTCGTCCAGCGAGAGAACGAAGTTGCAGATCAGGATCGGCTCACACCCGTTCGCCTGGACCGGCGCGGTCCCTCGCTGGCCGTTGCCGATCTTGATGGGGATGGCACCGCGGAGATCGTCGTGGGTGGGACCGCGGTCGACCCGATGCGGATCGTTTCAAGCGGACGCGTCACCACGCTCTCCAACGGCCCTGGTGATGACGGCCCGGTTCTCGCGTTCGATGCGAACGGCGACGGGGCCACCGACCTGCTCGTGACGAAGGCGGACCACGGCCGGCCGCGTCTCTGGCTCGGCGATCCTGCCTCGCGGACCGGTGTTCTGCGCGCGGCACCGGAGGATGCGTTGCCGCATGTCCAGTTTACTGCGGGCGCCGCAACAGTCGCTGACTTTGATCGCGACGGTCGCCTCGATGTCTTCATCGGTTCGCGTGTGTCGCCCGACGGCTATCCGCGGACGGGCATGAGCGCGCTGCTCGCGAATCGCGGCGGAAAATTCGAGGACGTTACCGACGCGCTCGCGCCCGCCCTCCGCGAAGTCGGGATGGTCACGGCCGCCGTGTGGAGCGACGTCGATCTCGATGGCTGGCCAGACCTGCTCGTTGCAGTCGAGTGGGGCGCGATAAGATGTTTCCGCAACGAGAAGGGCAAGGGATTTGCGGACTGGACAGACCGGCTCGGTTTCTCGTCGGGCGGCATGGGATGGTGGACAAGTCTCGCCTCGGCGGACTTCAACAACGACGACCGTCCCGATTTCGTCGCGGGCAACTTCGGGCTCAACACGCCGTATCGCGCCGATCCGGACTTTCCGACTGTGCTTTTCCACGGCGACTTCGCCGGCCGCGGCTCGATGCAGATCGTCGAGGCCTACTTCGAGAACGGGAAACTCTACCCGCGGCGCACGGCCAAGGTGCTCGGCTCGGCGATACCTTCGATCCTGCGCCGGTTCCCCCGCAACAACGCCTACGCGCGCGCCACGCTCGAGGAAATTTTCGGTGCCGATGCGCTCGCAAAGGCGCGCCGCCTCGAGGCGACCGAGCTTCGCAGCGGCGTGTTTCTCAGCCAGCCCGACGGCAGCTACCGGTTCTCGCCGCTTCCGCGAGTCGCGCAGATCGCGCCGCTTCAGGGAATCATCGCGGGCGACTTCGATGGCGATGGGAATGCCGACATCTACGCGGTGCAGAATTCTTTTGCATCGGCGGCGGTGGTTGGCCGGTTCGACGGCGGACTGAGCCAGCTCCTTCTCGGCGATGGGAAGGGTGGGTTCACGGCGGTTCCGCCGGCGGACAGCGGACTCATCGTGCCCGGCGACGCGAAGGCACTCGCGACAGTCGACCTCGACAGCGACGGCTGGCCCGATTTCGTGCTCACGAGAAACAACGACAGTCCGCTCGCATGGCGCAACGGGGGCGTTCCCGGCCGGAGCCCGGTCAGCGTGCGCCTCAGGCAACCCGGCGCGAATCCGTCGGCGATCGGGGCGCGCGTGACCGTCGAGTTTGCCGATGGCTCGTCACGAACCGCCGAGATCATCGCCGGCAGCGGATACTTCTCGCAGTCGGAGCCGGCAGTCTTTTTCGGCAGCCCGTCGTCGAATCCCGCGCGCCGCATCCGCGTGAGGTGGCCTGATGGCGGCTCGAGCGAGACGGATATCGCAAGTGACTCGAATACGATCACAGTTTCCCGTTAGAGAATTTCACGAGGAACCCATGACCCGCGTCGCGCACATTTCTGTTTCCGAGGTAGGAGCCCGCCGTTTCGACAAGCTCAAGGCTTCGAGCCAGTCGAGGGGCTTGCGGGCGATTCCGAAGAAAGCATCGCCCGCAAGCGGGCTCCTACCTCGGAGAAGCGCAGCGGCGGTGTTTGCGCTTTCACTGCTCGCTGCGCCTATTGGAGTCGTCGGGCAGTCCGCACCGACTCACCACGGGCACGGTGCTCCCGCGATCAAGCCAAACCTGCCAGCGGCCGCTCCCGTGCAGTCGCCCGGAACGTTGAGGATGATCGAGCGCCTCAAGGGACTCGATCGTGACATCGATCCGGAAAGGGTGCCGTATTTTGCCGGAAGGACTGAGCAGCACTTTCTTCGCAAGATCGCGGCGGCGCGCACTCCGGTGGAGCGCGCGAGCCTGATGCCGCTCCATGCCAACGCGCTTCTCAACGACGGACGCTCCGAGGAGGCGCTCCGGCAGCTCGACGAGTTCGAGATGTTCCTCGCCCAACACCGTATCCGGCCTCCTGAGGACGAGGTTCTAAAGTTCTTCTACCTGAGGGCGATCACTCACCTGCGCATCGGGGAGCAGGAGAACTGCCTGAACAATCACAATGCCGACTCGTGCCTCCTTCCGATCCAAGGTGGAGGCGTTCACCTTTCGCCGCGGGGATCGCGCGGCGCGATCGAGGTGCTCACCGAGATTCTCGACGAAAAGCCCACACCCTTCGCCGCCTGGCTCCTCAACATCGCCTACATGACCCTCGGCGAGTATCCCGACAAGGTGCCGGCCAAGTGGCGCGTGCCGCCAGAGGTGTTCAACTCCGATTACGACATCAAGCGCTTCCCCGACATCGCTGGCGCGGCCGGCGTGGCTGTCGATGACCTCTCCGGCGGCGTCGTGATGGACGACTTCGACAACGACGGTTTGCTCGACCTGATGGTGTCGGCCAGTGGCCTCGAAACCCGGGTGCGCGACCCGATGGGGTCGGCAGGCGACATCGAGAGCCAGTTGCGCGTGTTTCGCAACCAAGGCGACGGCACATTCCGCGAGCTGACCGTGCCCGCGGGCCTCACGGGCCTTACCGGCGGATTGAACCTCATTCAAGGTGACTACAACAACGACGGCTTTGTCGATGTGTTCGTGCTGCGCGGCGGCTGGCTGGGCAAGGACGGTCGTTACCCGAATTCACTCCTGCGCAACAATGGCGACTTCACGTTCTCCGATGTGACCGAGGAGACGGGCGTGCTGAGCTTGCACTCGACGCAGACCGCCGTGTGGTTCGACTTCAACAACGACGGCTGGCTCGACTTGTTCATCGGGAACGAGTCACACCCGGGAGAAAACGAAATAGACCCGTGCGAACTCTTCCGCAACAACGGCGACGGCACCTTCACCGAGTGTGCCGCAGAAGAAGGCGTCGCCGTCGTTGACTGGGTGAAGGCGGTCGTCAGCGGCGACTTCAACAACGACGGGCGGCCGGATCTTTATCTCTCGTCGTTCGGCGGCCCGAACTACTTGTTTCGCAACGACGGCCCGGCGGCCGCGGATGACGCGCCTGGATCGCGAAAGCGATTTACGAATGTCGCGGCGGCAGCCGGCGTCACCGAGCCGTTGCGGAGCTTCCCCTGCTGGTTCTGGGATTTCGACAACGACGGGTGGCCCGACATCTTCGTCAGCGGCTACGCGATCACCGACGCAGGCGACATCCTGGCCGACTACCTCGGCAGCGGCCCTCCGCAAGCGGAGCGGCCGCGGCTCTACCGCAACAATCGCGACGGCACGTTCGCCGAGGTCACGCGCGAGTCGGGCCTGTGGAAGATTCTCGAGACGATGGGCGCGAACTTCGGCGACCTCGACAACGACGGCTGGCTCGATTTCTACGCGGGCACTGGCGACCCGTCCTACGGCACGCTCATTCCGAACCGGATGTTTCGAAATGACGGCGGCCGGCGCTTCCAGGACGTCACGACCTCCGGCGGCTTCGGTCAGTTGCAGAAGGGCCACGGCATCGCATTTGGCGACCTCAATAACGATGGCCCTC
>DATKCJ010000091.1:0-3787 GCA_035513275.1 Opitutaceae bacterium
GGCATGCGCTTCGACGACCGAGTCACAGGCAACCTCAGGACTTACGCGCCCAACGCGAAGAAGATTCACGTCGAGATCGACCGGAGCGAAATCAACAAGAACGTCCATATCGACCTCGCGCTCGTGGGCGACGTCCGCGACGTGCTCGGCGAGCTCCTGCCGCGATCGAATCACTCCCCGCGCAAGGAGTGGATGGAGGCAATCAACACGCTCAAGGGCGACTCCGCCGTCCGCGACATCCAGAAGCTTCCCGATGCCGGCCACCTCTACGCGGCTCACGTCATCAACGATCTCTGGCGCGCCACGCGCGACCGCGAGACGATCGTCGTCACCGACGTCGGCCAGCACCAGATGTGGGAGGCGCAGTACTATCACCACGAGAAACCGCGCTCGCTCATCACGTCGGGCGGTCTCGGCACGATGGGCTTCGCGCTACCCGCGGCCATCGGCGCGAAGTTCGCGTGTCCGGAAAAGGACGTCTGGGTGGTCGCCGGCGACGGCGGTTTTCAGATGACGATGCCCGAGCTCGCGACCATCGCGCAGGAAGGCATCAAGATTAACGTGGCGATCATCAACAACGCGTTCCTCGGAATGGTGCGCCAGTGGCAGGAGTTTTTCTACGACAAGCGCTACGCATCCACGCCGCTCATGGGGCCCGACTTTGTGAAGCTCGCCGACGCGTTCGGCTTGAAGGGCGTGCGCGTCACCAAGCGCGCCGAGGTCACGCCCGCAGTGATGGACTCGCTCGCGCACGGCGGCACGGTCGTCATCGACTTCCGCGTCGAGCAGGAGGACAGCGTTTTCCCGATGGTGCCTGCGGGCGCCGCGCTTCACGAGATGATCCAGCGGCCGCAACAGGATGTTCTCGTCGAGACAGGCGCCGACCGCGAATGGCAGATGCCCAAGCCGCGCGTCCGCGCGGCCCACAAGCCGGCCACAACACTCACCTGAACCCCACCGGGGATACCCAACATGCCCAGACACATCTTTGTCGCGAAAGTCGAGGACCAGCCAGGCGTGCTCAATCGCGTGGCGTCACTGTTCCGCCGTCGCAATTTCAATATCGAGTCGCTGACTGTCGGCCGGGCCGAGCAGCCCGGCGTCTCGCGCATGACCGTGGTCGTCGAGACCACCGAGGCCGGCGCGAGGATCGTCGAGGCCAACCTCTACAAGCTCGTCAACGTGCTCCAGGTCGACGACCTCACGCGAATGCCGTCGATGGTTCGCGAACTCGGCCTCGTGAAGGTCGCGGTCACCCCCGACTCTCGCGGCCAGATCCTCCAGCTCGTCGATGTGTTCCGCGCCCGCGTGGTCGATGTCGACGAGGCATCGGTCGTCATCGAGGTCACAGGCACTCCCGAGAAAATCGGCAAGTTTGAACTCGTGATGCGCCCCTACGGAATCCTCGAACTCGTGCGCACCGGCGTCGTCGCCATGGCGCGCGGCCACGCTCCGCAGTCGGCGGACAAGCCACCCGAGAGCGCCGAAGCCCCCAACAGCCAGTCGTCGGAGAACCACGATTCGGCTGCAGGTCTGTCGATGTCGGTCTGAGGAGAGACCACGGGACCACTGACCACAGCACAACAGACCACAAGGCCCCTCCACTCTCGAATTTCGGAATTCTAAGACCCTTCGATTCAATTCGTATCGTTCGTGTCTCTGCCTAAATCGAAAATCCAAAATCGAAAATCCCGAACTCCGATCTTCGAACTCCAATCTCCGCGACCTCAGACCCTAAACCCTAGAACCGAGACCCTAGACCCAATTACACTTTCACTTTCACCCTCACTTTTTCCTCAACCTCCCATGGCCAACATCTACTACGACAAAGACGCAAAGTTGCCGCTTATCCGCGGCAAGAACGTCGCGATCATCGGCTACGGCTCACAAGGCCACGCCCACGCGCTTAACCTCAAGGAGAGCGGTGTCGACGTCCGCGTCGGCCTCGCGCCGACGAGCAAGTCGCGCGCAAAGGCGAAGAAGGCCGGCCTGAGGGTCGGCACCGTGGACGCCGTCTCGAAGTGGGCCGACGTCATCATGGTGCTCGTGCCCGACACGACGCAGGCCTCGCTCTACAAGGAGTCGATCGCGCCGCATCTGACTGCAGGCAAGATGCTCATGTTCGCGCACGGCTTCAACATCCGCTTCGGCACGATCAAGCCGCCGCGCGATGTCGATGTCGCGATGGTCGCACCCAAGGGCCCGGGTCACCGTGTCCGCGAAGTCTTCGTCGAGGGCGGCGGCGTGCCCGCGCTTGTCGCCGTGCACCAGGACGCGACAGGCAAGGCGAAGGCGCTCGCGCTTTCCTACGCGCGCGGCATCGGCTCCACACGTGCAGGAGTTCTTGAGACCACATTCACGGAGGAGACCGAGACGGATTTGTTCGGCGAACAAGCCGTGCTCTGCGGCGGCGCGTCTGAGCTCGTGAAGGCTGGGTTCAAGACGCTCGTCGACGCCGGCTACCAGCCCGAGATTGCCTACTTCGAATGCCTGCACGAGTTGAAGCTCATCGTCGACCTGATGTATCGCGGCGGCCTCAACTACATGCGCTACTCGGTGTCCGACACCGCGGAGTGGGGCGATTACGTCTCCGGTCCGCGCGTCGTGACGAAGGAGACGCAGAAGGAAATGAAGCGGATCCTCGCCGACATCCAGAGCGGCAAGTTCGCGCGCCGCTGGATCGCCGAGAACAACCAGCACGGCCGCAAGACGATCAACAAATACCGCAACCGCGAGCGCACTCAGAAACTCGAAGTTGTCGGTGCAAAACTCCGCGGCATGATGCCGTTCCTCAATCCGGTCGTCATTTCGAAATGACGACCGAGTGACGAGTGCGAGTGCGAGTGGAAAGTGCCATGTCCGCCAACGACAGTCTCATGAAGTTCGGTGCCTATGTGAAGGCGCTCGCGCTCTTCGATTCAGTCGTTGCAGACATCGCCTACCTCGCACCGCACCGGCATTGCGATCGACTCGCCGCCCAGCAACTCGGCAGCGCCGATTCGGTGGCCGCCAACATCGAGGAGGGTTACGGACGCGGATCGAAGAAGGAGTATTGCCAGTTCCTCGTCATTTCTCGCGGATCAGCGCGCGAGAAAGCGGGGCGCTATCGCCGCCTTCGGCATTGGATTCCTTCCGAGATTGTCCACGCACGCGTTGCGCTGTGCGACGAGATCATTGGGATACTGACATCGACCATTCAGAAGCTGCGTTTGCAGATCAGTGCCGCGCGTTAGGTCTTCAATCGTCCCTTTCACTCGCACTCGCCCCTCACCTTCACTCTCACTCCCATGAACCCAAACTACGTTCGCATCTTCGACACCAGCCTCCGCGACGGTGAGCAGGCTCCCGGCGCGTCGATGACATCGGCCGAGAAGCTTGAAGTGGCGAGGGCCCTTGCGCGGCTTGGCGTGGATGTGATCGAGGCGGGATTCCCCGCGGCGTCGCCGGACGACCTGGCCGCCGTGCAGTCAATCTCGTCCGAGGTGGGGCAGGGTTCGCTGGAAGGTCGCCCGCAGGCCGAGCCGCCGATCATTTGCGGGCTCGCGCGCTGCACGCAGAAGGATATCGAGGCCGCGTGGCAGGGAGTGAAGGGCGCGCGGCACCCGCGCATCCACACATTTCTCGCGAGCAGCGACATCCATCTGAAGCACAAGCTCCGGATGACGCGTGAAGAGATGAAGGCGCGCGCGGTCGAGATGGTGTCGTTTGCGCGCAGCCTGTGCGACGACATCGAGTTCTCGCCCGAGGACGCTGGCCGCAGCGATCCGGAGTTCCTCTACGAACTGCT
>DATKCJ010000092.1:0-6342 GCA_035513275.1 Opitutaceae bacterium
TATCCGCACCAGATCGCGTTCAACTGCATCCCGCAGGTCGACACCTTCGGCCTCGACGGCTACACCGGCGAGGAGTCGAAGATGATGAACGAGAGCCGCAAGATCATGGCTCTTCCGAATCTCAAGTTCTCCGCCACCTGCGTGCGTGTTCCCGTCGTGCAGGCGCACTCGGTTTCCGTAAGCGCGGAGTTCGAGCGACCGGTCAACGTGCTCGCAGCTCGCGAGGCGATCGCGGCATTTCCCGGCGCGGAACTCGTCGACGACACCGCAAAGAGCGGCTATCCGACTCCGCTCGATTTCACACGCAAAGTGAAGTGCGGCGTGGGCCGCGTGCGGCTCGACACGGCATTCGACAACGGGCTCTCGTTTTGGGTGAGCGGCGACAACCTCTGGAAGGGCGCCGCGCTCAACGCGATCCAGGTCGCCGAGACGCTCATCGAGCGCGACCTGCTGCGCGTGCCGCGGCTGGCTGGAGTGGTTTGAGCGGAGTTCGGAAAGGCGGGAAGGCGTTCGCGGCAGCGTCTTGGAGTGCGGCACTCCCGTGCCGCTTTGACCGTGCTGGAAAGCGCCAGAGGGCTGGCGCACTCCAAGGCACCTGCGGCGCGCAGACGCAGGACACATCCCACATCGTGATGGAAAACCTTGCGACCGCACGCAGCGGCGGGCTACATCCCGCTTCAGATTACGGACGGTTAGCTCAGTTGGTTAGAGCATCTCGTTTACACCGAGGGGGTCGTGGGTTCGAGTCCCTCACCGTCCAATCTTCGCCGACGCTAAGCGTCGGCGGCAAAGTAGCGCGGGTCTTTGACCCGCGAATCGCGGCAGGTCAAAGACCTGCCCTACTAGCCTTTTCGTTGTGACTCGCGCTCCTCTTCCGAAGTTGCCGCGGACGCGGAAAACGCCACCGTGGACCTTTCGATGCCCAAGGTCGTCCTCGCCACAAGAAAGAGCCCACTCGCACTCGCCCAATCCGGGCTCGTGTCCGCGCACCTCGCGTCGCGCATGCCGGGTCACGAGTTCGAGTTTCTGAAGATCGTCACAACAGGTGACCAGCGGCTGAACTGGTCGCTCGAGAAAGAGGGTGGCAAGGGACTCTTCACCGCCGAGATCGAGCAAGCTCTGATCCGCCGCGAGGCGCGAATCGCAGTCCACAGCGCCAAGGACCTTCCTGGCGAATCCGCCGATGGCGAACTCGACGTCGCCGGCTACCTCCCGCGTGAGGACACGCGCGATGTGCTCGTGCTCCGCGCAGGTGTCGCGACGCCCGCGTCGATCGCAACTGGCAGTCCGCGCCGTCGGCTGCAGGCATCGCTCCTGTTCCCAGGTGTCTCGTTCACCGAGATCCGCGGCAACGTCGACACACGCCTCAACAAGATCGCCGCGGGCGCGGCCGACGCATCCATAATCGCGCAGGCCGGACTCAACCGGCTCGGCATCCGCGAGTGGCCGGGCGTTTCCTTTCGGCCGTTCTCGTTCGACGAGATGGTGCCTGCGGTCGCGCAGGGAGCGGTGGCGGTGCAATGCCGTCGCGAGGATATCGCGGTCTTTGGCCCGCTTCTCGACGCCGCGACGGCGCGCTCAGTCGCGGTCGAGCGCGCATTCCAGACGCGGCTCGGACTCGGCTGCCATGTGGCTTTCGGCGCGCACCTCGCCGCGGACGGGACATTCCATCTCTACCACGAGCAGACGGGCCACTCGCAGATCGCCCACAACGGCGAACCGCCGGCGGAGTTTGCCGAAAAGTTTCTCAAGCAGCTCGGACTCGCATGACCAAGAACGCAGACCCAACTCCGCTGACCGGGAAACGCATTGTCGTCACACGTGCCCGCGAGCAGGCGGGCCCGCTTTGCGACCAACTCGAGCGACTTGGCGCGGAGGTGATTGCGCTTCCGCTTATCCGGATCACGGCGGCATCGGACCCGACCGTCCGAGAGGACGTGTTCGGCGAGATCGGCAGCTACGAGTGGCTTGTGTTCAGCAGCGCGAACGGCGTGCGGTATTTCTTTGAAGCGTTCTTCTCGAAATTCTCCGACATCCGGGCGCTCGGCACGCTCCGCATCGCTGCGGTGGGCCCGGCCACGGCGGCCGCGATCAAGCACCTGCACCTCGCGGTCGATGTGATGCCGGCCGAGCACGTCGGCGAGGCGCTCGCCGATGCCCTCATCGGGCAGCAGACCATGGACAGCGTGAAAGTGCTCGTCGTGACCGGCGACCGCAACCGCGACGTGATCGTGCAGCGGCTCAGCGACGCGCGCGCGATCGTGGATCAGTTTCCCGTCTATAAGACCGAGAGCGCGAACCTCTCGACCGACCCTTCCGCCGAGAGTTTCCGGCATCGCGGCGCCGACGCGATTTTGTTCACAAGTTCATCGGGCGTGCACTCGTTCGTCGACCAGGCCGGCGTGCTCGCGCTCGCAAAGGGCGCGAGGCAGCCGCTCGCTGGAAGCATCGGTCCGGTGACAAGCGAGGCGATGCGCAAAGTCGGCATGCCGATCGGCTTCGAGGCACACGAGTCGACAATCGAAGGCCTCGTGCGCGCGCTCGTCACCAAGCTCGGTAGGAACTGACCGCGACGGCGGGCGGGTCACCGCGGCGAAAATTGCCAGCGTGTGCATAATTCTGCTTCGCTAGTGCGTGGTTGAATTGATGCGCCTGGTGAGGACGACCAAGACGGCATGAACGCGAGAGACATCGAATCGCTTCGTGCCTTCTACGTCGGCAGTCGCCAGGAGCTCTACACCTATGCCGTGTCCATCACAGGGAATCGCGAGGCCGCCGAGGATGCCATCCATGGCGTTTTTGAGAAATTGCTTCGAGGCAATGGCTTGCCGGCAAACCTGCGGCCCTACGTCTTTCGGTCCGTCCGCAATGCTGCACTCGATGGCTTGCGCCGCACGCGAGTCAGGACCGATTCTGTTTTCGAGATCGCGGCCGCGGCGGATGCCGACGCTCCGGTCGCGCCGACTTCGTCCAGATCGGACAACCTTGAGCCGCTTCTTCAGCAGCTCTCTCCCGACGAGCGGGAGACGATCGTGCTCAGGATCCACGGTGAACTTACATTCAAGGAAATTGCCGACCTGCGCGGCTTGCCGCTGCCCACAGTGGCATCCTGGTATCGGCGCGGACTCGAGCGCCTGCGAGCGATGCTGAACAAGGAATGCTGATGGACGAACTCGAACAAAGGCTCCAATCGCAGCGGCTGGCTCAACCTTCCGCCGACCTCGACCTGCGGATGCGGGAAGCGTTCGATGCGGCGCACACGGCTTTTGCTCAGAAGCAGAGTTCGCGGTTTTGGTTGTGGCTCACGCCTGCGGCCGCGACCTGCAGCCTGGCGGCGCTAACACTCGTCCTCCTCCCGAGGGGGCAACCTGACGCATTGCCTCTAGTCCATCGGATCGAAGCCGAGGGCCGGTTGCGCGAAATGCTCCTCAATTCCGTCGCGGATCACGAAGCGGCGCCTCCGTCGTTCGTCGTCCATATCGACGCACCTTGAGCTTTCGAACGTATCACGATTCTCCACCAACGAGCATCAACATGAAAACCCACCTCTTCGGCATGGCGTTGATCGCGGCTCTGGTTTCGACAACCGCCGACCTGCATGCGACCGGAAGCTACACGTTAGAGACCGAAATCTATGTCTTCAGGAACAGCGAGGTTCGCGCGACCGGGATATCGGCGGATTCCGCGTTGGGTGAAGACGGCGGGGTGGTCTTCCAATCGCCGGCCGTCGTGCAGTTTGGCGAAGTGTCGCTATCGCTCGACGGCAGTCGCTTCTCGTGGAGCAGCGGCATGAATCCACCGGATCGATTCACAAGGGTCGAGACGCCGAACGCGTCCCTCCTGTCGGGCAAACCGGTGGCGCTCCTTTTCACATCGCCCGTCCAATACCTCGAGAAGGTCGCTGACGGCAGCCTGCAAGTCCGGGAGATCCCCGGCGACTCGCCCGACGCGCCGCACTGGCGGCTCAGTTTCAAGCTAAAGCGCGAAGCGGACGAAAGCGGAGACTTTGCGATGGAATGCGAAGTGGACGTTGCCTCGGTCATCTCGCGCGAAAGCATGCCGGGTGTGAGGCTGCCCGTCGGCAAACCGGTGTTGGCCCGGTTCAACGAAACGCTCCAACTCGGGCTTTCAGCGGAAGAGTGGTCAGCGCTTGTCGTTCGAGCGCCAGGCGACGGGGACTACACGATGGTCACACTTCTGAGGGTCTTGCCGGGAGAAGTTTTGGAGAAGGCAGGTGGTTCAGATCAGCTCATGACGGCACAGGAGTTCGTGGTGTTTGCTACCTACTATTATCAGAATCCTCAGCCGAAGAGGATCGCTCACGCGATCGAGTCGCTTGCGTCGAATGGATTCCTGGAAAGCTCTGTCTTCCGATCCTCCAGCCAGGTTCAGGTGCGAACACTGCCCGGTGATCAGTTGCGGGTGGTAGCTGCGGATCAGGCACGAATGGCAATCGTGGTTGGTTTCTGGGCCAAGGTGTTCGAATTAAATCCGGAAATGATGTCGCAGTGGAAGGCGCTGATTGATCGGAAGGGACAGGACGCGAAGGTGCAGTTCTGGCTGCGGACAGCTCTGACCGTGAGCCAGGCTGGCGTGAAACCCGGAGTTCCAACAAAGGAATTCGATGGGCTGAACGAGGGAAGGATCGCTTGGGGCGCATTCCTCGCTTCGGGAGACACGAGCTATCTTAACGCACTCGTGAACCAACTTGAACTCATCGATGCGTCTGACCCGGACTCATTTCGTTCCGGTGCCGATGCGATGACTTTGCTCGCATATCAGGTCCCGCATCACCCGCTTGTGCGTCAGACGCTTGAGTCGGCCCGCAAGGATTCGAGTCCGCGAACCCGAAAGCTGATAAACGACCTACTGACCAAGGACTTTGCAGCCGTGCAGCAGCAACTCTCGGAGATGCAGCCCAGCTATCAACGTCCAAATGTCGACTTTGGCCTCACCACCAACCCACAGGGCCTCCCGCGAATGTCCCGATCCATATTCCCGTGATGGAGCGCCAAAGGGCGGCCAGTTTGGAGTTTTCATTGCCGCAGATTTGGGAAGATTAGGAACCAATGAAGGTTCCGTTTCTCGATCTCTCGCTCCAACACAAGCCGCTTCGTGAGGAGATCCTCGCGGCGTGGGCTTCGACGCTCGATGGCAATCGATTCAGCCTCGGTCGCGACGTGGAGGATTTCGAACGCGCGTTCGCCGCTGTGTGCGGCGCACCCGAGGCAGTCGGATGCAACAATCGCACCTCCGCGCTTCACCTCGCGGCGCTCGCGCTCGGGCTCGGCGCCGGAGACGAGATCGTCGTGCCGGCGTTCACGTTCATCGCGACTG
This sequence comes from Opitutaceae bacterium, assembly GCA_035513275.1. Lineage (GTDB taxonomy): Bacteria > Verrucomicrobiota > Verrucomicrobiia > Opitutales > Opitutaceae > DATKCJ01. The sequence continues at coordinate 5,338 of DATKCJ010000092.1, forward strand.
CATGGACTGCCACTTACGTCGGAGCGAAGCCGGTATTTGCCGATGTCGACCGGAGCAACTATTGTCTGACGGCAGATTCGATCCGCGCGGTGCTCACGCCGCGCACCAAGGCGATCGTCGTCGTGCATCTGTTCGGCCAACCCGCGCCGATGGACGAGATCCTTGCGCTCGCGAGCGAGAAGAGCCTCGCGGTGATCGAGGACTGTGCACAGGCGCACCTCGCGAAGTATCGCGACCGGCCGGTCGGGATGATGGGTGACGCGGGGACGTTCAGTTTTTATCCGACGAAAAATCTCGGAGGCACAGGGGAGGGTGGTGCGCTGATTTCGAAGTGGCCTGAATTCCTGAAGATGGCGCGCGTGTTGCGCGTGCACGGCTCGGAGCGGCGATATTACCACGATCACGTCGGCTACAACTACCGCATGGAGGGCCTGCAGGCCGCGGCGCTCTCGGTGAAGCTCAAGCACCTCACGCGTTGGACCGAGGGTCGTCGCAAAGTCGCGCGCCGCTACCTCGCAGGGATCAAGCTCGCGGATGTGCGCCTGCCGTCGGTGCCCGAGTCGGGCGAGTCGGTCTACCACCAATTCACGTTTACGCATCCGCGACGCGACGCGCTGCGCGAGCATCTCACGAAAGCAGAGATCAGCACCGACCTGATCTACCCGATGCCGCTGCATCTGCAGCCGTGCTACGCGGCACTCGGCTACGCGCCAGGATCAATTCCAGTCGCCGAGGACCTCGCGAAGACGTGCCTCAGCCTGCCGGTATTTCCGGAACTCACCGACGCGCAGGTCGACCACGTCATCGCGACGATCAATTCGTTCTGAGAAGGCTGAGAGTAGGTTTTCGTAGGACTACCGCATGCGGCATGCCTGACCGTCTAATGGCGCGGCGCAAGCGCCGGCCCTACACGGTGAGAGGGGCGCGAATGCAATCTATGCTCGTCCGGATAATCCGCGGGCAATCCTCTTCCCGAGCGCTATCGCTCACCCGAAGTTCCTCCAA
>DATKCJ010000093.1:0-4268 GCA_035513275.1 Opitutaceae bacterium
GGCAGGGTGATCGGGGAGGTCCTCGGTCCTGAGGAGTACGGCCGCAATCGCGCCTATATCGAGCGGGCGCTTGCGGGTGAGGTGGTGAGCTACGAGCTGGATTACATGGGCCGCGAACGCTTCATTCGGTTCATTCATACCCCATTGGGAGCAAACGCCGGTCGTCTTGGGGGCTTCGTCGGTGTCGCCTACGATGTAACCGAGCAGAAGCTCAAGGAGCTCGAACTCGTCAATGCCGCGCGAGTGGATCCGCTCACCGGGGCCCTGAATCGGGCGGGGTTCGAGCATGCGTTCGAGAAGCTGAGCGAGTCTCCTGGCGCCGGCTATGTCGCCCTGCTGTACGTCGATCTTGACCGCTTCAAGGCGATCAATGACACCTACGGTCACCCCGCCGGGGACCGGCTTCTCAAGGCCTTTGCGCAGCGTCTGATGCACATCACACGGCCGGGTGATGTCGCTGCCCGATTGGGCGGAGATGAGTTTGCGGTGATCTTGACGAACGTGAAAAGGCGCGAGTACGCGGAGATGTTCGCTCAGAAGGTCATCGCCGCAGCGCAGACGCCGTTCTGCTTCGACTCGATCGAACTCTGTGTCGGTGCCAGCATCGGGATTGCGGTTGCCTCGAGCGGAAATCTCAACAGGCTCCAACTGATCGAGCGTGCCGACGCATCGCTCTACGATGCCAAGCGCGCAGGGCGCGGCCAGTACGTGGCGGTTGCAGGGAGCGTGTTCGCCGGGCTCGGCGAGAACCCATCACATGGCTTCCTCGATCCGATCACGCGCTTCGACACCACGGCCATGGGGCTGGGTTGATCGCGAGGTGATTGCCTCTCCCGCTGCCGGCCGTTGACGGGCCGCAGTGGACACTGCCAACCTGGCGGTCACAGCTTCGTGCGGCCGATCCCGGTGCTCGTTCCGAATCACCCGGGTCTCGATGCCGGTGTCGCATGATGCCTGGAACGCGCTTGTAGTCTGCGGGGCACCGAAACAGAGGGCCCCGTGAAGGGCAAGTCGATGACCTCCAGTACGCAACGCAAGATTGGGAAGATCCGCGCTCCGCGCGTTCATTTGACCTACGACGTCGAGATCGGAGACGGGGCTCAGGAGAGGTCGTTGCCTTTCGTGCTGGGTGTGCTTGCCGACCTCCAGCCCTCGGGGCATGCGGTGCGGCTGAAGGATCGCACGTTCACGGAAATCGGCGAAGACAACTTCAACGAGGTCATGTCCGCCATGCGCCCGCGGCTCGAACTGCGCGTGCCGAACCAGTTGGCCGGAGAAGGCCAGATGCGGGTCAATCTCGAGTTCGACAGTCTCGAGGCGTTCACTCCCGGCGCCATCGCAACCGCGGTTCCCGAGCTCGCCAGTCTGCTCGAGGCGCGCGCCGGGTTGAATGACCTGCTCGCCAAACTGGAGGGCAACGATCGACTGGACGAACTGCTGGCCGAGGTCGTGTCCAGCACCGAATTGCAGCAGCAGGCGCTCGGCGAAATTGTCGCCAGGCGCAACGCCGACGGATCCTCCGGGGAGTGACGGGCGTGCACACACTTCAAGAACTCGTGCGCTCCGGGAACGGTGCCGCGTCCGCCAGCGTGCTGGACATCATCGTGGACCAGGGGCGCATCGCAAAAGATCCGGCCCAGTCGGACAAGGCGGTCGATCTGCTCGCGCGCTTCCTGGAAGAGGCTCCGGCATTCCAGAAGTATCCGACCGCGACCGCTGCCACGCTGATCGCCGGCCGCATTGCCGAGATCGACAAGCTGATTTCGGCGCAGGTGAACGAAATCCTGCATGCATCGGAGTTCCAGCGCCTGGAGGCGTCATGGCTCGGGCTGAGGCGCCTGGTGCGCGAGTCCTCCATTGGTGCTGACGTTCGCGTCAAGGTCATGCCGGTCACGAAGAAGGAGCTGATCAAGGACTTCGAGCGCGCAACGGGCTTCGACCAGAGCGCGCTCTTCAAGCGCATCTACGAGGAGGAGTTCGGCACGCTTGGCGGCGTCCCGTTCGGCGTCCTCGTGAGCGACTTCGAGTTTGGTCGTGCGCCGCAAGACGTCCGCTTGCTGCAGGAGTTGTCGCATGTTGCCGCAAGCGCTCATGCGCCGTTGCTCACCTCAGTGGCGCCCTCGTTGCTGGACCTCGACTCGTTTCTCGACCTCGATGCTCCGCGCGATCTGGCGAAAATCTTCGAAAGCGGCGAGTTGGCCGCGTGGCGCTCGTTCCGCGACAGCGACGACTCCCGTTACGTCGCAATGACGCTGCCACGTGTGCTCATGCGCCTGCCCTACGGGCCCGACACGGCGCCTGTGGAAGAGTTCAGCTTCGTCGAAGACTGCGACGGCTCCGATCATCGCAAGTACCTGTGGGGCGCCTCGGCGTGGGCGTTGGCCGAGCGCGTGGTGTCGTCGTACGTGACCTACGGCTGGTGTGCTGCGATTCGAGGTTCCGAGGGTGGTGGCGTCGTGGGGAACCTTCCGGTTCATACCTTCCGGTCCGTGTCCGGCGACGTGGTCGTCAAGTGTCCGACCGAAACCGCCGTGTCCGACCGTCGGGAGAAGGAGCTCAGTGACCTCGGGTTCATGTCGCTGTGCCATGCCAAGGGAACCGACTATGGCGTGTTCTTCGGCGGTCAGACGGTCAATCGGCCTGCGACCTACATGACGCATGCCGCCAATGCCAACTCGCGCCTGGCAGCCATGCTGCCGTACGTTCTGGCCGCATCGCGCTTTGCTCACTACCTGAAGGCGATGATGCGCGACAAGGTCGGCAGCTTTCAGTCGCGCACCAGCATCGAGAAGTACCTCAACAACTGGATCACTCGCTACGTCACGGTGGACGACGAAGCGAGCCAGGAAGTCAAGGCGCGCTTTCCGCTGCGTGACGCCTCAGTAGAGGTGCGCGAAGTTCCCGGCCGCCCCGGCGCCTACTCCGCCGTCGTGTTCCTCAGGCCGCACTTTCAACTCGAGGAACTCACCGCCTCCATTCGCCTGGTTGCCGAACTGGGTGCTCAGAAGTAGATCCCGGTAGCCGCCTCGGACATCGATGCGGCCTGCCCGCATCGATGGCGGCGATCCACGCATGTAGTGACTTTCCCATTCATTCCAACATCTGAAGGACAAGACGATGCTCTCCATGACCGTAAAGATCACCGACAAACTGAAGATCGAGGGCGAGTCGTCCCTCGCCGGATACGAGAAGGCCATTGACGTCGAGCGACTGGAGCATTGCGTGCGCATGCCGATGGTCGGCGACAAGTCTTCCAACTCGCGAACCGCCGGCAAGTGTGTTCACGGCGAGATGGTCTGCACGATGCGGCTGAACAGGGCGTACCCGAAGTTGGTCGAGGCTTGCGCCAAGGGCAACAGCCTCGGCAAGGTCGAAGCCTTCATGGTCAAGATGACCGGCGGCAAGATCGGCGAGGTCATGAAGTACGCGATGAAGGACGTCTATGTCTCCAGCGTCGACCTCATGTCGACGCAGGTGGCCGACACCGGGGCCGAAGTGTCCGAACTGCCCCTCGTTCGCGTGAAGCTGAATTACCAGAGCATTGGCGCCACATACAATTGGTATGACGAATCCGGCGAGAACAAGGGCTCCGTCTCGTTCGACCAGCTGACCGGCACCGGCAGCAACGGCTAAAGCCTGACGAACCAGGCATCGGATCAAGATGAAGAGCGGCCCACTCTTTTGCCGGTTCTCCGCGCGAGGCGCGGAAGTCGGTGGGCCGCCGCAGCGCCTCGATGCCGACGTGAACGAGGTCATCGAGGATGTGCGTCGTTTGCTCGGCACGCGTTGCATGCGGCGGATCGATGCCGGCACGAGCAAACGGCGCACGGTTCTCGACTACGGGCTGCCGGACTATCTGCACCTGTCGCCCACAAGCCGGCTCGACGCCATCGTCCTTGCTGGCATGGTGCGCAACACCATCCATTCGTACGTTCCCGCGGTGATCGTCGAGAAGGTCCTCATTGATCTTCCCCGTGCCCGCCGCGACGAAGTCCGTGCCACGATCAGCGCCAAGGTCCTGCGGCGCGACGGTTCGTCGCTCCCCGTCACATTTCCGATCCACATTGGTGGATGAGAGGCCGGCTGGTCATGTCCGCATCCAGGCCGAACCCTCGCTCCGATCCGATACTTGACCGCTATGTCGAGGAGCTCGGCCTGCTCGAAGACGAAATGGCGGGCTTCGCGCAGGCCCATCCGGAAGTCGCCGGGCATCTGGGCATCAGCGCGCACGGAACGTCCGATCCGCATGTGCGGATGCTGTTTGAATC
>DATKCJ010000094.1:0-7946 GCA_035513275.1 Opitutaceae bacterium
GGTGGTGTTCGCCGCGATCCATCCGTTCCTGTGGTCCTGGGACGATGCCGGATTCCAATGGACGCCGGGTCTCAAAGGCTGGTTCAGCACGGCCGTCGCCTTTGCCGGCTCGATCGTGTTCTACAGCCTGCGTTTCAACCGCTGGAATCCGGCGCTCTCACTGCTACCGTGCTTTGCAGCGCATCTTGCAAAGAACGTCGGGGTGATTGTGGTGAAAGCGTCGCAGGGCTTCTTGAGCTGACGGCGGCCCTCCGCATTTCGGCACAAAAAAACGCCCGGGTATTGCCCGGGCGTTGAATGCTGGGTTTTGGAGCGAGCGTATTACTCCCGGAACGCCGAGCCAGGCGAACGTTGGCCGGGCAAGTCTGAGCGCTTGAGTTCCATGTCGCGGATAGACTGTGAATCGAAGATTTCTTCAACGGCTGGTGTTTCGTTGTCGAGTGTCTTGGCGGTGATGAAGACGACAAGGTTTCGCGACGTCATGCTGTTATTCTTCGATTTAAATAAGCCACCGATGAGCGGCAGCTCACCAAAAACCGGGACTCTCGAGCTGCCCTTTCTCGTGGTCGACTCGATGAGTCCGCCAATACCCATTGTGTGACCGTTCTTTAGGGAGACCTGTGTCTCAGTCTTTCTCACTGCGATAATCGGAATCGATGCTCCGCTGGCGCCACCGAAATTCACCGTCCCCGTACGGCTGCTAACCTCGGGCGTGATTGCGAGCTTGATGAAGCCCGCGTTGTTCACCTGCGGAGTGACGTTCAAGATGATGCCGATCGCCTTGTAGGTGAATCCGCTGATCTCAAAGTTTCCACGTTCCTGGTTATAGGTGTAGTTCGGGATTGGGAACTCCTCACCGACGTTTATCTTGGCCAATACGTTGTTGAGCGTGACGACGGTCGGATTCGAGACGAGGCGAACGTTTTCCTGGCCTTCAAGCAGGCTGAGGAGCAGCGAGAACTCGTTAGCGGTGAACACCGATTCCACCAAATGCGGCGCTTTAAAGAGCGACGAGAAGGAATTGACGAAGTTCGAAGAGACTGCTCCCTCTTCGAACGTGACTATGCCTGTCTGCGGATTCACAGCCGACACATGCTGTGGGGTTGAGGTGACCGGCCCCATGCCAACCCTGTAGTTGGAAAGTGAAGCCCAGTTGACGCCGATGTCCGATTGGTCGTCATTAGTGACTTCGATGAACTTCGTCTCGATCATCACTTGGGCCGTGGCGACATCGAGCTGGTCGATGATCGGCTTGATCTTCTTCAGTTGTGTCGGACGCTCGGTGATGACCAGCGCGTTATTCCGCGCATCAATCTGAATCCGACCCCTCACCGTTTCGGACGTGTCAACCATGGCCGAGATCGTCGGATGAATTTCGGATGCTCGGGAGTAATTCAACACAAAGACTTCGGTCGTCGTCGGCTCCAGCGAGAGCTGATCGCGGCTGACGATCTTGATGATGTTCCCCTCCTCGATGTAGGTGTAGTTCTGTTCGCTTAGCACCACCTCAAAGATCTGGCGCCATGTGACATTGCGGAGCTTCACGGACGTCCGGCCCACAAGGGTCTCGGGGACGACAAGGTTGAGTTCGAAGAGATCGGCGACGTTACGAAGAACGACGCGAATTTCCTCATTTGGGAAATCGACCGAGATCAGGTCCTTGTTCTCGGAAACTGAGACGGTGCCAGTCGCACCTTCAGCAACGAGGTCGGCCTGGCCGCGAAGGATCGCGGTAGAGAGGACACAAAGCACAACAAGCAGTAGTCGGCGGGTAGTCATAGGAATGGATGTTTATTTGATCTGCCGGAACAGCACTTGGCTGTTGTAGCGAATTGAAAATCGGCTCGATTCGATGCTGTCGATGATGACCGCGTAATCAACACCGTCTTTCGTCACGGTGTAGCGATCGCCTGTTTTGAGTCTCTTTTCACCAAACAGGAGGTAGGGCTCACCTCCGACTGTAACCGAACCCGTGGGAGTGATGCTGGAAGCCAGGACTTGGAGCACATCAGCGTCCGAGACCAGCTTCGGCCCTGTATCCTTTGGCCGAATTGAAGTGTCCACGATCAGATCCTTGAGATCGGTCTCGGGCGGGTTGAACGGGTCCTTCATCGCTCTCAACTCCTCCAGGTTTGGAGCAGGACGTTCTGCAAGCGATGCATGGGCACGCTCAAGTGCGTCATTTCGAGAATTGGGCGTCGAGACGCCACTGCCTTGCCCGTGCGCACTTGCACACGCGATGAGGAGAACCAATCCGGCAACGAATATTCTCTTCTTCATGGTGTTCCCATCAGTTCGACGCTGAGGTTGACGACTACAGTTCCGCTTCGGATGCCTTCCGCCGAATCGGGTGCCCCGCGTTGCGCGGTAAATACTTTGGTGCGGTTGAAGTGCGGGCCGCGCTCTAGCCGGGTGAGAAAGGCCATGACTTGGGGAAATGAACCTTCGACGATCACGCTGTATGAAATGGGTCGGTATGCCAACGCGCCGCCGGCTGGCGCGGCAGCAACTGGTCCCGTGCCGGTCAATTGGCGCAGGAGCAGGATCTTCACCCCGGTTTCAGACTCGATCCGGTAGAAATACTGCAGGTTGCTCGCGAGGTCTTCAGGGCGGACGAGCCGGGCGTCGACGATCGAATGAAGGACTTTGAGATCCGTTAGATTCTCCCGCAACCCCGCCGCGTTGCGGAGGTTTCGCTTGATGTTCTCGGCCTCTTTCTGGAGTTGTTCGATGTTCACACGCTCCGCATCGAGGTAATCCATCCGCATGAAGTAAGTGATTCCGATTGCAACGACGAGCATGCAGCAAACTGCCGCAAACGCGTGCCGTTTGAGAAACTTCAGAAGGAGGCGCAAAGTGGGCATGGTTCAGTCGGCCTTCTTGAGTTTCATGCCAATTTCGAAGAACAGGCGGTTCGCCCGTGCCTCGCGATTGATGTTGTTGAGTCGGATGCCTTCAAAACGCTGTGCAAAATATGAGTCCGCATTGAGCGCATCGAGGTAGGCGTTGGCGATTCCCGTGCCGCGCTCCGACGCGCCGACGATTGTTCCACGGATCACAAAGACATCGTCACGTCGCTCCAGCACATCGATTGCCACAAGCTTCGGAAGCGACGCGCCCAACCGACTGATCAACTCGGCGATCTCCAACGGCGACTTCGCGAATGCAGAGACTTCCGCGATTCGCTTTTCCGCCGCGGCGAACTCGCGCTGAAGACCCAGGGCCTCGTTGAATTTTGGCTTGTTCGCATCGATGTCGGCCGTCCAGCGCGCCACCTCTTCGGTTGCCTCCTTCAACTGGACTTCGCGCGAATAGAACGCCCAAGCGACCAGGACCAAAATCGCGAGTGCAACGCCATTGATGATGAAGTCCGTCCTGACGACCTTGTTGTCGGGCAACTCGGCAGCGATCCTGAAATCGGGATGCCAGCCGGGCCCCTGCCCTGAATTTTGGCCCTTATTTTGTTTCATTGGTGGTGGGCCCTGTCTGGAAGCGTCCCGCGATGCTTATCAATCCGAAATGGGCCGGGCCGGGAGCGATTCCGACAGTCGATGCGTTCCACTCGATCTTGTTCGCCTCAAGCCACGGACCGTAGTCCGGCTTCAGCACGTTCACCCCGAGGGTCGACCCAAGCGTTGTTCCAAGCCACCCGAGATTGTCCGGAAGGCCGGCGCAGACGAGCTGGCCGATCGACTGTCCGGTCTGCACCTCGTAGAATCCGATCGACGACTGGAGCTCCTTCAGGAGCTTCTTGATCAAGGTCGGTCCCATCCCGCCAAAATCAAAGGTGTTCGAGAAGAACATTTTTGCGGCCGATTCCTCGTCCTTCAGTCCAAGTTCCTTTTGGACAATCGGGATGATCGAGTTCACGCCCAGCGCGATCGGGCGGGCCAGGTCGACGCCGTTCAAATTGAGAATGTAGCAGTTCGTGGTCTCTTTCCCTACCTCAAGAAAGAGGGTGGGTGTCTTGCTCTCTGTGAACGCTAGGTAGCTGAGGAGCCCTCCCATCATTGCAACCGAACCCAGTTCGATCGAATCAGGATAAAGTCCCGCAGCGAGCAGGTCTTCCTGCATCTTCTTGAAGTCCTCGGTGAAACTCCCACAGAAAAGCACGTCCTTCGCATTGGTGGTCGACGCATCGACCTGCGTTCCCGTTGCCGAACCGACCAGAGCAAGCGTCATCCGCTCGGGCTCCACGCGAAACTGCGAGACCAGCAACTCGTTAAGGTAAGCCTCTTCCTTCAACTTCTTGGGGTCGACCGTCGCCTTCCGAATGAACCTTCGCTGGGGATAGAAAGCGAAGTTCGCACCCATCAAGCGGCCACGTTTCTTTCCATCAGCAAGCTCTAGCAAGGCTTCGCAAATCCCCTCGAGCTTCGCACCCGGGACCTCTTTGATCGCTTCGAACTTAAACGGGGGCACATCGGACGATGTCCGCGCCACTAAAGCGCTAAACTCGTTTATCTCGACGAAGTAACCCTGAGGCTTGCCAGAGAATATCATGATGGCTGGTTGATCCCAAGCCGGCCTTGCCGGGACAGGCAGCGACTTGGGTTGTAAAAAAACAACCGCAATCGCACACCCTTTCAAGAAGAAAACCGGACCCCAAGTCGTTGCACAAAGTTTTGACGGATACGCTTCTGCGCATTCGCGCACCTATCTGGACGACGGCCCGATAGATCGGGCCGTGAACCCCTCAACAACGCGGCCACGAACCGCGCCAGACGAAGCTACTTCTGCCAAGTCCGCTTCTTGTGGCGGCTTGAGCGCAAGCGCTTACGACGCTTGTGCTTCGACATCTTCAGACGGCGTTTCTTCTTGAGGTTACCCATGGTCGGAAGCGGCAGACCGTGCGTCTCCGGCCGCTTGATGTAAAGCTCATTCTGGGAGTGCGGAATCCCGCGCAAAAACGAGCAAGCCGCGCCTGGTATATGCCAACGCCGCCCGCACCTTTTCCACCGGAACGCCAGTCGCTGCGGCGAGAACTCGACGATTCGCTTCCAACTGCAAAGCATGGCCTCGCGGCAAGTCTTCCACCGCTGCACCATCGGGCGCCCTACCCGTCTTGAACTCATAGAGACGGACAGCCCGCACCTCTCCACTTTTTCCTCGTGCGATGCAGACACGATCCACGACCGCAGACACCCACTCGTCATCGAGAAGTGCCTCGAATGCCCGCTCGCGCCAAACCTCCCAGCCTTCGCCGGGTCGCCTGAACACTTCCGCCAACCCCGGCGCGCTCAATGACTCCGCAGCCGCGTCCACCACACTCGCGGCGAACCCCCGTCGCTTAGCCGCAGCAGCCCACTGCGGCACATCGAGCCCGTCGGTCCATTCGACCTCTGAAATCAATTCATGGAACGCGGTTCCGTGTGCGGCGCTATCGTCACGTTCCGAAGCCAGCAACTCCGCGATCGTCCGTTCGCGATCCATCTGCGTCGATGCCACCTTTCGCGGAATCCGATCGACGGACCTACCAGTCCTCACGACCGCCGGTTTCCATGGCTCGAGTGCAACCGGCCGCAAGCCGTCCGTCAGCCAACTTGAGTCGCCTGTCTCGTGCACGCCGGTGAAACGCGCACTTCCGACTTCGACCTCGCGCGACTCCAAACCAAGGCTCCCGGCAAGCAGTCGTGGGTAACTGCACGCGCTGGACCTCCCAACTGGCTCGACGATCGCGTAAAGCCCGCGCTTGGCGCGCGTCATCGCCACATACAGCAGTGCGAGGCTCTCAAACGCCGAGTCCGACTCCGCCGCTTCCAAATAGCTGCCCAGGCGTCCATCATGTTCGGCAATCAACTTCCCCGGAAACTCGAGTATCCAGTCGACCACCCCGTCGTCGCGCATCGAAATTGCAGGTCCATCCCGGCGCGAAGCCAATCCCCCACCCTCGAGATCGGGCAATATGACGATGTCGAATCCCAAGCCTTTGCTCTTGTGAACTGTCATCACGCGCACGACTTCGGCACCCTCGGACTCACGCACGGTCGCCGCTTCGATCCAGCGGATGAACGCCGCCGCTGATCCTCCGCCGGCCTCATCGAACTCCCTCGCGGCTGCGATCAACTGCCCCGCTCTGCCCTGCGTGAATGCATCCCCCTCAGCGATGCTGCCCTTCATACCCGAGAGCCAAGCAGAAGCGAGCGCCTCGAATCCGTTCTCGCCGACGATCCGAAGGACGTGACGCGTGAGCTCGTCATGTGTCGTCACCCCGATGGATACGAGCCATGACTTCGCCGGCGTCATCATCAGATGTTTCCACGACACCGAGTCCCCCGGATGCGCGGCGCACCACACGAGCGACACAAACGCCGCCGACCAGGGGTTGTCCTTTCCGATCAGAAGATCCGACTCCGCGACCGCCGCAATCCCGCCTTCTCGGCGCAGATATTCCGCCACGCGGGTCGCGGTGTCGTTCTTCTTCACCAACACCGCGCACGTGAAGCCGCGAGAGATCGGGTCAATCGCCCGGACTAGTTCCAACATCGTGCGAAAGCGTGCGTCCTCGTCCACCGCGATGAGCACCGCCGCCTGCCCTTTGCGCTCAGGCACCGCGGATTCGTGCTGGCGCCAAACTTTCGTCCATCGCTCCGCAACCCCGGGGAACACATCCCCGATTGCGACCGAACCGAACACAGAATTCACCAGCCCAATGATCGCCTCGCCTGATCGATACGATCGGTTCAATTCGCGCGCCTCGATCGCACGCGGTCCTCCTTTCGAATACCGCTCGGCCACATGGCCAAACAACCGTGGGTCGCCGCCGCGCCACGAGAAAATCGCCTGCTTCACGTCGCCGACGTAAAACAAACTCCGGCTGTCAGTCGGATCTTGCACGGCCTCGTCGATCAATCCCTCAAGCACATCCCATTGCCGCCGGCTCGTGTCCTGAAATTCATCGAGCAGCCAGTGGTCCACCCGGCCGTCGAGCCGGAAGTCCACCGAGCGCCTGGCGTCCGCATCGCGATCGCTTTCCGCCATGATTCCGCTCGCGCCGAGCAGTTCCAGCACGTCCGAAAACGTGAGCCGGCCCGACCGGCGCACATCGGAGTCGTAGGCCGCGTCGAACTGTTGAAGCAGCGCGCCGATTCCCTGAGTTACCGCCATGCGCCGCCCCAGTTCGAGAGCGATGACCCGCTGCACCATCCGCGCGACGGCCGCGCGAACCGCGACTGGCGGCGTCTGCTTCTTCCTCTCGATTGTCAGCGGCGCGCCTCCGACAAGAAACGTCGCCCCCGCCTTCAGCACTGCGCGGACCATGTAATCAAGCGGCTTCGGCCAATGCGCCCCCGGACTCCACACTTCCAGCGCCTGTGCGAAATCCTCCCAGCGCGCGAGCTGCATGTCGCCCATCGAGCCGCCGTCTTCCGCCAGCCACTCGCGGAGAGCCATCAAATCTCGCTCCGCCATGTCGATCCCCCCGCCCCACGGAAAACCGTCCGGCCAGATTCGCTGCGAGTTTCCCCACGCCGCGAGATCGCCCGTCCGGCGGAACAGATCGAAGTATTCCTCGATGAACCGATCGAGGATGCCCGTCACGGACTTCGCCTCGACTCCCATCGTCGCGAGCTTGAACGCCTCCAGCACCGCATCCTGCGCCCCGCCCCGCTCGCGAGTCACCGCGAAGAACCGGCCCATCACGCGTCGCGTCTCTTCCGCGGCCTCTGCCACGTCGATGACTCGCATCTCGCCCGACAGCCCAAGCTCGAGCGGAAACGCCGACACCACCTTTGCGAAAAACGAGTCCATCGTGCCGAGCGTGAGCCGCGGCATCGCATCGACCATACGCCGCAGGAGCGCACCGAAATCCGCGCTGCGCATTGCCTCGCGCTTCACTTTCGTCGCGAGCCGCGCCGCGCTCTCCTCGGACGACGCCGCATCCGCGAGCCGCGTAAGGATCTCGTCGAAGAATTCGCCAGCGGCCTTTCGCGTGAACGTTAGCGCGG
>DATKCJ010000095.1:0-20718 GCA_035513275.1 Opitutaceae bacterium
TCACAAGGCTCAGGGAGGTAGGGCGTGACTGCTGGGCGCGCCGTTCGGAATTCTGGGATGGCTGCGGATCGCGCAGAGACTGAGGAATTGCCACAAAGAGGCACAAGGATGCGCAAAATCCGGACCCGGAAATTCACAGGATTCCACGGAGAAGACTCACATGATATCTCGTAACGGCGCGATGCTATCTCGGTTCGGGCCACCGGCGGGCGATTATCTTCCGCGCAATCTCGATCACGCGCTGCACCATCGGGGCGGGTTCTCCGTTTGTCAGGAGCACGATCTCGAGGGACTCGAATCCCTCTAGCGGCAGCGTCCGCACGTCCTTGTGCTTGATGGTTTCGCTCGCCTCGACACTCACCCCGACCCCGTAGCCGTTGGCAACGTAGCGGGTGACCAGACCCATCGAACTCGCCTCGATCGAGGGAGGCCAATCCACATTTCGCCGTTCCAGTTCCTGCCGGAAGATCTTCGTAATAACCTCGGTCGCCGGCAGGCAGATCAGAGGTTCCTCGACTGGATTCTGCGCCCAGAGCGCTTCGGCTGATTTTATCCTGGACCGACGATGCACCTGCAACACAAGCGGCACGGCCAGCAGTCGCTCGCAACGCAGGCGGGAAGCGGGCTTCTTCTCCAGGGACACGATTGCGAGATCGATCTCCCGCTCCAACAGCCACCGCTCCATGTCCGCCTGCAAACCGGAGCGCAGCCCGAGCCGCAGCCTGGGCTCGTCCTCCCGCAACTGCTCGATGACTTCCGGCAGGTAGTCCCGCAGCACGAGTTCCGACGAGCCGATCCGAAGGTGCGGCGCGGACGCCTGGCGCAGCCGGTCCGCCGCCACATGCAAGTTCTCAAAGAAGGGCCGTGCAAACGCGTAGAGTTCCTCGCCCGCAGGCGTGAGCTTGAAGGGAGCGCGCTCGAACAACCTCACGCCGAGGTCCTCCTCAAGCAGTCGGATCTGGCTGCTGACCGCCGGCTGCTGAATCCCGTAGGGCATGTTTCGAACCGCGCGACTGATGCCGCCATGCCGCGCGACATAATAAAACAACTCCACGTGATGGATATTCAAACTCCCGACCAAAATGATCGACGTGGGCCTGCGAGGCAACGGTGATTCCGGCCGCGCCGGGGATCGGGCCATCCATTGGTCCGCTCAATAACAGGCATCAGGTTTTTCAATTAACGCTGCCGGGCCGGGTAGCGGTAAGCTCGGGGCCATGGAAGCCACGCCGTCCAAAAGCCAACTCGTTCGCATCATCGCGATCACTGCACTCCTCGTCCTTCTCGTCTTTGCGCTGACCGGCTGCATCAGCCCACGCCAGACGCAGCACCACCGGTCCAGCAGCGTCCTGCAATTTCTCTACCCCGACGACGCTCAACCCTACGTTTCGCCCCACATTCCGACCCTGCATCTGCCGCTGCGCGTCGGCGTGGCATTCGCCCCCTCCAACGGCTCAAACATCGTGGGCACGGAGAATTTCTCGGAAGCGCAGAAGTCCGCACTCCTCCGCACGGTGTCCAGGCAATTTGAAAGCCTGCCCTTCGTTGCATCGATCCAGATCATTCCGTCCACCTACCTGCGGCCCGGTGGCAGTTTCGAAAACCTGGACCAGCTCCGCCACATGATGGGGATCGATGTGATTGCACTCATCGCCTACGACCAGGCGCAGGCCACCTCCGAAACGGACTGGAGCTTCGCCTATTGGACGATCATCGGTGCCTACATCGTGCCAGCCAGCAAGAACGAGACCCACACGCTGATGGAGGCCGTGGTTTACGACATCGAAAGCCGGAGCCTGCTGTTTCGGGCGCCGGGCACGAGCGCCGTCAAGGACCACTCCACCCTCGCGGCGGGAATAACAAGCATGCGTGCGTCCTCCTCCTCGGGATTCGAGAAGGCGGCCGCCGATCTCACCGTCAATCTACAATCCGAGCTCGACCTCTTCAAAGTGCGCGCAAAAGAAGAGCCCGACTCGGTCAACATCCAACACAAACCCGGCTACACAGGCGCAGGTTCGTTGGAAGGTTGGTTCGGCGGCGCGCTCATCCTGCTGCTGCTGCTCCCTTTGGTGCTTCCGTCCGGCCGCATCCGGTCCTGCTTTTCGCGACCTGCCCAACGAAGCTCGCGTTGATCAAAACCAAACCGGATTCCTGATGAGGGCTCTTCGCGTTCCCCTGCTACTGTTCGTCCTCCCGGTGATCTCGATCGCTGCGCTGGATCCGCTCGCCGGCGCGCTCGTGTTGACCCGAACCGGCATCGGCGCCGGCGAAGTGTGGCGCCTGTGGACCGGACACTGGGTGCATTTCTCCGGCTCCCACCTCGGCTGGAACCTCGGCGTGATGGTGCTGGCCGGGGTGGGGCTGGAGTCACGCCGACCCGGATCGCTGTCGCGCTATACGGTGATGGTGGCTCCGTTGATCAGTGGGGGCCTGTTGATCGGCCAGCCCGCAATGAATCGCTTTGGCGGCTTGTCGGGCTTGGCCACGGGTGTGGTGGTGCTGCTGGGTCTGGCGCTGATGGAGAATCCGGGGAGAGACCGACGACTCGGCCTCGGACTCCTGCTGCTCGTCACCGTAAAGTTGGGACACGATCTCCTTGAGCCGGCCGCCATGTTCAGCCGGTTCGCGACCCCCGGGATTCGACCGCTTGCGCTTGCCCACCTAGTCGGCGCGGGGCTGGCCGTCGTCTTCGCCGGAATCAGTCTGCGCGGAAAGGCGTTGTTTCCGGCACTCGTCCATGACCACAAGAATGAACGAAGGCTCACACCCAGGGGACGGAGTGGGTAAGAAGTGGGACGATCTCAACGCCTTTACGGCTGGCTGTCCTGTGGCTGACTTTGTCCTGCGTTGTCGCCGATGGGCGATGGAGGTTGACGCTGGTGATCTCGGAGTCTTCGCCACCACCTACGCGTTTGCACTCCGGCAACTCAAGTTCCCAGACGGCGCTCATTCGACAGCAATTGCGGTTGCGAACGCTGTGGTGAATCGAATTCTGACTCGGTGGTAAGTCGGTAAGGCGGTATCATGAGTAAGTCTCGTCCGGACTGCCCGAGGCAGACTGAGTCAAACGTGCCGGCCGGATCATGGAAGACTGCTGGAAGTGTTTAGACCCCAACTAACGGCCGTGGTGGCCCCAGTGCATCCACCGTTACTCAGATGCAGCTTTCTGGGACGACGCGATGACCAAGGCGTCGTTTACGCGACGGCTTCGAGCACGGCCTCTGGGTGGCGCTCGGCGACTCGAAGCAACACCTTCGCCGCGCCGGTCGGCTCCCGGCGGCCCTGCTCCCAGTTCTCAAGCGTCCTCCGGGAGATTCCGAGAAGATCGGCGAGCTCTTGCTGGGAGAGTCCGAGGTTCTCTCGAACCTCCGAGACGCTCACGGCTTTCAATTTCGCCTGACGTTTCCGGTAGGCTTCGGGATCGACACTGCGGCGCACGCGGCCGCCGGACGTGACCACGGTCACACGCCCGGGTCGGAGTGCTCCGCGCTGGATCGCTTTCATCTGCTGGACCGCCTTGAGAAGGCGTTTGAAGCGGGGGGTCGGCATGTTCAGTCCTCGAGAAGTTGGTTGAGGAGACGGATCTCCTGTTTCGTAAGGTCGTCCTTTTCGCTCTTCGGATAGATGTCGAGGAAGGTGATAATCTCTGGCGTGACGTGCCAGAAGTAGATCACCCGTGTTCCGCCGCGCTTGCCGCGACCTTTCGCAGCCCAACGAATCTTCCGCAGTCCTTTGCTTCCGGGAATGATCGCCCCGGCGTTTGGATAATGGGCAAGGTGATTTTGAAGCTCGGCATAACTTTCGTCGTCGAGGTAGCGCAGCACGCGAGACGTGAATGCAGGAACCTCGACGAACTCCATCCCGCGAACCTACGTCATTGGCGTAACGTTGCAAGCGTGGGTTTGCGTGACCCCGCGAAGGCCTCGAGGCAACCAATTCTCAGATTCGTCCGCGGATCACGCGGACGGCTCCGTGATCACGCGTGCTGCACGGTGCGCTCGAGGAGTCCCGCGAGTTTGGCGAGGGACATACGCCAGCCGGTCTCGTTGTCGCGTGGTGAGATGCCGGGTGGGAGTTGTTCGTGCCGGGCATGGAGCTCGGTGCCTCCGTCTTCCGCATCGGCGAGCGTGATGGCCACGGTCATCTCGCCGCGCATTTCGGGATCGAAGGTCTCGAACTCGACGAGTTGCACGACTTGCTCGCCTGGCACCAATTTCACGAAGAGGCCGTGGAACGTGTCAGTCTGTGGCGTCGTTTTGCCTTTCGCGGTCGGGGCATCGTAGGTCAGCGAGATTCGGAATACGCCGCCTTCGCAGGGGTCGAACACGTGCACCTGACTTGTCATTCCGTCGGGCACCATCCAGTCCGCGACTGAGCGCGCGTCGAGCAACGCCTGATAGACGGCGTCGCGCGGTGCGTTGATGTGGTGGGAAACTTGGGTGGAAATCATGGCTGGTAACCGGGTCACTCGGGTTGAGACATGTCGCGTTCGCCGACGGCGACGCACGACGCTGATCGCACGCTTGAAGGGGTTGTGCATGGCGTTCCCGACAACTCGATAACGCCGGGGTTCCATCGTAGTCGAGCGTGAGCGACGCTTGTCGCGAGAGTGTAACAGGAGCGGATGTGGATGCCTCTCGAGTCGGGCGTTGCCTTTTTGTTCTTGTTTTGCCCGCATCTCCACCGGGCAGTTCCCATGACCGGATTTCAGACCTCACTCTACACTGCGGCGATCGCCCTGTGCGTGTTTTCCGCCGGCATCTTGCGTGACAAGCAAGCGCGTGTCGGCCGGCCGTTCGCGTGGTTCACGACTTTCCTTTGCATCGCGACGCTGGGGTTTGTCTTCGAGTTGCTCATGATTCATCCGGCGGTGCCGCTGAAGGCGATGTGGCTCGCCCTTCGCATGGGCGCCTCGCTGCTGATCGCGCCGTGTCTCTGGTTGGCTGTGAGGGAGAGCGTCGAAGGCGTTCGACCCGGACTTGGCGCTTTGAACCGCGGGCACGGTTTGGCGATCCTCGCCGGTTTTCTTTTGCTGGTCCCGCTCTTCATCAGCGCGCACTCCGGCACTGGATTCACCAAGCCTCCCGGCCCGGACCGCGCGCTGCATTCAATCATCCACGAGACGATGCTTCTGTGCATCGGGATTTTCGCCGTGCAGGTGCCGTATTATGTGTGGCAGTGCCGCCGGATTCTCCTCGCCGCCAATGGCTCCTCGAAATGGCTGCAGTTTCCTCTCCTTGTCGTGCTCACGACATGGGTTGTGGGTTTGCTTCGAACGCTGCAATGCATCGCCCACGCTCCGCAGGAGTTGAATCTCCTCTTCGCTGTCGCCGATGTCGGAATGACCGTGGGTGCGATCTACCTGATCGTGCGGCGCGAGCCGGTCGATGTTCCGGAGCCGGCCCCCGTCGAACCTGAGGCGCCGCCCGAAACAGAGGCGAAATATGCGCGCTCAAGCCTCGATGCCGCGACGAGCGAGCGCATCCGCCGCAAACTTGAGACCGCGCTGGCCTCACCGGACGTGTGCCGCGACAGCCTGCTGAACCTGCGCTCACTCAGTCGCTTGATCGGCGAGAAGGCGCACTACGTTTCCCAAATCATTAACCGGGACCTGAATTCGAATTTCTACGAACTCGTGAACCGCCACCGCATCGCGCAAGCGAAGCAACTGCTGGCGGATGAGTCCGGCCAGACCGTGCTCGAGATCGCGCTGGCGGTGGGCTTCAACTCGAAATCCACCTTCAACACCGCGTTTCGCCGCCACACTGGGATGACGCCGAGCGAATTCCGCGGGGGCATCAGTCGTAGCGACTGATCCCGGTCGTCTCGGAGGGTAGGGCGGGACCGCTGGGGCCGCCGAATTTCCGCCCGAAATTCGGGATTTCTCTTCTTTCGGGTGAAGTGCCGCCGTCCGACCCGGCCGGATTGGCGTTCGGGCCGGTCGGCTCGGACGACGCGGTGTTGGTTTTTGCGTAATCTGCGCGCGTCCCAACCGGGCCGGCGCGCCGCCGGTCCGCGAGGGGCTGCAACCACCCAACTCAATCGATCATGATCCAACGTTTTCACGTGCTTCTGTTTGCGTCTTCGATCGCCGGCTTCGCCCCACAGATTCAGGCGGCTCCCGCGCCCGCCGCCTCATCCGCTCATCAGACAATCCTGCATCACTATCGGGAGGCGCACGTGAAAGCCCTGCTCACGGGCGACGCCGAGCAGCTCCTGCCTACGGTTCAGGCGGAAACACTCCGCCTGATGCCGATCACCCAGCCCACAGTGTTCGGCCCGGCCAATGCCGCCGCCTACTATCGGGCATTTCTGGCCCGGTTCGCGGTTCGCGCTTACACGCGGACGAGCGCCAGCCAGTTTGATTTTGGGGAGCGGGTGGTGGAGATCGGGCGATTCACCCAGAAGCTGACGCACCGGGGCACGGGTGAAACGTTCGACCTGAACGGGAAATACCTCGACGCCTGGGAAAAGCTGCCGGACGGCGCGTTGCGGCTGGTCACCGCCGCTTGGAATTCCGACGCGTGGCTGCCCCACGCCGAGCTGCTGCGTTTTCCCGACGTGCCATCGGTCCGGACCGCCTTCGAGGCGCGGGCGCCAGTCAATGGCGACGTCAGTTTCGAACTGGCCGCGCTCGGCCTGTTGCATGAGCTGGCGGTGGTGCAGCGCGACGCCCGGATGTGGTCACGTTTTTTTGCGGACGACGCCATCCTGCTCGCCAACAACGGCGGCTTCCACGCCGGTCGCAAGGCGGTGGACGACTATATCGCCGCCCATTGCCCGCAGTTGCCCCTGTTTGAAAAACTGGACCTCCGCACCGACCGCATCGAGGAACTGGGCGACTACGTTTTCGAATACGCCAGCCAGGTGGCCAACTGGCGGCACGGCGATTCCTCCGGCGTCGGCACCGGCAAAAACCTGCGCATCTGGCGCCGCGAGCCCGGCCGCGGATTGAAGATCATCCTTTCGATCGGCGCGTATGACTGAAGCCGCCCATTCCCTGAAACCCTAAACCTTCTCTCCATGAAAATCATGAACCCGAATTTCCAACATCCGATCGCCGCTCTTTTGTTCTCCTGTCTCGCCACGATCAACGTCGTCGCCGCGGAACCTGCGCGCGGCACGGTCGTCACCGAACATCTCGCTTCCGAGATCCTCCGCGAGAATCACACCGGCTTGGATCCGAACCGTGTCATCAAAGTCTACCTGCCGCCCGGCTACGCCGCGTCGGGCAAGTCCTACCCGGTGGTCTATTTCTGCCACAGCCTGAACTGGAGCGCCCCGCAGGTTTTTGAGGACGGCAACATGGCAAAGCAGCTTGAGCGCGCCTTCGCCGGTGGCGTTGTCGGCGAGTTCATCATGGTGGCTGCCGACTACAGCACACCCACGATGGGCAGCCTGTATGAGAACTCACCCGTCAGCGGGCGATGGCTGGATTTCACGGCGCAGGAGCTGGTGCCGTTCATCGACGCGAAGTTTCGCACAATCCGCCACCGCAACAGCCGCGCGCTCGCCGGCGACTTCATGGGCGGACGCGGCGTGCTGCAACTCGCGATGGTGCATGCCAAATTTTTCAGTGTGGCCTACGCGATGCATCCGGTGGCGACTGGCACAGGTTTTCTGCCGATCAACTACATCGATGTGGACTGGCGGAGGATTCACGAGGCCGCGAACTATGCCGAACTCGCGGGAGCCGGTCGCACACAGATATTCTTGATGATCTGCCAGGCCTTCCTGCCGAACCCGTCGCGGCCGCCGTTCTACTGCGACTTTCCTATGGAACTCGTCGACGGCACACCTCAAATCCACCCGGTCAACAACCGGGCCTTGCAGAAAGGTTTTCTCCTCGACGAGACACTCGACGAATTCGCGGCAAACCTGCGCACGCTGCGCGGCCTCGCCTTCGATTGGGGGCGCTACGATCCGACACAGGCTCACGTGTATGCCAACCAAGCGTTCACCAAGAAACTCGCGGACCTCGCAATTCCGCATGAAGCCGAGGAGTTTTCGGGCAATCCATGGGATCAATACTGGGGCGAGCGCGGGCGCTTCACCACGCGTGTGCTTCCGTTCTTCGCGCGACATCTCGTGTTTGCGAAGTGAAGAGTGATTCGCGTTCGCGGAAGCGCGAGTTGTGACTACCGTCACCGACGATTCGCATGCTTCGACTACACTCCCGCGTCTTGGTTGTCGTGAGCCTTATGGTGTGCCGCCTGGCATGTGCCGCGCCGGGCGACGCACTCTCCGTTCTCGCGCAGCCCGGGCATGTGCTCTTGTTGCGTCACGCGAACGCGCCCGGCATCGGCGACCCGCCGGGGATGGTGTTGGGCGAATGCGCGACGCAGCGGAATCTCGATGACCGCGGCCGCGCGCAAGCTGTGGAGTTGGGCGCGCATCTCCGCGCGGCGGGAATCGCCGACGTCCAGGTTTACACAAGCCAATGGTGCCGCTGCCGCGAGACGGCGAAGCTGCTCGCGATCGGCCCGGTGGAGGAGCTGCCGGCGTTGAACTCGTTCTTCGAACAGCCGGAAACCAAAGCCGCGCGCGTGAAGGCTCTGCGGGAGTTTCTCGACGAGCTGCCGCGCGACGACGGTCCGGTCGTATTCGTCACTCATCAGGTAACCATTACCGCGCTCACGGGATCGTTTCCTTCGTCCGGTGAAGGTCTCGTGTTGGAGTTACAGCCCGGCGGCGGATTCAAACGCGTCGCCGAGTTCGAAGGCCCGGACTAGACCAAGTGGGGACGAAAGTGCCGCTTCGAGAAACAGACAACTTGCGCGGCGATTCACACGTCGCGAGGGGCGGGTGGGATAGAATCGTTCCGGATGATCACCGGCAACGGGCGGCGCCTGCGGACCCTCCACAGCCAGTAGAACATCGCGCCAAACAACAGCAGGATCGGCAGCATGCGCATCGGCGCCGTCGTGAATGGCTCGGGAAGCACAGTCGCCACGCGATCACGTATCGAGAAGAACGACCCGGCGGCAATGAACAGCGCGAAGCACATCCGCCACAGGTGGCGCGCGAGGCGTCGCCCGCCGTGCAGCGGTCCGGATCGCATGATGCGCACGTCGCCCGCGGCCGCCAGGATCATGACCGTGGCGATGAAGAAGTTCATGAAGAACGGGACGCCGTTGAGAGCGCGGCCCGGACTGTTCAGCGCCTTCACTCCGCCCATGATGCCGATGAATGCGAGACCGAGTGCGACCGCCAGGGCAGCGACGTTGATGCGAGCGGTCCACGGCGACGCCGGCCGGACGGTCGTGAGCGCCGTGCCGACGAAGTAGATCGTCATGATGCCGGCGAACACGTTTCCGTCGGTGTGACCGTTTTTCAAACCGCCCATGAGCGAGCCGCTGGTCCCCATCACCAACATCGCGCACACGAAGAGCAGTCCGCCGAGGCGATGAACTGTTCCGCCCTTCTTCACCGACAGCGCCACGGCGCCGAGAACAATCGCAGCTCCTCCAGCGGCGATGTGGGTCGCCAGAAGCGCGGGGCTGACCTCCAGCCCGAACAACGGCGCGCCAAGCGGAAGCGCGCAAATCACCGCCACGAGCACGACGCCAGGCCAGAGCGGGAGCAGTGCGCGCGGATTCAGGGTGGCCGAGCCCTGAATTGCGGAAGATGTGTTTTCTATTGGAGACATCGTTCGTCAATTTCCCGCTGCGAGATCACACGGCCGTCACTCGAGTTTCTTCAGCGCTTCGACGGCCGGCTTGTAGTCCGGTGTGACTGCGAGAGCGGCCCGGTAGGCGGCGCGCGCCGCATTTCGGTCGCCTTTCTTTTCCCAGAGATTTCCGAGCCGCCAGTTTGCTGCATCGTGAGCCGGCACGCCCGGCGGAGGCTGTTGCGCGAGGCACTGCGAGAGCGTCTCGATGCCGCGATCGATGCGGTCGCCGCTCAATGCTGCGGCCCGGCCGAATTGGTAGAGCGCGGAGTAGTCGGCGGGGGCGCTCTCGAGTGCCTGCTCCAGTTCCGCGAATGCCTCGGCGAATTTCTTCTCCCCAATGAAAAGAATCGCGTAGACGACGCGGCCGCGCGTGGCATCGAGTTTCTTGATCGCGGCGGCCTGCTCACGGGCCTTTTCGATGCCGCCGCCCATCATGGCGGGTGCCTGTTGGTAAACCGTCACCAGGCTGCTACGGGCGTCGAGATTCGCCGGCTCGAGCGCGACGGCCTTCTCATAGGCGGCGAGGCATTTCTTCCCGAGGCTCATCTTGCCGAGCATGCCGGCCTTCTGCGCGACGAGCCCGTAGGCGTCGCCGAGCTGCCGGTGATACTCGCTATTGTCCGACTCGAGCGCGACGGCTTTCTCCCATGCCTTCACGGCGCCGTCGCCGTCGCCCTGGGCGGTGCGGGAGGCGCCGAGCAGCGCGTGCGCTTCGGCTTCTTTCGGATTCCCGGCGACGAGAGTTCTCGCTGCCGATTCGGCCTCGGCCAACTTTCGATCGCGAAGCAGCGCGCGGATGTTCTCGGCTTTATCGGGAGTGACTGCCGCGTGCGCGGCAACCGCAGTGATCAGGAACAGAATGAGACGATGCATGATTGGGTAGTGGTGAGGCGGGCAGCAACAGGTCAGACGTCGGATTGCTGAACAGCCGCAATTCTTTCGGCGCGGAGTGAATTGACGGACTTACGCGGTTTGCGCGGCGCGCGGGAGCCGCAGCCCCTTGAAGAGCAGCCAGAATCCCAGGCCCACTTCGAAGATTCCCATCGGCGCCATGTAGGAAATCCCCATCACGGCCAGTGGCGGAAACACGATGATCGCCAGCGGGCCGGCCGCGAGCACGAGAGAGGCGAAGATTCCCCAGACCGCGATCGCTTTCGGCACGTAGCGCGACTTGAGGAGCAGGTAGGAAAACACCGTCGATCCCAAGCCGAGGAGAATGAATGCAAAGCTCATTCCGACTCCCTGGAAACGAATCGCGAACGAGACCATCGCATGCAACTGACCCGGCTCGAACGCCTCCATGTTGCCGCTGACGCTCAGGAACCGGAGCACCATCATCGAGCCGATGGTCGCGACGAACAGGACGGCGTTCTCGACGAGCCGGAAGAACACGGCGAGCAGCGCGAGGTTCTTGTCGACCGGCTTGACCACGACATAGAACGCCCACGCGAGCACGATGACGCCGGAGTAGGTGATCAGGTCGCCGGCGATCGAAAGACGGAACAGTTGCTCCGAAGCGGCGATATTCTCCGCAGTCTTTGCCAGGTCGCCGCGAACGATGAGCGCGTCGCGCACAAAGATCTGCCCGAAGACCGCGGTGGCCATCTGGATCAGGTAAAGAGCGCCGACGACGCGGGCCGCGGTTTGTTGCGCAGGCTCGATCGGCGGGAGTGTCGAAGTGTTCATAGTGACTGCGCCTACTGCGGCCGGGGTTTCGTTGTTACTCGGCGCGGAGTGCGTCGACAGGATTCACTTTCCCGGCACGGCGCGCCGGCAGCCAGCAGGCGAGGAGTGCCGTGGCGACGAGCAGGAGCGTGGCGCCGACCAACACTTCCGTGGTGTTCGTGCGCATGGCGGGATTCGCTGTGGTCAAGAGGCGGCAGATTCCAATCCCGCCGAGCAGGCCTAGGAGGGAACCGAAGCAGGCGAGCTTAACCCCGGAGACGAGGACAAGGCGGGTGATATTGCCGAGGCTGGCACCGAGCGCGACCCGGATGGCGAACTCGCCGGTGCGTTGCGCCATCGTGCGTGCGATCACGCCATAAATCCCAAGCGAGGCGAGGCCGAGCCCGAGCGCAGCCATGCCGGAGAACATGTCGCGGCCGACGGCGACCTGGTAGTTGGCGCGCTCGACTGTGAGTTCGGCGTGCTGGAGCTGGCGCACCGGTAGATCCGGATCAAGAGTCGTCATCGTCTCCCTGATGCTGTCGAGGAGTGCAAGTGGCGCGACACCCGTGGTGCGCACGGCGATCTCGTTCCGCCCCTTGGGTTCCTGGGCCATGGGTTGGTAGACCTGATGGGGCACGAGGTTGAGGGTGTTGACCGCTGGTTCCACATCGGTCACGACGCCGACGACCTCGCCCCAGCGGGGATTGCCGTCTTCAACTTGCGCGAGGCGCCGGCCAATCGGGTTGGCGCTGCCGAACAGCGCCCGTGCGGTGGGTTCGCTGACGATGAAAACCTTCGGCGCCTGGGCGGTGTCGCGTTCGTCGAAAGCGCGGCCTGCGAGCAAGCGTGTGCCATAGACATCGAAATAGCCGGGACTCACGGTGTTGACGATGGCAGCGGGCTCCTTGCCCGGCTGGGGCAGGGCGCGACCGTCGACGACGAATTTCCGGGTGTCCGGCCAGTTGAAGAAGGGCGTGAAAGAAGAGATGCTGGCGGAGGCGACGCCGGGCAGCGCCGCAAGGTGCTCAAGCGTGAGGCGGTGAAAGGCGTTGATTTTCTCCGCGTCGGGATACGTGGCGGCGGGCAGCAGGATTGAGCCGGTGATGAGGTGGTCGGAGGCCCAGCCGGTGCGGCGGTTGTTGAGTTCGTTCAGTCCGCGGATCTGGACTCCCGCGGCAGCGAGCAAAGTCATCGCGACGGCGAACTGGCCGACGATCAGTGCGTGGCGGAATCGCCGATGGCCGCGTCCGCCCACCGTGCCGCGTCCGCCGCTCTTCAGTGTGTCGTTCAAATTGAGACGAAGGGCGAACAGCGCCGGCGCGAGACCGAACGCGACCGCGGTGGCGAGCGCTGCGACAAAGGCCCAGCCAAACACCGGCCACCCGATGTCCATCACAACCCCTTCGCCACTATCGCCCATGGATCGAATTGCCATGTAGTCGCGGAACCAGACCGCGAAGAAAACGGCGCCGACGCCGCCGAGCAACGCGAGCAGGAGCGACTCGGCGACGAGCGGGCGCAGCAGTTGAGTGCGCGAGGCGCCGAGCGCGCCACGCACCGCGAATTCCCGTGCGCGCGCCATGGTGCGGGCGAGGAGCAGGTTCGCGAGATTCGAACACGCGATGAGAAGAACGAGACCGGAGAGCGCGATCATCATATTGAACATCGGCCGGGCGCTCTTGCCGTTGATGGTGCTTGGTAGCGGAGCCGCACTCCAGGAGCTCTCGGCGTTGGCCTCGGGAAAATCCTTCGCCATGCGCGCGCCGAAGTCGGTGACGAACCCCTCGACCTCTGAGAACAGGCGGGCGGGGGAGCGGCGGATCATCACGCGCAGCAGCAGGTCTCCGCGACCTGCCGCCTGCTCTTGAGTCAAGGCGAGCGGCCGGAAGAAATCGATCATGCCGAGGTGACGCCACTCATTGAACGTGTCAGGCATCACGCCGATGACCTTGTGCTGCTCGCCGTCGACCCGGATGTTGCGATCAACGATATCGGGGTTACCGCCGTAGCGCCTGAGCCAGACGCGCTGGCTGAGGATGACCACGCGGTCGCGGCCGACCGCTTCCTCCTCGGGATGGAAGGCGCGGCCGAGCTGCGGAGGAATGCCGAGCACACCAAAGAGATTTGCCGAAACACGCGCGGCGTAGGCCATCTCGGCCGGGTTGCCCGGTTCCGACAGGCTCGCGTTTGCGGGCGTGTAGGCGGCAACCTCGCCCAGGTCGTCGATGGCGCGGCGGAATTCGAGGAAGTCCGCGGGGGCGATGTGACCGTTGCGACTTTGCGCGGTGACGCGGTAGAGGCGGACCAGTTGATCACCGTCCGGGTAGGGCAGCGGCTTGAAGAGGATCGTCTGGATCATGCCGAACATCGCGGTGTTTGCGCCGATGCCGAGCGCGAGCGTGATGATGGCCAGCAGCGTGAACCCGGGGGATTTCAGCAGTGAGCGCACGCCAAGGCGAAGGTCCTTCAGGAAATTCTCGAGCCACAGCCAGCCCCATGCGTCTCGCGCCTGCTCCTCGATACTCGCAGCGTTGCCGAACTTTCGTTGCGCGGCGTAGCGTGCCTCCTCGGCGGTCAGGCCGTCGCCCTCAAACTCAGCGGCGCGCTGCTCGAGGTGGAAGCGCATTTCCTCGGCCATCTCGGTCTCGGCGCTGCGGCGGCGAAACAGGCTGCGGAACCGGCGAGCGATTCGAAGGAGGAGCATGGGACGGGAAGTTTGGAGCTGAGAGATCGGAGCGCTGAAAAGAGTAGTGAGTCGAAGGGTGGTCCGGAGTCGTGGGGTTGAAATGCTCGCTACTCGCTACTCGATGCGCGCTACTGTTTTCACTCCGCACGCAGAGCGTCGACGGGATTCACTTTCCCGGCGCGACGCGCAGGCAGCCAGCAGGCGAGCAGCGCAATTGCCACGAGGAGAAACGTCGTGCCGGCGAGGACCAACAGGTTGTCGGTGCGGATGCCGGGGAACGCCGCGGCGATGATGCTGGAGACGCCGAACGCACCGAACAGGCCGAGCGCGGAGCCGACGAGCGCGAGCTTCACGCCCGAGGCGAGCACGAGCCGTGTGAGATTCCGCACGCTCGCGCCGAGCGCGATACGAATGGCGAACTCGCCGGTGCGCTGCGCCATCGTGCGCGCGATGATTCCGTAGATGCCTATCGATGCGAGTCCGAGCCCGAGTGCGCCGAAGGCAGTGAGCATGTCGCGCAGCACGCCGAGCTGGTAGAGCATGCGTGCGATGAACTTGTCTGCGGGCTGCAGGCGGCGCACGGGCAGGTCGGCATCGAGATCGGTCATCGTCGCGCGGATGCTCGCGACGAGTGCGGACGGTGCGACGTTCTCGGCGCGCACGGCCAGTTCGAACTGCCGCTGCGGTTCCTGCGCCATGACAACGTAGATGTGGTGAACAACCAGACTTGGATCGGGATCGTTGGGCTGGAAATCGGCGATAACGCCGACGACCTCGCCCCAATCGAGGTCCGCGTTGCCACCGGCGGGCGCGAGGCGGCGGCCGATCGGGTTCGCGTCGCCGAAATACGCGCGCGCGGTGGACTCGCTCACGAGATAGACCTTCGTCGCCGTGGCGTTGTCGCGTTCTGTGAAGTCGCGTCCGGCGACAATTCGCATGCCGAAGGTCTCGAAGAATTGCGGGCTGATGGTGTTCACCATCGCGGCGGGCTCCTTGCCGGCCGGCGGACGCTCGTGACCCTCGATGTGGAATTTCCGAATGTCGGACCAATGGAAGAACGGAGTTGCGGTGGCGACGCTCACGCTTGCCACGCCGGGCAGCGTGCCGAGCCGCTCAAGCATCAGCCGTTGAAACGCGGATATCTTCTCCGCATCGCCGTAGGTGCCGGACGGGAGAACAATGCTTCCCGTGACGACCTGCGCGGACTCCCAGCCCGCGCGCCGGTCGTGCAGCTCGTCGAGGCCGCGGATGAAGAGCGCAGCGCCGGAGAGCAGCACCATCGCGAGCGCGAACTGGCCAACGATGAGGACCTGCCGGAAGCGTTGGTGTCCGCGTCCGCCGGTGGCGCCGCGTCCGCCGCTCTTGAGCGTGTCATTCAGGTTGAGCCGCAACGCGAAGAGTGCAGGAGCGAGACCGAACGCAACAGCGGTGACGAGCGAAGCGAGAAACGCCCAGCCCATCACCAGCCAGTTGACGTCGAACGTGACCTGCTCGCCGTTGTCGCCCGTCGAGCGCACGGCCGCCCAGTCGCTGAACCACAGTGCTACGACGATCGCGAGTCCACCGCCCGCGATTGAGAGAAGTAGCGACTCCGCGATGAGCGGCCGCAGCAATTGCAGGCGTGACGCGCCGAGCGCGGCACGCACGGCGAACTCGCGGGCGCGTGCCATCGTGCGTGCGAGGAGGAAGTTCGCGAGGTTCGAGCAGGCGATGAGCAGGACGAAGGCCGAGAGGGCGACGAGCATCGGCATCACTGTTACGCCGCCGCTGCCGGCCGCGGTGGATTGCAGCGTGACGGTGCGCCACGAGCTCTCGGCGTTGAACTCGGGAAACTCCTGCGCAAGCCGGATGCCGACACTCTCGATGAATGCGGCGCCGTCTTGAAGTGATACACCCGGCGCGCGCCGCCCGATGACCTGCAGATTTGTCGTTTTGCGATCGACCGCGATCTCGGGTGTGAACGCGAGCGGACGGAAAAAGTCGACGTAGCCGAGGTGGCGCCAGTCGTTGAACGAGGCGGGCAGCACGCCCACGATCTGATGCGGCTGGCCGTCGATGCGGACGGTGCGGCCGACGATGTCCTCCGCGCCGCCATAGCGGTTGAGCCAGATGCGCTGGCTCAAGACGGCGACGCGATCAAGGCCTGCTGCGCCCTCGCCGGGCAGGAAGCCGCGACCGAGCTGCGGCTGCACTCCAAGCATGGAAAAGAAGTTGGCCGTGGCGCGTGCGGCGGAGGCTTGTTGTGCGGGCTGGCCGGGATCGGAGAGGCTGACCTGGTTATGCGCGCTGGCGGCGTAGTCGCCGTAGGTGTCACTCGACTTTTGGAGTTCGAGGAAATCGGCTGGAGACATGTTCCCCTCGGCATTCTGCGGCGTGACGCGATAGATCCGGTCGAGCTGATCGAGATTCGCGTAGGGAAGTTGTTTGAACACCACGCCGTTGAGCGCGCTGAACATCGAGGTGTTCGCGCCGATGCCGAGCCCGAGCGTGACGATCGCGAGGATTGAGAAGCCGGGTGAGCGCACGAGCTGGCGAAATGCGAAGCGCAGATCTTTCGCGAGTCGCTCGAGCCAGCCCCACCCCCATGCGTCGCGCGCCTGTTCCTCGATGCTCGCGGTGTTGCCGAACTTCCGCTGCGCGGCGTAGCGCGCCTCCTCGGCTGACAAGCCGTCGGCCTCAAGCTCGGCCGTGCGCTGCTCAAGGTGGAAACGCATTTCCTCGGCCATCTCGGCTTCGGTGCTGTGGCGTCGGAACAGATAACCGATTCTGCGAGCGATGCGTCGGAGGAGATTCATGGGTGCGGGGTTTGATGATCCTCAAGCCGACTCCATCACCATCGCGATGACCGTGCTCATCCGGTCCCAGTTCGCCTGCTCGGTTTCGAGCTGTTTGCGGCCGGTGCGCGTGAGGCTGTAGTATTTCGCGCGGCGGTTGTTCTCGGTCTTGCGCCACTCGGCCTCGATCCAGCCCTTCTCCTCCATTCGGTAAAGCGAGGGGTAGAGCGAACCCTCGTCGACCTTGAGCGCGCTGTTCGAGAGTTGCTCGAGCTTGTTGGTGATGCCCCAGCCGTGGAGTTCGCCGCGGCTCAGGACGCGCAGCACGAGCATGTCGAGCGTGCCTGGCATGAGTTCGGATTTTTGGGCCATGGCCACTCACTTAGATAATCTAAGGCAGCGTGGTCAAGCCTTTCCTTAGACTGTCCAAGGCACGGGCGGCGCGAAGGTGCGGACCGTCGGTGACGTGCAGCTCGCGATGCACGGGAGCTCGCTGCGTTTTGAATGAGATCGTTAAGGCGAAGTCATCACTTTTCGCAGGCGAGGGCCACGGCTTGCTTGTGCACCGCGGTGCCATAGCTTGCGCGGCATGGACGATCTGCTCGCGGCGCGCGCCACGATGGCGTTTTCATTGGGCTTCCACATCGTCTTCGCGTCGATCGGCATGACGATGCCGTTCATGATGTGCGCTGCGCACTGGCGGTATTTGCGGAAGAAGGATCCCGTCTATCTCGAGCTGACGAAGATGTGGATGAAGGGCGTGGCGATCCTGTTCGCGGTCGGCGCCGTGTCGGGCACGGTGCTCGCGTTCGAGCTCGGCCTTCTTTGGCCCGGCTTCATGAAACATGCGGGGGCGATCATCGGCATGCCGTTTTCGTGGGAGGGGACCGCGTTCTTCCTCGAGGCAATTGCGATCGGACTCTTCCTCTATGGATGGAACCGGATGCATCCGTGGGTGCATTGGGGGACGGGATTGCTCGTCGGCGTATCGGGATTTGCGTCGGGCATCTTCGTGGTGGCCGCCAACGCGTGGATGAACGCTCCGGCGGGCTTCGACTGGGTGGACGGTGCGGCGCTGAACGTCGATCCCGTGGCGGCCATGTTCAACCGGGCGTGGTTGCCGCAAAGCCTGCACATGCAGATCGCCGCGCTTCAAGCAGTCGGTCTTGCCGTCGCCGGCATCCACGCGTGGCTGCTGTTGCGAGGGAAGGCGCCGGACCTGAACCGGAAGGCGCTGCGAATTGCGATGGTGTTTGGCGCGACGGCGTCGCTGCTACAGCCCTTCGCCGGTCACTTCGCAGGCACACGAGTGGCTGAACTCCAACCGGCCAAGATGGCGGCGATCGAGGGACTTTTTGAAACGCGATCACGCGCGCCGCTCACTTTAGGAGGTCTGCCCGATCCGGAGACGCGCACAATGAAGTGGGGTGTCGAGGTCCCCGGCATGCTGAGCTTCCTCGCACACGGTGATCCCGCCGCCGAGGTGATCGGGCTCGATCGTTTTCCGCGGGAGGATTGGCCGCCCGTGCTAATCACGCACGTAGCGTTTCAAATCATGGTAGGCATCGGAACGTTGCTCGCGATCGTCGGCGTGTTGTGGTTCTGGTTCGCGCGACGCGGCGAAGGCCCGCGGTGGTATTTGTGGACGCTCGTCGCGTGCGCGCCGCTGGGCATGGTGGCGATCGAGGCTGGCTGGGTTGTGACCGAGGTCGGCCGGCAGCCGTGGATCATCCAGGGGATCATGCGAACAAAGGACGCAGTTACCCCTGTGCCCGGGATGGTTTACCACTTCTATCTTTTCCTAGTCCTTT
This sequence comes from Opitutaceae bacterium, assembly GCA_035513275.1. Lineage (GTDB taxonomy): Bacteria > Verrucomicrobiota > Verrucomicrobiia > Opitutales > Opitutaceae > DATKCJ01. The sequence goes on from DATKCJ010000095.1 coordinate 18,613, forward strand.
ATTTGGCGCTCGCGGCGGCGACGACGTGGCTGTTGTTGCGACAGATTCGCACGGTGCAGAAAAAATTCGGAGGCTGAGCCGTGGTCGAGATCCTCGTCTTCTTCATCGGTGCGTCGCTCCTGCTCTACGTGGTGCTGGGCGGTTCTGATTTCGGCGCGGGCATCATCGAGTTGCTGCCTGCCGGGCCCCTGCGCGACGCGCAGAAGGAAGTGATCAATCGCGCCATGGGTCCGGTCTGGGAGGCCAACCACATGTGGCTGATCCTCGTGGTCGTGATTCTCTTCACGGGATTTCCGGCGATCTTCACGACAGTGATGATCGCGCTGCACGGCCCGATGCTGGCGCTGCTGGTGGGAATCATCGTGCGCGGCGTGGCGTTCTCGTTCCGGCACTACGACGCCGTGCAGGAGGAGAGAACGCAGCGCATCTACACGTGGCTGTTCGGGCTCTCGAGTCTTTGGACTTCGCTTTGGCTCGGCATCATCGCGGCGAGTCTCAACCGCGGGATCATCGACCCCACGGCGCGTGATTTTTGGGCGGCGTACGTAGCGCCATGGTGGGGACTTTATCCGTTGTCGGTGGGCGTCCTCGTGACGTGCATCTACGCATTCCTCGCGGCCATCTATCTTGTAGGCGAGACGAAGGACCCGGTGCTCCACCGGCGCTTCCTGCGACTCGCTATCGTTTTCAATGTCCTGGTGATCCTGGCCGGAGGGTTGGTTTTTCTGGCGTCGCTCGGAGAGCAGCAGAGCCTGGCGGTGGCATTCGCGCGCCGCCCTTTGAACATGGCGGTGATGGCGTTGGCCACCTTGCTGTTTGTTGTGCTGTGGTTTCTCGTCACCAAGCGGCGAAGTTTGCTCGCGCGCGTCGTGGCCGCGGGCCAGATGGCGCTGATCCCGTTCGGCTGGTACCTGCTCTATGCGCCGGACGCGGTGTTGACGGCATCGGGGCCGCTGAGCTTTCAGGATGCGGCCGCGCCGCCGGCAACGCTCCGGCTGCTCATCATCGCGTTGGTCGTTGGCAGCCTTTTCATTTTTCCGAGCCTCTTCTATCTGCTGCGCGTTTTTAAACTGCGCGGAACGCTCCCCGGCAGGGGGAGTTGAGCGGCTGCCTTGTCGCGGAACTGGAGTCCGAGTCGCAGGTTTCGAGTGCCTCGAGCCGGCCTTTGCACGCGTTCACTTGTGAAGTAGAAGGAGCACGAAAAGCGGGACCGAATCCCGCTAATAGATGCTGGAGCATTCGCGTTTTCGTCGTTCTGACTCGCCGTTCTGGCACATTTCGATCACGCGGCGTGCAAGAAACGATGCGCGCGGGTGGCTGTGTTTTTTGTGAACCGATGCGTTGAAAACGCGGCGTGGCGAAGACGCGCAAACCGCCCCTGGAAACTGTTCCGCTCAGAGGGAAATCCTGAAACGTGGCTTCGCATCATCGACGCGACGGTGTCGACTCGGGAGCGGGCAGTTCTTACCTCCTGTCCGAAGGCATCCGATCCCAGGAGCGCGCGGTCTCACCGGAAGGAGGCGGGGCGGGGATCCAGACTGCCGGGCGAACAATGCGCAATTTCCACCGTTCGCCGTGTTGAGAAAAGCCGACTTGTGAATTCCGTGATTGTCAGAAGTTGACTTAATCTCAATGTCCTCACTCTCGCCCCCCAGCCCACGTTTTCTTCAAAGCCCTAACCTGATACCTGATTACCCTCTATGAACTCAGTTACCATTCCCATGGCGGCGCTCGTGATGAACCAGACTCCAATGGAGTTGTTCAGGCACGGCGGCATCTTCATGTGGCCGATCCTGATGGTCTCTTTCCTGATGATCACGATCGTGATCGAGCGTCTGATCTTCATCATCAAGGAGGGTCGTCGCCGTCAGCCCGCCATGGTCGAGAAGATTCTCGAGACGGTCGAGGCGGGCAAGATCGACGAAGCGATCGAACTCGGGAAGACATCGGACGACTTCATCGCACGGATCGTGGTCTATGCGCTCGCGCACCGCGCCGACTCGCTCGGCAACTCGTTCAATCGAATTTCGAACCTCGAACTCAAGAGATTCAGCCAGGGACTGCCGGTCCTCGACACGTGCATTACGGCAGCGCCGCTGCTGGGCC
>DATKCJ010000096.1:0-12797 GCA_035513275.1 Opitutaceae bacterium
AAACGGAATCACCGCCGCCCCGGCGGCGGCACCCGCAGCCGGGAATGCCGCCTGATAGGCGCTGCGGTAATCTTCTCCCATCGACGGAAAAATCTGCATCCCTGCAACCACCAGCGCGGCGTCGGGGTTCTTCGCGCGGACTTTGGCGAGAATCGCGATGAGGTTGCGTTCGATCTCCGCGGGCTCGATGCCGCGAAGTCCATCGTTGCCGCCGAGTCCAAGCACAAACACATCGCAAGGTTGCCGCAGAATCCAGTCGACGCGCCGCAACCCGCCGGCGCTCGTCTCGCCGCTGAGGCCGGCATTGACGACTTTGTAGGGCAGATCCGCCGCCTCGATGCGGGCGCCGATCAAACCCGGAAACGCCTCGTCGGGGTTCTCGAGTCCGTAACCCGCCGTGATGCTATCGCCGAAGAAGATGATCGTCTGCTCCGTGGCGATCGCGGCAGGCATCGCGATCGCGAGCGAGCATGCGGCGAGAATGGCGACGATAGCTTTTGAACGAGCGAACTTCACGGTTGTCGAGAGTTGCGACCCGCGTGCACGAGTCGAGCATCCGGTTTCATCGCAAGCGTTGACCTCTCCTGAAACCGGTCGGTTCCATCCACCGTCTGTCACGCGGGGACACCGGCGGTCACGCTCCGTCGCCATCCAAGCGGGTGGCTTTCGCGGGGCGGTGAGGGTTGCGCATGATGAAACGACGCCGCCCGGCCGAGCGAGGTTGCCACGGTCTCCGGCAGGCACTCACATCACATTCCGACTCACGCCACGTCCAAGCGATCCATGTCACAATCCATTCTCAACGTCGACCAGCTCACGACATCCTATCCGTCCACCCACGGCTCGCTCACGGTGCTGCACGAGGTGAGCTTCGAACTCGTGCGCGGCGCCACCTGCGCGATCGTCGGCCCTTCGGGCAGCGGCAAAACGACGCTGCTTGGCCTCTGCGCCGGACTCGATGAGCCGAGCTCGGGCACCGTCAGCCTCAACGACATCGGCCTCGGTGGACTCGACGAGGACGCGCGCGCGAAGGTCCGCAACGACCACGTCGGCTTCGTGTTTCAGAACTTCCAACTCATCCCGACTCTGACCGCGCTTGAGAACGTGCTCGTGCCGCTCGAACTGCGCGGCAACGGCGTCAATCCCGCGACGGCAGCGGCACTGCTGGAGAAAGTCGGGCTCGGCGACCGCACCGATCACTACCCGGTGCAACTCTCGGGCGGAGAGCAGCAGCGCGTCGCGCTCGCGCGCGCGTTCGTCAACCGGCCGTCGATCTTGTTCTGCGACGAGCCCACCGGAAATCTCGACAACGACACCGCGGCGCTGGTGATCGATCTGATCTTCGAACTCAACCGCGAAGCGGGCACCACGCTCGTGCTCGTGACCCATGACCTCGACCTCGCGCGCCGCACCGGCCGCATCCTCCGCCTCCGCGGCGGCCACGTGATCTCCGACGAACGGACCTGAAGAGCCGGATTTTCCACCACGAAACACACGAAACACACGAAAGGATCGGACATGAATGAGATCATTCTGAAGGAAGAATGTTACAAGATCATCGGAGCTTGTTTTGAAGTCTACAAGGAGAAGGGCTGTGGGTTTTTGGAGGCGGTCTTCCAAGAGTGCCTCGAATTGGAGTTCGCGGACCAAGGTTTACCGTTCGTCGCAAAGCAGCGTTTGCAGCTCCACTACAAGGGTCGGCTGTTGAGGCAGACATACGAGCCTGACTTCGTCTGCTTCGACTCAATCATCGTCGAGATCAAGGCAGTCTCCGCCCTGACTGACGAACATCGAGCGCCAGTGCACAATTACCTTCGGGCCACTGATCGACGCTTGGGACTGCTCGTGAACTTCGGCCACTATCCCAAGGTCGAATGGGAGAGGATCGTTCTATGAATCCTCCTTTCGTGCATTTCGTGTGTTTCGTGGTGAACATTTCTGGTTCATGAATTTCATCCTGAAAATGGCCTGGCGGGATTCGCGGTCGAGCCGGCGGCGGCTCGCGCTGTTCTCGCTCTCGATCGTGCTTGGCATCGCCGCGCTGGTCTCGATCGGTTCGTTTGGCGACAACCTCAAGGCCGCGATCGACGTGCAGGCGAAGACACTTCTCGGCGCCGACATTGTCGTCACCACGCGCGAGGCGCTCACGCCCGAAGGGCAGGCCTACATCGAGAGCCTCGGCGGCGAGCGCGCCAGCGAGATCAACCTCACAACGATGCTCGCTGTGCCGAAGGCCGGCGGGGCGGCGCGGCTCATCCAGGCGCGCGCGATCGACGGTCCGTTTCCATTTTACGGCGACTTCGTCACGGAGCCCGCCTCCGCGCTCGCTGCATACCGCGCCGGCGAGGGTGTGATCCTCGAGGAGAGCTTGATGCTGCAGTTCGACATCGTGCCGGGCGACGAGGTGAAGATCGGCCGTTCCACATTCCGCGTGCTCGGCGCGCTCAAGAAGATGGCAGGCGAGTCGCCGGTGCTGGGTCTGCTCGCGCCGCGCGTCCTACTGGCGGGCGACGCGCTCGAAGGCACCGGGCTCATCCAGCCGGGAAACATTTCGCGTTTCCGCACCTACTTCCGGTTCGCGCCGGGCACCGACGTCGAGGCGATGCGCAAACCGATCCAGGAAGCGCTCTCCGAAAACCGCGTGGGCATCGACACGGTCGAGGAGCGCAAGCGCGAACTCGGCCGCACGATGGACAACATCAACTCCTTCCTGCGACTCGTCGGCTTCGTGGCGCTTCTCCTTGGCGCCGTCGGCGTGGGAAGTGCGATGCATGTCTACGTGAACGACAAGCTCGCGACCGTCGCCGTGCTCCGTTGTCTCGGCGCGCGCGTGCGCACGGCCTTCGCTATTTATCTCGTGCAGGGCTTCGGTCTCGGCGCGATGGGCGCGATTCTTGGCGGTGCGCTCGGTGTCGCGGTGCAGCGACTGCTCCCGATGATCGCAGGGGGGATGTTGCCGTTTGAGGTCGAGTTCGGGATCTCGTGGCCCGCGGTGTTGCGCGGCACAGGCGCAGGCTTTGCAGTCGGGATTCTTTTTGCGCTGCTGCCGTTGCTGCGCGTGCGGCGCGTCTCGCCGCTGCGCGCAGTGCGCGCGAATTTCGAGGAGCCGGGCCGTCGCCGTCGCGATCCGCTGACAATCGTCGTGACTCTGCTGATCGCCGCGGGCGTCGTGGCGATGGCTCTGGCGCAGTCGACGCGCTGGCAGATCGGGCTGGGATTCGCCGGCGGGATCATCGTTGTCTTCCTGTTGCTCGCCGGGATCGCGCGGACACTCTCGTGGGCCGTGCGGCGGTGGTTTCCGACGCGCATGCCGTATGTGTGGCGGCAGGGGCTCGCCAACCTTCACCGGCCGAACAACCGCACTGGCATGCTCATGCTCTCGCTCGGCATGGGAACCTTCCTGATGGTCACGCTCTTCCTCGTGCGCGGCACGGTGCTCTCGCAATGGAGCTCGGCGGATCGCGACGGACGGCCGAACCTCGTGCTCTTCGACATCCAGGACGACCAGCACGAGGGCGTCACCGCCGTGCTCGCCGAGGCCGGTGCGCCTGCGATGCAACAGGCGCCGATCGTCACGATGCGGATCGCGGAACTGAAGGGCCGGCCGATCGAGGAGATCCTGCGCGACAAGGAATCGCGGAGCCCTTCGTGGACGCTTCGACGCGAATACCGCTCCACCTTTCGCAGCGAGATCTCGAACACCGAGGAGGTGATCGCCGGGGAGTGGGTCGCCTCGGTGCCGGAAGGCACGGAGATCGTGCCCGTGTCAGTGGAGCAGGATATCGCGCGCGACCTGGGGCTCGCGCTCGGCGACGAGTTTGTGTTCAACGTGCAGGGCGTGCCGGTGAAGTGCCGCGTGGCGAGCCTGCGCCGCGTCGACTGGCGGCGGATGCAGCCAAACTTCTTCGTCGTGTTTCCGGCAGGCGTGCTCGAGGAGGCTCCGAAGTTTCATATCATGGCCGCGCGCACAGCCGATGCGCGAATGTCGGCCGAGGTGCAGCGGCGCGTCGTGCAGAATTTTCCGAACGTCTCTGCGATCGATCTCACCGTCGTCGTTGAGACGATCGACAACATCGTTGGCAAGGCGTCTTACGTGGTGAACTTCATGGCGCTGTTCACGGTGGCCACGGGCATCATCGTGCTTGCGGGTGCGATCCTCACGGGCCGCTTCCAGCGCATCCGCGAAAACGTGCTCCTGCGAACGCTGGGCGCGAGCCGCCGGCAGGTGTTGCGGATCATGCTTGTCGAGTATGCCGTGCTCGGCGCACTTGGCGGGCTCGCGGGCGGGGTGCTCGCGATCGGCGCGAATATCGCGCTCGCGGCGTTTGTGTTCGAGACGGGTGCGGTGAACCCCGGGATCGTGCCGGCCGTGGCGGTCGTGGTCGTCGCGGCGGTCACGCTGACAACGGGCTTGCTCTCGAACCGCGGCGTTCTTGATCATCCGCCCCTCCAGGTCCTCCGGCAGGAGACCTGAAGACGCCTGCGACACAGACACACTTTCGATTCCAATGCCAAAATCAGTCGTCTCCTTTCACTACACGCTTCGCAACAAGGACGGTCAGTTGCTCGACAGCTCCACCGGCGGCGAGCCGATCGCCTTCCTCGAGGGCAGCGGCCAGATCATCGACGGGCTCGAGTCTGCGCTTCTCGGCGTCGCAGCGGGCGCGAAGCTCAAGGTCGAGGTCGCCGCGGCCCGCGCCTACGGCGAGCGCGACGCCACGCTCGTGCGCAAGGTGAAGCGCGGCATGCTGCCGGTCGATGAGATCACGCTCGGCGACATGTTCCAGACCGGGCAGGACCGTCACGCACCGGTCGTCACTGTCACCGCGATCGACGGCGACGACGTCACGCTCGATGCGAATCATCCGCTCGCGGGCGTCGATCTGGTGTTTGACACGGAGATCGTCGGCGTGCGCGAGGCGACGGCGGACGAGGTCGCGCACGGCCATGCGCACGGCCCGGGCGGACATCACCACCATTGAGCGAGACAAGCGCGATCCGTTTCTCCGGACGTAGCCCTGCGCGTGAGCGCAGGGACCTTGTGCGCCATTTGAGCAATGATCTCCCGCTGCTCACGCAGCGGGCCACACTTTGATGCGAGCACTCGGCATCGACATTGGCGGCTCCGGCATCAAGGGCGCGCCCGTGGACACTGAGACCGGCGAACTGCTCGCCGAGCGGCTGCGAATCGAGACGCCTGAGCCCAGCACGCCGGCGGCGGTGCTCGAAGCGACGCGGCAACTGGTCGCACATTTCAAATGGAAGGGGCCTGTCGGCATTGGCTTCCCCGGCGTCGTGAAACAGGGGTGGATCGGTGAGGTCGGCAATCTCGACAACGCATGGGTTGGCGCGCACGGCGCCGCGATGTTTCGCAAGGCGACGCGTTGCCCCGTTGCGATCATCAACGACGCCGACGCAGCGAGTCTCGCCGAAGTTCGCTTCGGGGCGGGCCGCGGCGTGAAAGGAGCTGTCCTGCTGCTCACACTCGGCACCGGCATCGGCTCGGCTTTCATCACAAACGGGGTGCTCTATCCGAACGCCGAGCTTGGTGCCTTCCCGTGGCGCGGCCGGATCGTGGAGAAGTTTCTATCAGGCGCCGCTCGCAAGCGGCGGGGCTGGAATCTCGCGGAGTGGGGCGCTGCGCTCTCGCCGTTCCTCGTCATGCTCGAGCGCATCATCAATCCGGATCTGATCATCATCGGCGGCGGAGTTAGCAAGAAAGGCCGGAAGCTCCTGCAGCACCTTAAGTGCGGCACGCGTGTTGTCGCCGCGAAGCTCTCGAACGACGCCGGCATCGTGGGCGCTGCGATGGCCGCGGAGGCGCTGAAGCAGGGAAAGTAGGGCAGGTCTCTGACCTGCCGGAGCAGAGCGAGCGCACTGGCGCCCGGACGGCGGGTCGCCGGTTCGACGGGTTCGACAAGCTCACCGCAGACAGGCTCACGGTCTGCGAGAGACCCGCCCTACTCAGCCCCTGCCGCTCGACACGACTGGGGACCGCCCGTCAGCAACGTGCACCGGGGGCTCGCGCGACTTTGACATGGCGCTTCCCGCGCGGTTCTATGCCGGGCAACTCTATCACCGTGTCTGCACCCAACCCAACCACTCCCACCCCGGCACCGCGCCGGAAAAAGAAGACCAAGCTTTACGTCATCATCGGCCTCGTCGTCGTGGTGATTGCACTCACCGGCGTCGGTTTGATGAAGGGACGCGGCGAGAAGGCGACAAGCGTCACGACCGAGAAGTCGATCCGCAAGACCGTCACTCAAGTCGTCAGCGCCACCGGCCGCATCCAGCCCGAAGTCGAGGTGAAGATCTCGGCCGAGGTGTCGGGTGAGATCATCGATCTGCCGGTTGTTGAGGGCCAGGAGGTGAAGAGAGGCGACCTCATCACGAAGTTGAAGCCCGATTTCTACGCGGCACAGGTCGAGCAGCAGCAGGCGACGGTCGCCTCCGCGCGCGCGCGTGTGGTCCAAAACGAGGCGCAGGCCGAGAAGGCGGGCTTCGATTTCGCGCAGATCGATTCGCTCTTCACAAAAGGACTGATCTCGGAGACCGAGTTCAACGCCTCTCGCTCGGCCAACCGCGTCGCGGCCGCGAACCTCGAGGCCGCCCGCGCTGAGATTGAGCGCGCCGAGGGTTCGCTACGTCAGGCGCAGGACCAGCTCTCGAAGACTTCCGTCTACGCGCCGATGGACGGCACAATCAGCGTGCTCAACAGCAAGCTCGGCGAGCGCGTCGTCGCCACCGCGCAGTTCACCGGCACCGAGATCCTCCGCGTCGCGGACCTCTCCACGATGGAGGTGCGCGTTAACGTGAATGAGAACGACGTCATCAACGTCAAGGTCGGCGATTCCGCGGCCATTCGCGTAGACGCATTCCAGGATCGGGCGTTCACCGGCGAGGTGCGCGAGATCGCAAACAGCGCCAAGACCTCCGGTCAGGGCTCGCAAGATGAGGTCACGAACTTCGAGGTCCGCATCCGCGTGCTCGACAAGGAAGGACGCTTGCGCCCCGGCATGAGCGCGACCGCCGACATCAAGACGAAGACCGTCGAGAACGTCGTTGCCGTGCCGATCCAGAGCGTGACGGTGCGCACCTCCGCCGGCGCCAAGACCGCCGAGGAACTTCAGAGGGATCGCGAGGCCGAGGCCGCAAAGACCCGGGGCGAGGGCGCAGCGAACGTTGTCGACGTGCGCGTGAAGCGCGAGCAGGAGCGGGCGGATCGCGCCGCGCTCGATCGCATCGTCTTCGTGCTCGAGGGCGACAAGGTCGTCCTTCGCAAGGTCGAGACCGGCATCATGGACAACACGCACATCGAGATCACCTCGGGACTCGACGAGGGTGTCGCGGTGGTCTCGGGTCCCTACAATGCGATCACCCGCACGCTCAAGGACGGAATGAAAGTGATGGCCCCGCCCGCGAAGACGGCCGCGAAGACCAATTGAGCACGATGATGGTCTCCGACAACCAGAGAGTTCCCGCCCGCGAGGTCCGCCCGCCGGGCGATGTCGTCATCGACATTCGCGACATCACGAAGGTCTACCAGATGGGCCCCACGCTCATCCACGCGCTGCGCGGCGTGAACCTGCAGATCCGGCGCAACGAATACATCGCGATCATGGGCCCTTCCGGCAGCGGCAAGTCGACGATGATGAACGTCGTCGGCTGCCTCGATACGCCCACGGCCGGCATCTACGAGTTCAACGGCCGCGACGTCGCGGGCATGAACGACGACGAACTAGCAGACATCCGCAACCGCGAGATCGGCTTCGTTTTCCAGACGTTCAACCTGCTCGCGCGGAGCAACGCGCTGCACAATGTCGAGCTTCCGCTCATCTACGCCGGCTACGGCGCGCAGGAACGCACCGAGCGGGCACGTGCGGTGCTCGAGTCCGTCGGCCTCGGCGACCGCATGCACCACCGGCCCAACGAACTCTCCGGCGGCCAGCGGCAGCGCGTCGCCATTGCGCGCGCCCTCGCGAACAATCCTTCCATCATCCTCGCCGACGAGCCGACCGGAAACCTCGATTCGCGCACCGGCGAGGAGATCATGGCGCTGCTCGACCACCTCTACTCGCAGGGAAACACAATCATCCTCGTCACCCACGAGGAAGACATCGCGCGCCACGCCCGCCGGATCGTCCGCCTGCGCGACGGCAAGGTGGAGAGCGACGAGAAGGTCGGGTGACCACTGAATTGCGGATTTCGGATTGCGGATTGCGGATTCTCAAACCCAGAAGGACGAACGATGAACGACACCGAGCTTAAGAAGCGGACGAAGCACTTTGCCTTGAGAACGATTCGAATGGTTGAGTCGTTGCCGCGGAGCATCGGTGCGGACGTTCTGGGCAGGCAGGTTATGCGGTCGGCCTGCTCCGTGGCTGCGAATTACCGCTCCGCGTGCCGGGCGAAGTCGGGCGCGGATTTTGTGTCGAAAATGGGCACTGTAGAGGAGGAAGCCGACGAGTCCGGTCTCTGGTTCGAATTGCTAGGGGAGTCGGGAATCATCGCACCCAAGAAAGTCGCGGCACTGCTCAAGGAAGCTGACGAACTCACAGCAATCGCCGTGGCCTCGATTCGCACAGCTCGCTCACGCACGCGAAGTGCCCGGAAGCAATCCGCAATCCGCAATCCGCAGTCCGCAATCAAGTGAAACGTCTTCTCTTCGAATTCACCGAGTCCATCCGGATCGCTGCACAGCAGATCCGGGCGAACCGGATGCGTTCGTTTCTCACGATGCTCGGCGTGATCATTGGCATCATCGCCGTCACGCTCATGGGCACGGCCATCGGCGGCATCGACGTGGGCGTGAACCGCAGCCTCGCGATGATTGGCGACGACGTGGTCTACGTGCAGAAATGGCCGTGGCGCGGCGTCGAGGATTGGTGGAACTTCCGCAACCGGCGGCAGATTCACACCGCCTATGCGGAGCAGATCAACGAATACATCGCGGCGAATCCCGACTCGGCCTTGAAGCTCGCGGTGCCAGCGGACGGCCTCATGTCCCAGGTCTTTCGAGGAGACAAGCAAGTCACCGGCATATTCACCCTCGGAATCAATTCCGATCTGCCGCGCATTTCGAAGGTGGACATGGCCGATGGCCGCTTCTTCAGCGAGGTCGAGTCGCGCGCGGGGCGCAATGTCACCGTGATCGGATTCGACGTTTCTGATGCGCTCTTCCCCGGCGAGTCGCCACTCGGCCGCGAGGTGCGCATCAAGGGGCAGAACTTCGTCGTTATTGGCGTCATCGCGAGGCAGGGCTCGTTCCTAGGGCTTTGGAGCATGGACTCCGTCGTGATGATTCCTCTCACGGCATTGAACCGCTATTTTCGCACGAACAGCGACAGCGCGGAAATCCGCGTGCAGCTCGACAAGAGCCGGTTTCAGGACGGGAAGATGGAACTCACGGGCGTCATGCGCCGGGTGCGCAGGCTCGGGCCCGAGCAGAAGAACGATTTCGAGATCAACGAGCAGGAGGCAATCCGCGAGACGCTTGCCCCGCTGCGCAACGGCGTCGCGTTTGCCGGCATGTTCATCACGGGCCTGTCGCTTTTCGTCGGTGCCATCGGGATCATGAACATCACCTACGTGAGCGTGAAGGAGCGCACGCGCGAGATCGGCACCCGCAAGGCGCTCGGCGCCCGGCGCCGCACGATCCTCATGCAATTTCTCGTCGAGGCCGTCTCCATTTGCGTGATCGGCGGCGCAATCGGCCTGGGCATCGCAGTCGGTCTCGCGGGAATTGTCGGTGCTGCGGCACCGAACTTCCCGATGGCGATTTCCCCGTCGCTGGTGATCACCGGGCTCACGATTTCGATACTGACGGGCGTGTTCTCCGGCTTTGCGCCCGCGTGGGGCGCCAGCAAACTCGATCCAGTGGAGGCGCTTCGGTATGAATAGTGCGTGCCTCTCTTCTTGTGGGTCGGGCTTTATGCCCGACTCCGTGTTCTCCGAGTTCGGGCGTGTTTTCCTCACGACCCCCAGATGCAGGCGGACGCTTGATGGGCGCGTTAGGGACAACGCGCCCCACCTCAGAATGTTTTCACTTCGCGGAGGTCCTGCGCCATGAACCGCAATGCCCGTCTCCCGATGAGTGAAGTCATCGGCATGGCCCTCGCGTCCGTGAAGGCCCACAAGCTTCGCTCGGGCCTGACGATGTTCGGCATCGCAATCGGCGTGTTCTCCGTGATCGGCGTGATGACGGCGATAAGCGCGATGCGGGGCTCGATCGAGTCGGGCTTGAACGTGCTCGGCGCAAACAGCTTTCAGGTCACGAAATACCCAGCCATCCAGATGGGTGGCCATGGACAGAACCGCTTCGCGAACCGGCGCGACATCGATCTCGACACTGCGATGCGGTTCAAGGAGCAGATGCTGGATTCCACCGCGACGATCAGCCTCCAACTGGGACGTGGAGGAAGACAGGCGTTCTATGCCGACCGGCGCACGAATCCGACGAACTTTCTGGCCGGCAGTGACGAGAACTTCATCACGGCGCGCGACTTCAGCATTGCTCGCGGGCGCAACATCACGCCGGAGGATGTCATGTTCGGCCGGCCGGTGTGCGTCATCGGCAACGACCTCGTGAAGGTGCTTTTTCTCAATGAGAATCCGCTCGACCGGGCGATCCGGGTCGACGGACAGAGCTTCACAGTCGTCGGCATTTTTGAGGAGAAGGGCACGCGCTTCGGTGCGAGCCAGGACAACGGCATCCTGATCCCGATCACCCGGTTTCTGCAGGCGTTTGGAAGGATGCGGCGCTCGATCTCGATCAACGTGCAGTCCCAATCGGCGGAGGAAGTGACTCCTGCGATGGAGCGCTCGATCGGGACGATGCGTGTCGTTCGCGGGCTGGACCCTGAGGATCCGAACGACTTCGAGATCTTTTCCAACGACTCACTCATCGCTGCATTCAACCAGATCGCGGGTGTGGTGGCGGTGGGCGCGTTTGTGATCAGCGCAATCGCACTGCTCGCCGCGGGCATCGGCATCATGAACATCATGCTCGTGAGCGTGACGGAGCGCACCAAGGAGATCGGCATCCGAAAGTCACTCGGCGCGCGTCGCAACTCGATCCTCACCCAATTCCTGATCGAGGCGATCGTGATATCGCTCATCGGCGGCATCATCGGCATCCTGCTCGGCATCGGCGGCGGGAACATCGTGGCGTTGATGCTCAGCGCAGGCGCCGTCGTGCCGTGGGGCTGGACGATCGCCGGCATGCTCTTCTGCGCCGGCATCGGCGTGACGTTCGGCTTCTACCCGGCGTGGAAAGCCGCGCGGCTCGATCCGATCGAGGCGCTGCGGTTCGAGTAGGGGAGTAGCGCAGGTCTTTGACCTGCGGACACTCGGCGGGTCGTAGACCCGCAGCTGCAGGTCGGAGACCTGCACTACTTGTTCCCGCTCACCCGCCGCGGCGGATTTCCGATCCCTTGAACTGGACGCGGATGCGGATGACTTTCTTTTGGCGGCAGTAGATTTCGCCGGTGCGCAGATCCACCTTCTCGGGCACGTCGGTCTTGTTGATGTCGACGACTGCCGTGAAGCCGCGCTCGGAGAAGACGTCGATCAACATCGCGATCGTGAGCGGCGAGTCGAAGAGCGCGTCCTCCGTGTTGATCATCGCCATGCCGGAGATCGCGTGGCGCTTGACGATCGGCATCACCTTGCGCTCGACGAAGTCGACAACGCGCGAGAAGAGCGGCGTGTGCTCGAGCTCGTAGCAGTCGAGCCGCTTCACGAGTTCCTGGCGCGCGTGCACGACGATCTCGCTGGCGAGGTTCAGACTGCGCAAACGGTCGAACGTGCGCGGGTCGAGCTCGAGCGAACTCTGGTATTGGAGTTCGCGCAGGATGTTGCGCTCGACCTCACCGAGCGAGCCCTCGGCGTCGACGAAGTGATAGTGGAAGCTCTGCTTGAGCGAGGTGAGCGCCTCCCAAGTCTGCTCCTTGAACACGCGGTAGCGCCGTCGCGCAAGTGACTCGTCGAAGTCCGTCACGCGCTCTTCCTGCAGTTCGCCGATCAGGGTGCGGTGGACCTCCTCGTTGTGCACCTTCACCTCGCGGCCGCGCTTGAGCTGGCGCTCGACAGAGACGCGCTCGCTGACGAAGAGCACCATGATGTGGATCACCGGGTTTCGGAAGTGATTGCCGATCGGTGTCGCTCCGAATTCCTGTCGCAGCTCGTTTAGCTTGTTCACGAGCGCCTTCAGCACCTCCACCTGCACCTTCGTGCGCGGGAAGCCGTCGATGACCGCGCCGTCGGCATACTCGGGCTCGAGCAGCTTGCGCAGGATGATGCCGATGACCTCGCGGTCGCCGACCATCGCGCCGGCGTCCTTGATGCGCTTCGCCTCCGGGCTGTCGAGCAGCGCGCTCACGACGATCGGCGGGCATGTGAGCCCGCGCGCCTGCATGATGAACGGCGTGTTCGTGCCCTTGCCGGATCCGGGCGCGCCGCCGAGCAGAATGATTTCCTTTGGAAACCGGAGGTTCTCGCGACCCCGTTCGCGCTCGAGATCCTCCCACACCGAAGGGAAGATCAGCGCAGCGTCCTTGATTTCAAGGTCCTGGTGCGCTGGCGACTTCTGCGCCGGTTTCGTCTCCGGGTCGCGGTTCTTCGTGCCGGCTTGGGGTGCGTTCATCGGGGTGTCAGTCGGTGGCCCAAGAATCGCGGCGAGCCGGGCGGCGTCAACCCTCGGCGGCGGGAGAGGCGGGTTGGATTGCCAGTTTCTGTCATTGCGAGGACCCGCGCCGCGGGGGACGAAGCAATCCAGCCGGCTTCAGATGGATCGCCAC
>DATKCJ010000097.1:0-2146 GCA_035513275.1 Opitutaceae bacterium
CCTGACATGGCCGCCCGCGCCGAGGCCGACCTCCGCGAGAACCTCCTTCCCTATTGGATCCGCATGGCACCCGATGCCGCAAATGGGGCGTTCGTTGGCCAGGTCGACTCGAACGAACAGGTCCGCACGGACGTGCCGCGCGGCGCCTTGCTGTCGAGCCGCATCCTATGGACGTTTTCCGCGGCGCACCGCCGCTGGCCCGACGCAGGATATCTCGCGACAGCACAGCGCGCGTATGACGACCTGATGGCGAATTTCTGGGACGACGCCAATGGCGGCCTCTACTGGTCGATCGACGCGACCGGCGCGCCTCTAGACACGCGCAAGCAGACCTACGGTCAGGCGTTTGGCATCTACGCGCTGAGCGAATTTGCGCGCGCCACGGGTAACACCGATGCGCTCAATCGCGCGGTCGAAATTTGGAAGTTGCTCGAGTTACACGCGCGCGACCGCGAGCACGGCGGCTACTTCGAGTTGTTCAGCGCGGACTGGAAGCGACTCTCGGCGCGCGACGCCGCCGTCATGCACGCGGCGGCATCGAAGTCGCAGAACACGCATCTCCACATGATGGAGGCCTACACGAATCTCTTGCGCGCGTGGCCCGACGACGGCCTTCGCTCGGCGCAGCGCGAACTCGTCGACATCATGCTCGGCAAGGTTCTCGACAAACGCACGTGGCACCTGGGGCTGTTCTTCGAGGACGACTGGGCTCTCGTCTCGGGCGACGCAGTTTCCTACGGGCACGACATCGAGGCCGCGTGGCTGCTCACCGAGGCTGCGGAGATCGTCGGCGATCCGGGACAGGTCGCGCGGGCGCGAGGTGCCGCCGTGGAGATCGCGCGCGTCACGCTTGCGGACGGCGTCGACGCGGATGGCTCGGTGCTCTACGAGGGCCGCGCGAATAGGCCGACGAATTTCCAGAAAGACTGGTGGCCACAGGCCGAGGGCATGGTTGGTTTTCTCGACGCATGGCAGATTTCCGGCGACGAGAAATACCTGCGCGCTGCGGAGAAGTTGTGGGCGTTCATCGAGGCACGTTTCGTCGACCGTGCGCACGGCGGCTGGTTCAACGCGCTCGACCGCGCTGGAGCGCCGCTGCCGCTGCCGAAGATCGGTTTCTGGATCTGCCCCTATCACAACGGACGCGCTTTGATGGAGATCATCGATCGCGCTCCGCGCGCGCCTGCGGCTGCGACGCTCGCGCTCAACGACCTTGAGTATCTCGAAATGCCCGGGCTCAACGTGATGCTCGCACACGATTTCTATCCCGAGGGACACCAGGGCGGCATCGGCTACATCCAGAACGGCCTGCGCGTGGCGACCAATGGCGACATCCGGCTCGAGCCCACGCCCGGCCAGTGGCAGCCCGTGCCGAAGGTCGGCACGCGCGTCGTCGATCGAGCGACCGGCGAGATCAGCGTGCGCATGGAGTATCCCGACCCGGAGAAAAACCGGAAGGGCTTCAACCCGATCGAGTATCCCGATCTCAATTTCGCCTACACGCTGCGCGTGCGGCCCGAGGGCACGGCATTTCGGATCACGGTCGATCTCGAGCAGCCGCTGCCCGCGGAATGGATCGGCCGCGTGGGATTCAACCTGGAGTTGTTTCCCGGCATCCTGTTCGGAAAATCATTCTCCTCCGACGGGCGGTTCGGAATCTTCCCGCGCCAGGCCAACGGCCCCGGCGCCGTCGACGGCGTCAACGGCTACCAACTCACACCGCTCGCACAGGGCCGGCGGATCGTCGTCGCGCCCGAGTCTGACGAACTACGCGCCGTGTTCGAGAATCTCGGAGCGGGCGACATCCAGATGCTCGATGGACGCGCGCAGCATAACAACGGCTGGTTTGTCCTCCGCTCGCTCGTGCCCGCCGGCGCGACGGAGCGCGCGATCGAGTGGCTCGTCTCCCCGCATGCGATTCCCGGTTTCAAATCCGCGCCGGTGATCCAGGTCTCGCAGGTCGGCTACCATACCGCGCAGGACAAGGTCGCCATCGTCGAACTCGACCGCACCGACACGACGCGCCATCCGGTCCGCATCGTGCGAATCGCAGCGAACGGCCGCCACGAGACCGCGTTCGAGCGCACGCCTCACGAGTGGGGCCGCTTCCTGCGCTACCATTACCTGCAGCTCGACTTCAGCGAGA
>DATKCJ010000098.1:0-9363 GCA_035513275.1 Opitutaceae bacterium
ACGCACGGCGGCCAGGTCGGAGTCGACTCGACGGTCGGCAAGGGCACGACGTTCACGATCTTCCTGCCGCGCGCCGATCAGCCGGTCGCGGAGATTCAGCGCGAGGCGCCGACGCTGCGGTTCGGATCGGGCAGGATTCTCGTGATGGATGACGAGGCGAAAATCCTCCACCTCATCGGCATCATGCTCGAGAGCCTCGAATACAAGTTCGACACGGCGCGCAACGGCAAGGATGCGGTCGCACTCTACCAGCGCTACCTCAATGTCGACCGGCCCTACGATGTCGTGATCCTCGATCTCACGATCGTCGGCGGCATGGGTGGAGAGGAAACTTACCGCGAGCTTCAGAAACTCGATCCGGGCGTATGCGCGGTCATCTCAAGCGGCTACGACAGCGAAGAGATGTCGAAGCGTTACCTGAACATGGGTTTCCGCGGCTACCTCTCGAAACCCTACCGCGTGGGCGAGCTCGGCAAGATGCTCAAGCGCGTGCTAGGCAAGGGCGACAGTTGATCCGCCCTATCCGCGCCACGTGAACGCGTGGCAAAGCGCCACGCCCGCCGCATCGGACTCGTCGAGCCCAAGCGTCCGGCCGTGCTCGAGCAGCGCCATCACGGTGCGCGCCACTTGCTCCTTGCTTGCGTGCCCGCGGCCGACGACCGCCTGTTTCACGCGGAGCGGCGGATACTCAAAGACCTCGCACTCCGCGAGAGCAGCGGCAGCGATCGCCGCGCCGCGTGCAGCACCAAGAATCTGCGCCGTCGAAATGTTCTGCACATAGATCGTCTTCTCGAGTGCCACGTGATCGACGGGATGCGTCGCAAGAATCGCGGCCACCGCGCGATGAATCTCGCCGAGACAATGCGCCATCGAGTGTTTCGCTGAAATCTTCACGGTCTTGCACGACAGCAGAACCGGCGTGCGACCCGGCGTGAACTCGATCACCGCGAGTCCGGTGCCTCTCAGGCTCGGGTCAATGCCAAGCACGCGCCCGGAAAACGAACGCCGAAGTGCGGGCTCGGAGTTCGCGCGAGGCGCGAGCTTCCCTTCGAGTTTCGCCTTCCAGAGATCCCGCACGGATTTTCGCGCCATTTGCGGACGCTGTCGCACGCGCCGGGATCCCGCAACAGGGGAAACTCACGCCGTGCTTGGAATGAAGTCACCGTGCTCGACAGTGAAGACCTGCCAACCGCCATGCGCGGGGACGTCGGGCACGAGCGTTCCCGTCGCGAGGACCTGCTGGCATGAGTCGAGCGCCGACCAGAATCGCCGGCGCCTGCCGGGATCGAGCTCGCCGAGCACATCGTCGGCGAGCGCCACAGGCCGCACTCCCGAGCGTTCATAAAAATACGCGAGCTGCGCAAGCCGGAGTGCGAGCACGAGACTTCGTTGTTGTCCTTCGGATCCGAAGTCCCGCGCACTGCGGCCGTCGATGCGCAGCGAGAAATCGTCGCGATGCGGACCGCGCTGCGTGTTGCGCATGATCCGGTCCTGCTCGCGAAGCCCGGCGAGCGCGCCCGCATAGACGCCTGCATCGGTCTCAACTGCATCCGCTTCATAAGCGAATTCCGGTGTTTCGCCCTCAGGCACAATCACGCGATAGGCATCTGCAAGCATCCGCGATAGTATCGCCACGCCCGACTCGCGTCCCGCGATCAAACGCACCGCGGCATCCGACAGCGGGTGCTCGAACGCCGCGATCTCCGACGAGCCTGCGGCCGATTTCAAAAGCGCGTTCCTCCCGGCAAGGGCTTTGTGGTAGCGTTGGAGCGCATCGAGGTAGTTTGAATCCATCGCCGCGAGCACGAGATCGAGAAACCGACGCCGGGCGGACGGACTGCCGCGGATGAGCTGGATGTCCTGAAAGCAGAAAGTGACGGTCGGAAACTTCCCAAGAAAATCCCCGAGCCGCGTCACACCTGCGCCGTCGACCACGATCTCCTTGCCGCCGGGTCGCAAACGGATCGTGACGTCGGTGGGTCCAGATTTCTCGTGCTCGAGGCGCAAGAATATCCCGGCTTCAGGCATTCCGTGGCCGATAAGAAGGCGTGCATCGGGCTGCCGGAACGAGCGGAGCGCCGTCACGAATCCGACGGCCTCGAGGAGGTTCGTCTTGCCCTGCCCGTTCGCCCCCACAAAAGCCGCGCAACCGCCTGCCAAATCCATCGTTGCGAGCGCGATGTTCCTGAACCCCTGGACTGCAATGTGGCGGATAACCATGAGCGGCGCTTCATCACACGAAACGTGGCTCCCGGCGCAAGCGCGCGAAACCGCAGGAACTTTTGGTGCGACTACCAGTCAGTCATTGCGTTACGTTCCGTCAGCGTTAACATGTTTTTTACAACCTCCTCCTCCTCATCATCATGTGGATAAAAATCAAAGAACAGCTCCCCGCGGCCTTGCTCACCGCTTTTGTCACCGTCGTGATCCTGGTCGCTTTCACCTTCTGGTTCCGGAAGGAAGTCGTGGCTGAACTGACTGCAAACCAGCAAAAGGAAATGGCCGCTCTGCGTGAGCAGACCGACGCCAAGATGAAAGAGACGTCGGACCAGCTCCGCGCCCAAAACGACGCCACCTACGCACTCCTAAAGGACTCGGTTGAGAACCGTCGCGGCGAGCTATTCATGAGCGATGAGGAACTCACCACGCTCAACGACGAGAAGGTCAACATGCTCGCACAAGCCCTTTCCGAGCGCATCCAGCCCTACGGCGTTCCGATCCCGAAGGATCCACAAGAGGCCGAGGAACTGCGCAACCGACAGGTCGATGAAGTCGCGGGACGCATGGCCGGCCGCATCCAGCCAATCCTCGAGGAGATGTCGAAGAACACGGATCTCACGCGCGAAAGCGTCACCGAATACAGCCAGCGCATCTCCGACCAGATCAGCACCGTCCTCACGTCCGAACTCGCCGCCAAGCAGCAGCTCAACAACAACCTTCTTGAGACTCAGGCGATCGCGCATGACTCGATGCGTGTCGCGCAGGAGATCACGGCGCTCTACCTCACACAGATGAAGGACGAGTCCGTCTTCGCCCGTATCCTCACCTTGCCCGCCCGCGTAATTCAGGACACTGCCAAGGGCAGCATCGTGAACAGCAACGAGCGCCAAAAGGCTGAGGAACGCCTCGCCATCGAGATGAAGGACCTCGAGGAGCGCCTCAACGCCGTCAACCTCAACATGCCTTCCCGCGAGACGCCAACCCGCCCGCAGGGTTGATTCCTTTTCATTCGCAAGATTCCGGCGCGGACTTTGTCCGCGCCTTTTTTTGCCTACGAGAAAAGCACCATCTGCCCGCCCGGATCATCCCGATCCACGCCGGCTCTCTCGCGCTCGACCGGCCAGGCCGCGGGCCGCGCGACTCCCGGCCGGATCGCGATCAGCTCCTCGTGGAGGATTCTCGCGACGTCAGGCGCAAACGTGTCGTCGGCGTGGTGCGCGAAGAAGAAAGGCGTCAAACCCGAGTCGATCCAGCCGTTGAGCTCGCTCGCCCACGCGCGCAGCGGACCGCGTGAACGCATCAGGTCCGGATCGCCAATGAAGCGCACCACAGGCGACTTGGCCGTCACCGTCCGCCGCTTCGGCACCCGCGGCTTCTTCACCAAGACTTCAGCGAGCGACTCCGGCAACGGCGCGCCCGCAGAGAACAGCCCGGTCGTGTCGAACAGCACCCGGTCTACGCCTCGCGCGCGCAAGAGCGCGTCGAGCGCAGCCTCTTCGTCGCCTTCCGCGAAAAACGCGCGATGCCGCACCTCGACGGCGTATCGAAACGTCGGTGGCAGATCCGACAGAAACGAATCCAGCGCGCCCATGTGAGCGGGGCCGAAAGAGCTTGGCAGTTGCACGAGCATCGGGCCGAGCCGCCCACCAAGCGGCGCGAGTCGCTCGAAGAACTCCGCCGTCTCCGCTTCCGCATCCTCGAGTCGCAACTCGTGGGTCACCGTTCTCGGAAACTTGAAACAGAATCGGAACCCGGCGGGCGCCTCGACAGCCCAGCGGGCGACCGACTCGGGCGACGGCAGTCCGTAGAACGTGGAGTTACCCTCGACAGCGTTGAAGACAGAGGCGTATTGCGATAGATAATCCGAACGCTTCGCATCGGACCGATAGAACCGCCCCGGCCACCCGGCGTGCGCCCAAATCGGGCAGCCGAGGTAGAAAGCTCGCTCTTCCATTGCGGACGAGTCGACGCGCCGACCCGTAGCCGGTCAATCCTGCACTTGAACCACACGACGTTCTCGCCACCGGGCCGCCGCGTGTTCAAGTCTTGGAGCTTCCCGAATCCGGACCAGTCGGACACCGGGAGCTGCAATGAAACGCCTTCTCCTCTTCTCCGCGACCGGCGTCGCCCTCGTGACGCTCGGCATCTGGGCCGCGCTTGGCGCCAACACCGGATGGACGAAGAATCGCGTGCAGGAGATGCACACCGACGAGATCACAGGCATCGAGCACGCCGTGTGGACCGATCGTTGGGTGCCAGGGATCGACTTCGTCGCGGTGGGCCTTGCGTGCTCCTCAGGCTTGCTGATTGCATCTTTTGTGATTCGACGCCGAAAGCCCTGAACCTTTTCCCATGAAAACACACCACCTGACCGTCACCCTCATCGCCGCCGCGCTCGCGGCCGCCGTAAACGCCGCCCCGATCAACTTCGACTTCAAGGATCCGAAGGGCGTTAACAACATCGTCTTCCTCCTTGATGCGCCCCTCGAATCCATCAACGGCACGGCCACCGGCATCTCTGGCTCGGCGTCCTTCGATCCCGAGAACCCCGCTGCGGTGAGCGGCACGATCTCGCTCGACGTCACCACCCTGCGCGTCCCGAACAACATGATGCAGGATCACCTCGCCGGCGAGCGCTGGATGGACGCCGGGAAGTTTCCAGCCGTCACGTTCGAAGTCACCGGAGCCTCGAACGCCCGCACCGTCGGCGAGACGACCGAGGCCGACCTCGCCGGAAATCTCACCGTGAAAGGCGTCACCCACAGCATCTCGGTGCCCGCCAAGCTCACCTTCCTAAAGGGCAAGCTGAAGGCCCGCGGCGGCTCCAAGGTCGACGGCGATCTCCTCGTCGTGCGCTCGAGCTTCGCAATCAAGCGCAGCGACTACGGGATCAACGCCGGCCAGATGCTCGACAAGGTATCCGACGACATCCTGCTCACGATGAGCATCGTGGGCATTGCTCCTTACGCCGAATAGTCGTCCGTCCCGGCGCCCCCATGGAACGGACCAGGATCCGATTCCCTGCCAAGTGTCCTCAACCCACAAATGTCAGTCCCACAGTCCTTGAGAAGGACGGCGGCCCTCGCCGCGACCGTCGTCGTATTCACAGCAGTCGCCGTCCAGCTACACGCGCGCGACTTCATGGTCGTCGCCTACAACGTCGAGAACCTCTTCGACGTTGACGGCATCTCGAACTACGACGACTTCAAGCCCGACAAGTACGGCGCCGCCCAGCTCTCGACGAAGGTGCGCAACGCCGCAGGGCTCCTCGCCCGCTTCAACGGCGGCAAGGGGCCCGACGTGTTAATGGTCGACGAGGTGGAGATCGACTTCTCCTCCTCCGACTCGAAGCCCGACTATGCGGCACTCCTGAAGAAGTACTCCGGCACCACCGTGGAGCGGATGCTCTCAGGCGATCCCTCACGCGACGTCGCTGACCTGCCCGCAGAGTTTTTCCTGCTTAAGGAGCTCACCGACCTCGGCGCCGGGCCCTACAACCTCGTCGTCGGCGGCGACTCACCCGGCGGCAGCGACCGGCAGTCAACGGTCAAGTGCACACTCTTCTCCGTGTTCCCGGTGGTGGAGATGCGATCGCACCCGACCCAGTCAGCGCGCGACATCCTTGAGGTGAAACTCGATGTCGACGGACACCCGCTCTACGTCTTCGCGAATCACTGGAAATCCGGCGCGTCCGATCCGGCGACCGAGGGAATGCGAATTCAGAATGCCGGCGTCCTGCGGGCGCGCATTGACCAGCTTCTTTCCGACGACCCGCACGCCGACATCATCATCGGCGGCGACCTGAACTCCCAATACAACCAGTCCATCCGCTACCCGCAGATGCGCGAGACAGGGATCAACACCGTGCTCGGCTCGCAAGGCAACGAGCTCGCCGTCCGCGGCGCCGACCGTCCACTCTACAACCTCTGGTATGAGCTCAAGCCCGAGAATCGCGCGAGCGATCTCTACCGCGACGAGTGGGGCACGCTGATGCACATCATCATCTCGCGCGGCCTCTACGACTACCGCGGCGTGCAATACATCGACAACTCCTTCGGCGTGGCGAAGGTCGCCGGCGTCAATGCCGACGCCACAGGCCGTCCCATCCGCTGGTCGAACCACGGCTCTGGCTCAGGCTTCTCCGATCACTTCCCGATCTTCGCGCGCTTCACGACCGTGTCCGACAATGATGCGAGCCGCTGGATCGCGCTGCGCAATCCCTCCACGCAGGAGGAGTCGGGAGCCAACGTCCAGCGCATCAACTACGCATCGATGGACCTCACGCAACTCGCCGTGAAGGACTCCGAAATCCCGCCGGGCACGAACCTGCGAGACGGCACATGGAACCGGAAGATCTTCCGCGTCGAGGGAAAGGTCGTTGGCGAGAGGCCGTTCACAATCGAATTCCGCGGCGAGAAGTGGGAAGTCTTCTCGCACAACAGGGAACTCCGCACCGAATTCTACCAGAGCCATGCGATCGGCGACCGCGTGCGCTTCTACGGCGAACTCGGCACCTATCAGGGAAGGTGGCAGTTTGTAATCCCCGACAAGTCTTGGATCCGATGAACACCGCAGCAACCATCGATCTCAACGTCGACTTCGGCGAGTCCGACCGCGAGTCGCCTTCCCCTAACGAACTCGCGATCCTCGGCCTGGCTTCGTCGATCAACCTTTCGTGCGGCGTGCACGCCGGCAACGTGCCGCTGCTTCGCGCGATCCTGCGGGCCGCTGCATCGCTGCCGGTCGCGCTCGGCGCGCATCCCTCTTACGACGATCGCTTGAACTTCGGCCGCCGCGAAACCGGGCTGCCCGCATCGGCCATCGAGCCTCTCGTCACGGCGCAGGTGCTCGCCTTGATGACGCTCGCTCGCGAGGCCGGCGTGCGCATCCGCTACATCAAGGCGCACGGCGCGCTCTACCACCGCACTGCGCACGATGCCGAGGCCGCGGCCGCGCTTTGCCGTGCTGCGCTAGGCATTGACTCGCGTCCACTGCCGCTCCTCGGCCCGGGGGAAGGCAGCGAACTCGAGAGAGTCGCGAAGCGCGCGGGCGTGCCATTCTACCGCGAGGGCTTTCTCGACCGCGGCTATCGGGCCGACGGCAAGCTCGTGCCGCGCGGCGAGGAGGGCGCCCTGATCAACGACTCCGCGGAGACGTCGGCGCGCGCTGTCGCCAGCGCGCGCAGGGAGCCCATCGCCGCAGTCGACGGCACGCGCGTGACGATCACCGCCGACTCGCTCTGCATCCACGGCGAGTCGGCCGCGGCGATCGCGCATGTCCGAGCTGCACGAGAAGCACTTCGATCCGCCGGCGTGGACGTGTTACCATTTGCCCCATGATCTTCGCATCCCCGCGCATCGAGCCGCTCGGCGAGTCCGCCTTTCTCGTGCGGGTCGGCAACGATGTCACGTTGAAGACAAATGCGCTCGCGGTTGAAACGGCCGCGGCGCTGCGCCGCGTGTTGCCGTTGCGCATCGAGGTCGTGCCGGCGTTTGCCACGGTAGGCGTGATCTTCAATCCGGCGACCGACGGCCGCGTGACGGTCGAGTCGCTGATCACCGAGGCGATCCGCAATCCGCAGCCTCTCGCTCCGAAGCCGGCGCGGAGGCCGGCGATCATCAGGATTCCCGTCAGCTACGACGGTCCCGATATCGACGCCGTCGGGGCGAAGCTCCGTCTCAAACGAAAGGAACTAATCAAGCTTCACACCGGCACCGTCTACACGGTGATGATGCTGGGCTTCGCGCCCGGATTCGCCTATCTCGGGCCGCTCTCTCCCAAGCTTGTGCTGCCGCGCCGCCCGGAACCGCGACGCCACGTGCAGCCTGGCTCCGTCGCGATCGCGGGTGCTCACACGGCAGTCTACCCGCTGGACACTCCCGGGGGTTGGCACCTGATCGGCCGCACGAATGTCGTGATGTTTGATCCGAACCGCACGCCGACCGCTTTTCTCCACGCGGGCGATCAGGTCGTCTTTGAAAAGGAATGATCGAGATCCTCAAAGCTCCACCGTTCGCAACGGTTCAGGACGCTGGCCGCCTGGGCTGGCGGACCGATGGGCTACCGCCGAGCGGTGCCATCGACCTTTGGTCGCTTCGGCTCGCAAACGTGATCGTCGGCAACAACGCAGACGCGCCCGCGCTCGAGTGGCTGCTCGGGGGCGGATCGCTGCGCTTCGATCGCGCGTCGGCATTCTGCCTCGCGGGAGCGCGGGTCGAGGCCTGGCTCGACGGCATGCCGGTGGAGGACCGACAGGTCTGCTTCGCTCCACAAGGCAGCGTGCTCAACGTCGGCGGCTTCATCTCGGGGCGCACGCTCTACATCGCGATCGAGGGAGGCATCGCCGTGCCACGCGTGCTCGGAAGCGCCTCAACCTATCTGCCGGGTCACTTCGGCGGGCATCTCGGCCGTAAACTGCTCGCGCACGACCGTGTGCCGCTGGGGCCCAGGCGCTGGCCGCCGCCATGTTTCAATCCCACATGGGTTGAAAGGCTTCCTCAACCTCGCGATGCCGCGACGGCCCGGTTCATCTTCGGCCCGAACTGGGAGGACCTCTCGGCGATCGCGCGCACGCGCTTGGTCGGGCACGCGTTTCGCATCTCGCCAGACTCCGATCGCGCGGGCGTCCGGCTCGGCGGCAAGATTCCGTGTGAAGGCTTGAACTTCGCGGCCCCATCGGAGCCGGTCATTCCGGGCACGATCGAACTCACGAGCGATGGCAGTCTGATCGTGCTGCTCGCCGACGGGCCGACGTCGGGCGGCTACCCGAAGCCGGGCGTAGTGATCCAGGCCGACGTGCCTGTGATCGCACAGCGCAGGCCGGGCGCGAATCTGCGGTTCGTCGAAGTCACGCCATCGGAGGCGCTCATCGCGGCGCACCAGGCGCGTTCGCAACTGGCTGATCTCGCGAACCAAGTGCGGCCGAAACGAAGCAGGCTGCCTGACACGGTGAGTTTCTGAGCTGGAGATGTCGCACTCCCGCTGGCGAATCATTCTAGTTCTCATAAGCGTTCTCTCCGGCCGCAAACAGCGTGCCCAAACTGAGAGAACGAGAATGAATTAAACCACTGCCTACGCGCCGACCGGCGCAGGATTCGAAACGCCGAACCCGAAGAGATCCTTGATGACGTTCCACGCGCGGCG
>DATKCJ010000099.1:0-2751 GCA_035513275.1 Opitutaceae bacterium
AAGACGCCGCTCGATTTCCACCTTATCTATCCCGACTGGGGTGAGCAAGACATGCGTTCACTCGTGCGACGCGACCGCAACAGCCCGTCGGTCATCATGTGGAGCATCGGAAACGAGGTGGGCGAGCAATACACCGATGCCGCAGGTGCGGCGATCGCGCGCCGGTTGCACAGGATCACGCGCGAGGAGGATCCTACGCGGCCCACGACGACCGCGATGAACTGGGCCAAGCCCGACATGCCGCTGCCCGCCGAGGTGGACATCATCAACCTCAACTACCAGGGCGAGGGCATCCGTCAGGAGCCTGAGTTCGAGGGCACCGACCGCATCCGCACACCGCCGCAGTATCCGCATTTCCGCGCGAAGTTTCCGGACAAGATGATCGTGAGCAGTGAGAGCGCGTCGGCATTCAGCAGCCGCGGTGTCTACTTGTTCCCCGTGTCACCGCTCGTGAGCGCGCCCGTGCGCGACGGCCGCGGCGGTGACTCGACCATCAAGCATGTGAGCGCCTACGAGCTGCACGCCGTCGACTTCGGTTCCACGGCGGACAAGGTCTTCGGCTCGCTCGACCGGCATCCGTATGTCGCCGGTGAGTTCGTGTGGACCGGCTGGGATTATCTCGGCGAGCCCACGCCCTACTACGACGCGCGCAGCTCGTATTGCGGTATCATCGACCTTGCGGGTTTCAAGAAGGACCGATTCTGGCTCTACCAGGCGCGCTGGCGGCCCGATCACCCGATGGCGCACATCCTGCCGCATTGGACATGGCCCGAGCGCACCGGCGAGGTGACGCCCGTGCATGTGTTCACCTCGGGCGACGAGGCGGAGCTCTTCCTCAACGGCCGCTCGCTCGGTCGCAAGAAGCGCGGCGAGTTCGAATACCGATTGCGCTGGGACGATGTCGTCTATGAGCCCGGCCGGCTCGATGTAGTCGCCTACAAGGACGGCGCCGAGTGGGCGCAAGCTGCCGTGCAGGCCGCGGGCGATGCAGCCGCGCTCGATCTGCTGCCGGATCGCGCGGTGATCCGCGCCGATGGCAGCGATCTGTCTTTCGTCACCGTGCGCGTGACCGATGCGAACGGACTCACCGCGCCGCGCGCCGACAACGCGCTCCGGTTCACGATCGAAGGCCCGGGAGAGATCGTGGCCACCGACAACGGCGACCCGACGAGCTTCGAACCGTTTCAAGTGCCGCAACGCAGGGCATTCAGCGGACTGTGCCTCGTGATCGTCCGCGCGAAGCCCGGCAAGAGCGGCGCGATCCGGCTGAACGCCAGCGGAGACGGACTGCGCAGCGGCACCACAGTCATCACATCCGCCAGCCCGTAGTACTAAATGTAGCGGAACGCGTGAGCGTTTCGAGGGACTTGCGACGGCAAGGGCTGCGAACCATCGAAAAACTCACGTTTTCCGCTACTGATCTGACATGTAGCGGAACGCGTGAGCGTTTCGACGAGCAAGGACGGGCTGTGAAGCCGGACCATCGAAAATCTTACGTTTTCCGCTACTGATCTGACATGTAGCGGAACGCGCCTGTCGCGCCGTAGTCCCGGCGAAGGCGGATGAGCGTTTCGTCCTATATCTTTCGAGATTTCTTCCGTGCGCCGGCCAGACATTCCAATATCAAGAGAGCCATGTCCCATCGCCCGACAGATGATCGCCGCCGATTGCCACGATTGGCGCCGGTGGTCTACCGCGGGCTGGCTTTCGTTCATTGGTCGATGCCGATGGAGCACCGTGCGACCGGCTGGCTCGACCCCGTGCACCACGCACGAATACGCGAGTATCTCTGCCACGCACTCGCGCGCTACGACATCGTGTGCCCGGCCTATTGCCTGATGACTGACCACGGGCATTTCCTTTGGGTTGGAATCTCCGACGAGAGCGACCAGCGAAAGGCGGCCAAGCTTTTCAGGGAAGCGTGGAACACCGCGCTCTCGGGTGTGGGTGTCGCTCTTCAGCGACAGGCACATGATCACGTCCTGCGCGAGCATGAGAGAGAGCGGGGTGCGTTCGTCGCGATTGCGCACTACATCTTCGGGAATCCGGTTCGGGCGGGCTTGGTTGGGCAATGGCGGGCCTATCCCTTTCTCGGCGCACTCGTTCCGGGATATCCGGGCGTGGATCCACGTGAGGAGGATTTCTGGGAGAAGTTCTGGAGGATCTACGCCAGGTTGATCGAGCCATCGCATTCATAGCGGTCGATGTCGAAAAACTCACGTTTTCCGCTACAGATCCAACTACGACGCGCGGGCGATAATTAGACTCCCGGGTGCGTTGAAGATTCGAGGTGACTCGTGCACCTTCAACCGAACCCCGCGCCCCACGGAACACTCCGGTCACCACAGTGCACCCATGAATCCACCATCACTCTTGTCCTTCGCTGTCGGTCGAGTCTGCCGGATTGCGCTTCTCGCGTTGCTGATGCCCGCAAGCGGCTGGTCCATGATCGGATCACCGTCGCTCCTCGCCGATGAGGGAGGGGACGGGTTCGCACTCGTCGCGGACGGCTCCGCCGCTTCGATACGCGCCTCGACGGACGACTGGCCCGGTGTGCTGCGCGCCGCGCGCGACCTTCAGGCGGACGTCGAGCGGGTGACCGGCGTGAAGCCCGTGCTCACAACCGACGCCGGCGCGAAGTCAGCCACCGCCGTCATCATCGGCACGATCGGGAAGAGCGCGCTGATCGACGGGCTCGTGGCCTCGGGCAAAATCGATGTCGCCCAGATCCGCGGCAAGTGGGAAGCGTTT
>DATKCJ010000100.1:0-7700 GCA_035513275.1 Opitutaceae bacterium
GCCTGCCGCGAGCGCGACATCCGACGGACCAGCGCCGAGCACGTTGCCGAAGAGAAAGTGGAGCAGATTGATTCTCACCGGCATGGTGCTCGCGAGCGCGATGCCGGAGGCGAAGAGGATCAGATAAAGCGATCCGAACGCCGCGTCTTCCTTCATGCGTGTGAGCCGGCTTATCAGCCCGCTGCCGATCGCAGTGATGAGACCGGCGATCAGGCCACCAGCGAGAAGCGCGCCGGTGCTTGCACCAAACATCAGATAAGCGAGCGCCACGCCCGGCAGGAGTGAGTGCGCAAGCGCGTCGCCCATGAGCGCGAGTCGTCGCAGCACGAGCACGCTGCCGAGCAGTCCGCCCGCCGTGCCGAGCAGCACGGAGACGAGAAGTGCGCGTTGCATGAACGCGTAGGAGAACGGTTCGGTCAGCCAATCCATCATCGTGTCTCCTGTCGCGCGTGCACGCCGAGCGCTTCCTCCCAGCCCGCCGCGAGCAGCTCGCCAGTCGGGCCGTTTGCGACGAGCCGCGTGTTGAGAAGCAGGGTCGAGGGGAAAAAGCGCCGTGCCAGGCCGACGTCGTGCAACACCGCGATCACTGTGCGTCCCTGGCCCTCCCACGCTTTCAGGCGCGCTCCAAGTTCCTCGCTCGCCGCCGGGTCGAGACTCGAGAAGGGCTCGTCGAGAAGGAAGATGTCGGCTCCCTGAGCGAGCGCCCGCGCGAGAAAGACGCGCTGCTGCTGCCCGCCGGATAGCGCGCGGATCTGGCGGTCGCGCAGACCTGTGAGCCCCATTTCGTCCATCGCGCCGTCGACCCGCGCGTGGTCTTCGCGCGAGAAGCGACGAAACTGCCCGAGCGCGGGATAGCGGCCTTGCGCGACGACTTCGCGAACGGTGATCGGGAAATCCCAGTCGATCTCGAGACGCTGCGGCAGGTAGGCAAGGCGGGGCAGGGCGTGGTGCGGGTGCGAATCGCCGATGCGAATTTCTCCCTCGGAGAGCGGCATCCAGCCGAGAATCGCGCGCAGCAGAGTGCTTTTGCCCGCGCCATTGGGACCAAGCACAGCGGTGTGGCTCCCGCAAATCAGGTTCGCTGAGACACGGTCGAGCGCGAGACACGCACCGTAGCGCACGGTCACGTTGTTCAGCCGGATGATATCGTGTTGATGGGACACCGGGACCGAGCGTGCCGGGGCTACTGAAGCGAGTCGAGTATGCGTCGAAGGTTCTGCTCCATCATCCCGAGGTAGGAGTCGGCGCCTGTGCCCGGCGCATCGAGCCCGTCGGTCAGCAGGCTGCCGCCGATCCGCACTCCCGTGTCAGTCGCGATGCGGCGCATCAGCGCGGGATTGTCGGCCGCGTCCACGAAAACCGCACGCACGCCGGACGCGCGGATGAGGTCGATAACCTCGGCGACACGCTTCGCGCTCGGCTCGGCCGAGGCGGCGATGCCAGTGACGCTGATGATCTCAATGCCGTAGGCGCGACCGAGGTAGGCGAGCGAGTCGTGCGACGTGACGAAGCGGCGGTGCTCCGTCGGCAGTGCCGAAAACGCCTCGCGCGCCCACGAGTCAATCCGTTCGAGCTTCGTGAGGAACTGAGCTTCGCCCGCGGCGAACTGATCCGTGGATTCGGGCGCGGCCGCGGCGAGGGCGTTGCGGATGTTGCGCACGTAAATTCGTGCCGATGCCGGTTCGTGCCACGCGTGCGGGTCTGCGGCGTGGTCGTGCGCGTGGCTCCCTGCGTCCTCTGCGTGATCGTCGCGCTCGGTGATGACGTCGACGCCGTCGCAAGCCTCGATGACAGTGCCGCGGAAGCCGGAGTTGCGCACGAGCTTGTCGATCCACGGTTCGAGCCCGAGTCCGTTGAGGACGACGAGGTCCGCATCAGCGAGCGCGCGCACATCGGTGGCCTGCGGCTCGAACGCGTGAAGATCGGCGCCGCTGCGCGCGAGACAGGCGATTTTGACCGCATTCCCGCCTACCTCGCGCACCATGTCGGCGATTATCATGTTCGCAGCCACGACAGTGACCGGCCGCGCGGCAGCGGATGCGATCGGAAAGATCGCGAGAAAGAGCCAGGGCAGGATGCGGAAGGTCGTCACAACTGCAGCCTAGCAAACGCGTCAAGCGGCGTTCTTGCCAACGTAGAACCACCTTGCGAGCGCCGGGAGGACGATGATCGCGGCGAGCATGTTTACGAGGAACATGAACGTGAGGAGGATTCCCATGTCGGCCTGCCATTTGAGGTCGGAGAAGATCCATGTCGTGACGCCGGCGGCGAGCGTCACGCCCGTGAACATGACTGAGCTGCCGGTTTTCACGAACGCCGTGGGCATTGCCTCAGCGAAGGATTTGCCCTGTGCGAAGGATTCCTGGAGCCGCGAAAAGAGGTAGATGCCGTAATCGACGCCGATGCCCACGCCGAGCGCCACGACGGGCAGCGTCTGTGGCTTCAGGCCAATGCCGAGGAATACCATCAGCGCGTAGGAGAGCAGCGACACGAGCGTGAGTGGCAGCACGATGCAAAGCGTCGCGCGGATGGATTGGAAGGTGATCAGGCACAGAACGATCACCGCGCCGAAAACCCACGCGACGATCGGAAACTGCGCGTCTCTGACGACTTCGTTGGTGGCCGCCATCACGCCCACGCTGCCGCTTGCGAGACGGAACTTCACACGATCGGACGGGTGGGCTTCCGAGAATTCCTTCACTGCCGCGACAACCGCGGTGATTGTTTCCGCCTTGTGATCGCTGAGGAACGCGAGCACAGGCATTACGCTGCCGTCGGCGTTGAGCATTCCGCTCGAGGTCTCGACCGGGGAAATGGCCTGCGCGAGGACCTGCGGGTTCTCCGGAATGATCCGCCACTTGAGGCTGCCTTCGTTCCAGCCGGCGTTGAGGACCTTCGCGACGGAGGAGAGCGAGATGGTGGATTGCACGCCCGGCACGTTGCGGAGGTGCCACTCAAAGTCGTTGATCAGGCTCATGACCTCGGTGTCGATGCAGCCGTTTGGCACGGTCTCCACGATGACCGAGAGGATGTCGACCCCGATGGAGAAGCGCTCGGTGATGACTGCGGTGTCGCGATTGTAGCGCGAGTCGAGTCGGAGTTCCGGTGAGCCGGCGTCGAGATCTCCGATCTGCACTTTCGTCGACTGCATCGCTCCGAACGCACCGGCTGCGATTGCCACGACGATGATCACCGTCGCGGGGATTGGCTCGGTGACGCGGTTGAAGCTGCGCCAGAACGCGCGCGTTTTCGGCTCCGCAAGCTTTACGCGAGTGCGGAGCTTCTTCGAGAGTGTGACTGTCGAGAGCAACGCGGGCAGCAACACGAGGTTTGTGACGATGATCAGCGCGACGCCGAGACTCGCGGTGATCGCCAGCTCGCGGATGATCTCAATCTTGATGAGAATCATCGTGATGAAGCCAATCGTGTCTGTGATGAGCGCGATCGCTCCCGGGACGAGGATGTTCCGGAACGCCGTGCGCGCGCCGGTCTCAGGACCAGCGCCGTCGAACACCGCATTGCGAAACGCCCGCACCATCTGCACCGCGTGGCTCACGCCGATGGCGAAGACCAGGAACGGCACAAGGATCGAGAGCGGATCGATGCCGAAGCCGAGCATGTTGAGGAGCCCGAGCTGCCAGACGACGGCGACCATCGAGCAAGTGAGCGTCCACAGCGTGAGCCGGAATGACCGCACGTAGAGGAAGACCAGGACGGCGGTGATCAGGATCGAGATGCCCAGAAACGCCAGCACCTCGAGCGCGCCGTCGCTGATGTCTCCCATGAGCCGCGCGAATCCGATGATGTGGATTTGAAGACCAATGCCGGCGCCCTGCTCGACGTAGGGATCGCGAATCTTCTCCTCCAGGTATTTCGCGACCGCAATGTAGGCGAGCTTCGCGCCGGTCGCCGGGTCGACATCGAGGAGCTGCGCTTGGACGATCGCGCCGGTGAAATCGTTCGAGACGAGCTGGCCGACGCGGCCTGACTTGATGATGTTCTGCCGCACCTGCTCCATGTGCTCGGGCGTGGGCTCGAAGTCCGCGGGGATGACGTTGCCGCCGGAGAATCCATCCTCGACGATCTCGACGAAGCGGACGTTTGGCGTGAACAGCGAGGTCACCGAAGCGCGATCGACGCCGGGGATGAAGAAGACCTCGTTCGTCACGCCCTTCAGCGCAGCGAAAAACTCAGGGTTGAAGATGTCTCCCTCGGGCACCGTGAGCGCGATGATCACGCGGTTCGCGCCGCCGAACTGCTCTTGATACTGCACGAATGTGCGGATGTAGGGATGCTCGAGCGGGAGCTGCTTGAGGAATCCGGCGTCGATGCGCGTGCGGCTCGCGAAGACTCCCATGAGAATCGTGAACAGGCTGACGAGCACCAACACGATCACCCGGTGCCCGAAGATCACGTTCTCAAGGAACGTGGTGATCTTTGCCATGAGCGTCTTCATGGTGTCGGCGCCGGAAAGGCGGGCGGCTCTACACGGACGGCTCCCGCTTCGCCGAGCACGAGCAACGCGCCGTCAGCCAGCGGCAGAATTTCCGCGACGCCGGTGGTCGCTCCCCATTTCCAAACTTCGAAGGTCTGGCCGGAGTCGTCACCCACGAGGAAGTTTCCCGATTGTCCCGCGAGGACGATCCGCCTGTCGGCTAGAATTGCCCCGGACATGATCAGCGTGGGGACCGGCACGCTCATTGGCTCCCAGTCGTCGCCCCGGGACTCGGTGCGAAACACGTGCCCTCGCAGTCCAAACACAAGCTGCGTGTCGTCTGGAAGATCGAGGATCCCGAAGAAGCTGCCCTCGTAGGGCGTCGGGATCGCATCCCAGGTTCCGGCTGCATCGAGCGAGCGGAGCACAGTGCCCGCCTCGCCGGCGATGTAGAGCGTGCCGTCGAGGGCGCGCGTGATGCGGTTGAAATGGAAACCTTCCTCGGCAACCTCCCGCCGCTGCCACGTGCTGCCGCCGTCGTGCGATTCGAGAAACAATCCGTAAGCGCCTACGGCGATCGCGTCCCGCGAATTGACGAAGAGCACGTCGAGGAAGCTTTCCTCCTCGGTCACATCGGCGCGGATGCGGTGCCACGTTTCACCGAAATCCGGGCTTCGCAGAATCACTCCGCCATGACCGACGGCGAGCAGGAGGCCATCCTCGGCGAACGCCACACCTGTGAGCGTGCTGCGCGTCGGCACCTCGACCTGCCGCCAGGTGATGGCGTTGTCCTCGGAAACCAGGATGTGGCCGCGCTCACCGACGGCTACGAGACGCCCGCGAGATTGCTGGACGTCGAGCAGGAGCGCCCTGCTCGCTAGCGGCGCTATGGTCGCGTGCGGTTCGCCGACTTCAGCGGCCGATAGAATCAGCGACGCCGCGAAATACGCGCCCGCGATCATGAGCCAGCCCTTCAACCCCGGCGCACCGGGGCTGCGTTCGGCCGCGGTGCGCAGTATGCGTGGGCGAATCAAAGGCGTGGGGCTGACTGGAGATCAGCGTATGCCTTCCATTCGCAGCGATGCCGGGGTGAAGTCCTGCGGCGTCCGCTTGATTGTGAAATCATACATTCTCTCCTCGTTGTCCATTCCGAGAGCGATGTAGCGGCCGGCGAGGAGATCGGTGTGCACCTCGACCGTGCTCCAGAATGTGAGCTGGTCGTAGTAGTTGATGCAGTGCGCCTCGGAGACACGCCAGAGCTGCCCGCGCGCGTCGTATTGGTCGACCGCGAGGATCTGCCAACTGTCCTCGTCGATGTAGAACACGCGCCTCGGGTAGATGTGGCTCGTGCCGGGCTTGAGGTTGGCCTCGACGACCCACACGCGGTGGAATTCGTAGCGGGTGAGGTCCTGGTTGATGTGAAGCGGCTTCAGGATATCGGAGTATTTCAGCGAGTCGCTGTGAAGCTTGTAGGAGTTGTAGGGCATGATCATCTCCTGCTTGCCCTTCAGTTCCCACGTGTAGCGGTTGATCGCGCCGTTGAACATGTCGAGCTGGTCGCTCGTGCGCATGCCGTCGGCCGCGGTGCCGGGATTGTCGTAGGCGACGTTCGGTGCGCGGCGCACGCGGCGCTGGCCGACGTTGTAGACCCAGGCGCGACGGGGCTCCTTCACCTGGTCAATCGTCTCGTGGACGATGAGGATCGAGCCGGCGAGACGCGCTGGCTCCGTGACCTCCTGCTTGAAGTAAAATGCGACGTTGTCGAGCGCGGCGGCCGTCATCCCTGGCATGAAGTAGTTGAAGAGAAACTCCTCCTTAAACTTCACGAGTGTGTAGCTGCCACCGCGGGTCGGCGCGGCTTGCGTCGTGAGGCGCATCGCTGCGATGCCGCGAAAGCGCATGATGTGATTCCAGATCGCTTCCTGTCCGTTCTGCGGAATCGGGAAGGGGATGCCGCCGATCGCATTCTGCACCGTGTTGCCGTCGGACTCGAGCGTCGCGGAAGTGGCGTTTGCCTTCGTCGCGTCGTAGACCGCCTGCGGGTTCGACGCGGAGCGTCGCGTCGGATAGACCGGCATCTTATAGGTCGGGTATGCGGCAAGCAGCGCGAGATGGCCGGGCGCCAGCATCTCCCTGTATTGATCAGCGTTCGCGGCGGTGATCGTGAACTTCACGGAATCGCCGGAGAACGGATCGGAATGGTGCATCCCTGGCGAGTAGCCGGCTGGCGCCGTGGTGATGCCGCCATCCCATGCGGGGATCGAGCCGTCGGCGTTGGCGGCGACTTCAGCACCCAGGGGCGTGAGTTCGGCGCCGAGACGCGCAGCTTGTTCGGTCGAAACGGCGGCCAGTGCTTGAAGGCTGCCGGCCAGTAGCAGGGCGATGCCCTTCAGAAATTGAGCAATGTTAGAGCGCATGGCAAAAGTCCCGGTGGGGTTAGAAAGAGTATTTCACGGTGAACGACGCGAAATCGCGATCGCTCAGCAGATTGTAGCTACCCGCTCCCGAGTAAGAGACGTATCGCAAATCCGCGGACCATGCGTTTTGGTAGGTGAATTCGAGGCCGAAGGTCGTCGTCCGGCGACCCTCGAGAAAGTTGCCCGCGGGCGAAGGCGTGTTGCCGCTCACGTCGTGGGCGAAGCCGAGCGAAGGGGAAACGTTGATGCCGGCGAAAACGTTCGTGTAGTCGAAGCGGACGAGGACCTGGTATCCCCAGGAGAAATCATCCGCGAACGCCGAGTAGGGACTCGCAGCGAGCGCGGCATTACCGGTGCCGTTCATGAAGGCCTGGCTGCCGGACGTGTAAGTGCCAGAGCCCTCGAAGCGAAGAACGTCCTTCGAAGGGAGGTCGGGCACAGAGATGCCGCCGACTTCCGCGACCAAGATCCATTGGTCGGCACCGAGTCTGGGACCGAATGCCTTGGTCGCCGTCACCTGGCCCTGCCACACGTCTAGTTCGCGGTAGCCAGGGATGTAGGTGTTCAACTGGCCGAGGAAGTTTCCAATCTGGTTGTTCGGACCGAACGCTGGATTGATCGACGACAGCGCCGCGAAGAGCAGCTCGACATCGTCGACCGCCAGTGGCACGTCCCTTTTCATCGAAAGTTCGCCCTGCAGCGAGATGCCGGAGCTGGCGAGCGCGGTGTTGAAGCTGACGCCGAAGACCTGGATGTCCTCGGGATACTCGATGACATAGTGCGCGGTGGCTGCGGAGGTAAGGAATGCGATCGTCCTCGCGCCGTTGATCGCGGCCTGCGTTTGCGGG
>DATKCJ010000101.1:0-7152 GCA_035513275.1 Opitutaceae bacterium
TCTTCACAGCGGCCTCGCTCCTCGCGACCGGCGTCGCTGCCGCCGCGACTTCAACGGGCGCGCTGCACACGTGGGGCCCGCTCGTCGATCCCAACATCGCGCTGGTGTGGACTCCTACTGAATTTCGCAGCGTCCCAACCGAGGCCGGCGAGCAGCAGACGCAACCACTCGGCGCAGGCACGCTCGCGCGGATTGAGCGCTCTTTCCTCGGCTGGGTGCAACTCGAGTTTCCCGACGGCCAGACCGGCTGGGTGCGACGCGAGACCGTGGTGCCGCTGTATCGGTAGGGAAGAGGGTGCTTAGTCCCTCACTCGCGACGAACGATTTTGTTTGCTACGATCACTATTGCGGTGCGC
Source organism: Opitutaceae bacterium (assembly GCA_035513275.1). Classification (GTDB taxonomy): domain Bacteria; phylum Verrucomicrobiota; class Verrucomicrobiia; order Opitutales; family Opitutaceae; genus DATKCJ01. The sequence continues at coordinate 357 of DATKCJ010000101.1, forward strand.
GAGAACCGCCGGCTCCGGGTTCGGAGTTCCGCGTTTACGCGGTCTGCTGCGCGGCGCGAATGACCGCGGAACTCCGAACCGCCGAACAAGCGAACGCAGGCCCTCCGAACTCCTTTGGTTCCGGCTACGCGGGGTTGGGGCGATGGCGCGGGCTCAAGCACCGCGCTACTTTCGGATCCGAAGCCCTCAGTAGCTCGCAATCAAACTCGCGCCGGACATCTCGGCCGACTTCGACAGATCCATGAGCGCGAGCATCGTCGGTGCGATGTCGGCGAGCCGGCCTTCGCGCAACTTAGTCGCCGAACTGAGACGCAGCGCGTTCAACCAGTCCAGCGCTTAGATCTTAACATGCGCCAACAGCGCGCGCTCCTCGTCTTCGGGAAGCGGCTCACCGTTTACCTCGAGAATCCGGCGCGCCAGCGGCTCCAATTGTTCCGCCGGCACTTCGACCATGCCTTTGCCCTCGCGCCATTGGATGATCGGCAGGCCCCATGCCTTGTTCTCGAGCACGACATCGGCAAACGCCTTGCGCATGGCCCGCAGTCCCGCACGCGAATCCTCGCCGAGCGCGAAAGCCGCGGATTCTTCGACTCGCCCTTCCGGCTTCTTTCCCATGACTCTCAGGCTACTTGCTGCCTCGATCTCAGCAAGCTTCGAGAGGTCCTTTACGCTTAAGACATCATCCTGCTCCTCCACTACAAGCTTTGGTTCCTGCCCGGTATTGTCGAATATCCGCCAGTAATGCACGAGCGGACGGTAATGCTCGAACAACATGCTCAAACCCTTCCTGAAGCGCCGCTGCTGCACCTCATCAGGAATATTGTGGCCGCCCTTCCGCACCCGCTGCTTCACCCTTGCCCGGGTGATCTCAAGATCGGGAATCCAAAGATAATCCAACCGGACGCGGTATCCGGCCTCACGCATTTCGCGAAGGAGGTGCGTGTAGCCGAAGCCCGTGAGCGTTGTCTCGAAAGAAAAATCCTCGCGTCTTTCGAACAGCTCACGCAACCGTCGGAGCATAATGCGGCCGGCTTCAAACGCGACGGTGTCCGGCGCGTAGGGCGAAAGACCCGCGGCGATCAGGTCGGCGTTCACAAACTCCCGGCAACGCATTTCCTCCGGCAGGAAGCGCTTCACATACGTCGTCTTCCCCGCGCCGTTCGGGCCGGCGATGATGAAGAGATTCGGCATCACGGCAAGTTCACGCGATGCCGTCGCAGTCGTCAACGAGGGCAATCAACCCGCGATCAGACTCTCACCGGTCATCTCGATCGATTTCGGCAGGCCCATGAGCGCGAGCACGGTCGGTGCGATGTCGGCGAGGCGGCCTTCGCGCAACTTTGTTGCGGGCGTGAGGCCGGGCGCGACGACGAATGCCTCGACGCGGTTCAGTGTGTGCGCGGTGTGCGGCCCGTTCACAGTCGGGTCCCACATTTGCTCCGCGTTGCCGTGATCTGCCGTGACGATTGCTGAGCCGCGTCTTTGCTCGATGGCGGCGATCAGTTCACCGACACCGCGGTCCGTTGCCTCGACCGCTGCGGTTGCGGCCGGCAGCGAGCCAGTGTGGCCGACCATGTCGGCGTTCGCGAAATTCACCACGACGAGGCCGAACTTGCCGGAAAGGATCGCGGCCTTCGCGGCTGCGGTCACTTCGGCTGCAGACATCTCGGGCTTCTTGTCGTAGGTGGCGACCTTCGGGCTCGGCGGGCACGCGCGCTCCTCACCGGGAAACGGGTCCTTCCTGTAATTGTTGAAGAAGAAAGTGACATGCGGGTTCTTCTCCGTCTCGGCGCAGCGAAACTGTGCGATGCCGGCTTCGGCCACGACCTGCCCGAGGATGTTTTTCAACTTCTCGGGCTTTGGCAGGAGCACGTGCACGGGCAGGCCGCTCTCGTATTCCGTCATGGTCGCGTAGAAGAGATCGAGCTTGGGCCCGCGGTCGAACCCCTCGAAGCCGTCGATCACAAACGCCTTCGTGATCTCGCGCGGCCGGTCGCCGCGGTAGTTGTAGAAAAGCACGGCATCGCCATCGGCAATCGTGGCGACAGGCTTGCCGTCGACGACAACCTGCGTCGGCGCGACGAACTCATCGCCCTTTTGCGAATCGTTCAGCGGATTGTCGTAGTAGAGCTGCACCGCCGCCTCAGCGTTCGTTGCGGTCGCGCCAGTCTTGCGGCCGGTGAGCAAGTCGTAGGCCTTGCTGACGCGTTCCCAGCGGTTGTCGCGGTCCATCGCCCAAAAGCGCCCGCACACGCTTGCGATCCGGCCGACGCCGATTTCGCGGCATTGCGCCTCGACTGCGCGCACGTAGCCGAGGCCGCTCGCGGGCGGCGTGTCGCGTCCGTCAGTGAACGCGTGTATAAACACCTCCGCGATTCCGTCAGCCTTTGCCTGGCGCAACAGCCCGTAGAGATGCTCGAGCATGCCGTGCACGCCTGCGTCGGAGACAATGCCCATCAAGTGCAGCCGTGACCCGCGCGATTTCACGCGCTCGACGATGCCGCGCCACACGGGATTCGACGCGAGCTTGCGGTCTGAGAAGAGCTTGTTGATGCGCACTAGCTCCTGGTCGACGACCCGGCCGGCGCCGATGTTCTCATGGCCGACTTCGCTGTTGCCCATCACGCCCTCGGGCAGTCCGACATCGAGGCCGCAAGTGCGAAGGAGCGTCACGGGGTAGCGCGCGCGCAGCGAGTCGTCGCACGGCTTTCGCGCGAGGTGCACGGCGTTCGTGGCGTTCTGAGACAGGTCGGGGTTGCTCCCCCACCCGTCCCGGATGATCAGGACTACGGGCTTGCTGGCGTTGTGCATGTTTCAGAAACCGGGTCGCGCGGACCCGGGCCGTTGAGCAAACAAGCGGACGTTGTCTGCAGGAAGTAAAAAATGGCGATTCGTTCACACGAGGCTTTCACCCGGTGCCGGAATAGGGAAGATACCCCCCGTGACGCTCATCATCAGGGATGCGCTCGTAAACCCTCCGACGTGGTTTGCCTCGTTCCGGGACCTGACGCTTTTTTGCACCATCATGCTGCGCCTCGACATAGTCATCGAATCTGACGAGGTGGACACCTACCACCGCTGGATTCGCAGGCGCGGCGGAATGGATTTCATACGGGACTTCGTGCGGCCCGGTAGCGAAGACGGCCTGCGGCTCGACACCGTCCGGGCGTTCCCGCGCACGATTGTCACCGACAGAATCGTCCCGGAAAACGCCCACGCGCTGATCGCCCGGATTAAGGCGAGAGCACCGGCACGCGACCCTTGGAAGCGTCCGGATGGCCGTTGACAATAGGAGTGTTCTGACAAGGGCTTACGGCATGTCTGCACCTGCGGTTTTGCTTCTCAATCTGGGCTCGCCGAAGTCGACGTCCGTCCCGGACGTGAGTCGCTACCTCAACGAGTTTCTCGGCGACGAGCGCGTCATCGACAAGCCGGACAGCGCGTTCCTGCGCTCGCTGCTCGTGAAGCGCATCATCATCCCGAAGCGCGTCGAGAACTCGGCCCATGCCTACGAGAAGATCTGGTCAGCCGAGGGCTCCCCTCTGATCGCTACCAGCCTTCGCAGCCGCGATGCACTCCGCGCCGCGGCTGCGTGCCCGGTCGAGGCCGCGATGAATTATGGCGAGCCGTCGATCGGCGACACTTTGCGCAGCCTCGCCGCCGACGGGGTCGACCGCTTGCTTCTGTTTCCGCAATACCCGCATTACGCGATGTCGAGTTGGGAGACCGTTGTGGTGAAGACGCGGCGCGAAGCTGCCGCGATCGCGCCGCAGATGCGGATCGAGTCGGTCCTTCCCTACTACGGCGACGCCGACTACATCGAGGCACTCGTCGCGAGCGCGCGGCCCTACCTCGACAAACCGCACGACCATCTCCTTTTCAGCTACCACGGCATTCCCGTGCGGCACCTCACGAAGGCAGACAGCTCCCGCGCGCACTGCCAGGTCGTGCCAGACTGCTGCAAGGTGGCAAGCCCGGCCCACGCGACTTGCTACAAGGCGCAAGTCACGCGGACGACCGAGCTCTTCGCGGCGCGCGCGGGACTCGATCCGGCGCGCTACTCGATCTCCTTCCAGTCGCGCCTCGTCGGCGAGCCGTGGCTGGAGCCGTTCACCGATTTCGAACTCGCACGGCTCGCGAAGGCCGGGACGAAGCGCCTGCTCATCATCACGCCGGCGTTCATCACAGACTGCCTGGAGACGCTCGAGGAAATCCGGATGGCCGGCAGCGAGACGTTCCTCGAAGCGGGCGGCCAGAGTTTTGAACACATCCCGTGTCTCAACGACCAGCCGGCGTTTATCCGCTTCCTTTCGGCGCGCGTGGACCAATGGCTCGCGCAAACCCGGGCGGCCGCCTGACGCGATGAACTGTTGCGACACATCGTCTTTGCCCTCGTCGTGTCGGGCGTCGCGCAGATTTACTTTGCTCAAGTGCGACGTCGGGATTTCCATGATCCGACTTCCGTCGAAAACCCAGCCTGTTTTCAACCGTGAGTGACGAAGCGATAGTCCTGCTCGACGAGAACGGCCGCATCGAGTTTGCGAATGCAACGCTCGGCCGGTGGTGGAACGTGAACATCGCAGCGCTGATCGGCGACTCGTTCGCCAACCTCTTCGAGTTTGAGGTGATCTCAACGGATCAAGAGTGGCAGCAGACGCAGTGGATGGCGCTTCGCGACACTGCGACTGAGGGGCCGGTGGTGCTCACGATCCATGCGCGCTCGGGTCCCCCGCTTGATATCACGCTGCGCCTCGAGCGCACGACCGAAGGCGATAAGGTGCGCTACCTCGCCTACATCCGGAAATCGAACGTCGGCGACAAGGAGGAAGCCGCAAACGTCGCAGCGCGCGGTGGCAACACAGATTTCGGCAGTGAGCCTTCGGCAGACGGATCCGAACGGGGAACGAGCATGTTTGGCATCCTCGAGGCGGACTCCGATGTCGGGTTCTTCGATTTTGATTACCTCGCATCGCGCTACAACAGCTCGCCCAAGTGGTTCGCGATCCTCGGCCACTCGCCCGAGGGGCTGGCGCTCTCTGGATCCATCTGGCGCGAACTCGTCCACGAGGAAGACTCCGCAGCAGCACCCGATGCCCCCTCGCGAAAGCACGCCGGCCAGCGCCGCCCTTTCTCGATCGATTTTCGCATTCGCAAGAGAGACTCCAGCTACCTTTGGGTGAACTGCACCGGCGTGCAGGTGCTGGGCCGCGAAGGCAACGTCGAGCGCGTCGCTGGCATGATGACGGACATTCAGGAGCGGAAGGATTTCGAGGAACAGTGCCTCGCCGCCGAAGAACGCCTCGAGCGAATGGGTCAGGTGCCGGGGGTCGCGCTTTTCGATGTCGATTTTGAAGCGGGCTCTGCATGGTACTCGCCCGGTCTGGCGAAGGTGTTCGGTTATCGCGATGGCGAGTTCGATCCGTTGCCCGAGTCGCTCGGCAAGTTGCTTCCGAAGGGCGCGGGTGAGGTTCGCGCCTGGATCGCTGCCCACAAATCGGGCGAGTCGGTCGTCGCATTCCCTTCCCAGCTTACCCGCGCGGACGGAACGACGATCGCGGTGGACGTGCAGGTCATCCGCACCTTCGACCGTCGCAAGAACCTCCTGCGTGCCTCCGGCTTCATCCTGCCGTCGGGCAGCGACGAACCGAGGCCACTCGGCATGCCAACGCGTCATGTCGGGACAGCCTTCGACGCGATCGTCGAGGGCGTCATCGTCACCGACTCGAAGGGCTCGATCCTGTTTCTGAATTCGAAGGCCTGCCAGCTCCTGCACTGCGACCGTGCAGAAGCGATCGGCAAGCCGGCATCGAGCGTCCTCAAGCTTCTCCATCGGATCACACTCGCGCCAGCAGTCGACCCGATCACACAAGTGATCGAGTCGGCGGAGCCCGTGCCGATCAACGACTCGTTTTCGATCCCCGGTGCGCAGGAGGCGGACATGCCGCACCGGATCGTTTTCTCATGCGATCCAGTGCCGAAAGACGACGGGGCGGTTGCAGGCACGGTGTTCGTCTTCCGGAATCCCGACGAACTCACGCTCACGCCGGACGAGCTCGTGCGTTCGAACCGATTCGAGAGCCTCGGCATGCTCGCCGGCGGTATCGCGCACGATTTCAACAATCTCCTCACAACGATTCTCGGCGGCATCTCGCTCGCGCGCGAAGCGGGCGACTTTTCGCAACTGGAGGACTCTGAAAAGGGCTGCATGACTGCCAAGGGTCTCACCCGCCAGCTTCTCTCGCTCGCGCGTGGCGGCGCGGACATGCGCCAGATACTCAATCCCGCGGAGGTGATATCGGAAGCAGTCCGCCTCGCGGCCGTCGGCACTCACGTGAAAGTCAACCTCGAGCTGGCGGAGGGATTGCACGTCATCCACGCCGATCGGAACGAGATCGTCCGCGTGTTCCAGAATCTCGTGATCAACTCGATCCAGGCGATCGAGGGCCCCGGCTCGGTCACGATCTCCGCCTCGAACGTGGAGCTCAACGCGGACGACGTGCCACCGCTGCACGGCGGCGATTACGTGCAGATCCAAGTCACGGACACCGGTTGCGGCATTCCGTCCGAACAGCTTCAGAGCATCTTCGAGCCGTTCTTCACCACGAAGAAAACCGGCACCGGCCTCGGTCTCGCGACGGTGCTTTCAATCATCAAAACGCACGGCGGCCAGGTCGGAGTCGACTCGACGGTCGGCAAGGGCACGACGTTCACGATCTTCCTGCCGCGCGCCGATCAGCCGGTCGCGGAGATTCAGCGCGAGGCGCCGACGCTGCGGTTCGGATCGGGCAGGATTCTC
>DATKCJ010000102.1:0-28123 GCA_035513275.1 Opitutaceae bacterium
CATGTTTGTCCCCACCATCGGCCAGCGGGCCGATATCCTGCTCCATCTGGGCCGGAAAGAGGAAGCGCTCACGCTGGCCCGCTCGGTCGCGCAGCAGGCATCGGTGCAGCCGCGTTGGTGGTTGGACGGCCCGGTAATCCACGTGTTGCGGGCGACCGGCCAGCAGCAGGAGGCGGAAGCCCACGCGGCCCGGCTTTTGCGGACGCTGCCGCCGGACAACATGGTCCGCGGCTATGTGCTGGCCGGAGTGGGGCGTCCCGCCGAGGCGGTTGACCAGCTACTCGCGACCGGACTCGAATCTTCGCTGATTTTCTCGTTCATCTTCGACACGTTCTGGGACGAAGTCCGGCAGGATCCCCGGTTGCCCGAGTTGCTGGTCAAGCTGAACCTCGTGGAGGAATACCGGCGCGGTCGCGAAGCCCTGGCGCAGCTTGGCCAAGAGCGGGAGCGAAAGAAGTGAGCGATGAGAATTGCCGATTGCCAACTGCCGATTGCCGAATGAACGGGATCATACCCAACGTGGATTCCCCTCAAACCAACGCTCGGATACGTAGTAACGAACGCCTTTTTCGCAACCGCATGCCGGTGTCTTTCAATCGGCATTCGCCAATCGGCAATCGGCAATCATGAGCGCAGCGAACTCAGCCGTCTTCCTCAGCTACGCCTCGCAAGACGCGGAAGCCGCCCGGCGCATTTGCGAATCATTACGCGCCAGCGGCGTCGAAGTGTGGTTCGATGTCGAAGGCGGGCTCGAGCATGGCGACGAATGGGACGCGAAGATCCGGCGGCAGATCAAGGAATGTGTGTTGTTCATTCCGCTCGTCTCGGCGAACACGCAGGCGCGGCATGAAGGTTACTTCCGCATCGAATGGGAACTCGCGGCGCAGCGCGCGATGGGCATCGCGTCCGGCGTCGCGTTCATCCTGCCTGTCGTGATCGATGACACGCGCGAACCCGAGGCGCTCGTGCCGGATCGTTTTCGCGCGGTGCAGTGGACGCGGCTGCCCGGCGGGGTCGTGCCGCCCGAGGTGCAGGCGCGGTTCCTGAAACTCTGGTCGCACCGCACCGGCGTGCTGAAGCATGAGGCGGTGAGCGGCGGACCGAGGACAGAGGACGGAGGACGGAAGACCGAGGACGGAGCGGAACAAGGCACACGCAGGAAACGAAACCCGGCGGTGATGGCGTTCGCGATCCTCGCTCTCGTCGCCGTGGCTGCGGTTGTCGTCTGGCAGCCGTGGCAGAGTTCCGACTCCGACCTACCCGCTCCTCGCTCCTCGCTACCCGCTACTCCCCCTCCGAGTGAAGCCCGGCAGCTCGTCGAGCGGGCCCGGGAGTTGATGGACAAGGTCAACGTGCTGCCCGGCGATCTCAACACCGCCGCCGGCATGCTCGAGCAGGCGGCCCAGCTTGCGCCCAATGATGCGCTGGTCTGGTCGACCTGGGCTCTGCTCGACCTGCGCTACGTCAGCTTGGATTTCGACAACACGCCCTCGCGCCACAACGTCGCCCGGGCCCATGCCGCCCAGGCCAACGCGCTCGATCCTGACAGCCGCGAGACGCGCTACACCCAGGCTGAAGTGATGCGCAGCCTCGCCTGGGATCCGGCCACGCAGGCCGCGGCGGAAAAGGTCCTCCGCCCCATGCTGTCGGAAGCCCCGCAGGACGGTCGCGTGCTGATCCCGCTTGGTTGGGTGGCCTTTGCTCAGGGACGATTGGACGACGCGGTCGCGCACTTCGAGCGGGCGGCGCTGCTTCCCGCCTGCGCGGTCCATGCCACGTATTGCAAGGCCCTCGTTCTCGCGCTCAGGAACCACTTCGAAGCCTGTGATCGGGCCCTGGATCAGCTTCTGATGCTCGCACCGACCCACGCGTTTGGCCTCTGCCAAAAGGCCGCGCTCAGCCTGGCGTGGCATGGGGATCTGGAGGCTTCACGTGCATTCATCGAGCGTGTTCCACCGCAAATGCGGGTCGAGGACATGTCGGCCTCCTTTGCCTATGGGGTTTATATGACCCGGCGGGAATATGACCTGGCCGTGCAGGCGATCCGGGCGGTGCCGCGCGATTACCTTTCCGCCCAGCCGGGACCCGGTCCTTCCGGCTTCTACATCGGCGAGGCGCTCGCCGCCGCCGGCAAGAACGCCGCGGCCGAGATCGAGTGGCGGAGCGCGTTGGCGACCGTCGAACGCCGGCTCGCGGAGGCGCCCAGCGACGAGACCCTCATGAAGTTCAAGGCGCTTTTGCTGGCCCGACTCGGCGACCGCGTGGCCGCGGAGCGCGTGTGGAAGGCCGTCGTTGAACTCCACGGCGACATGGCCTGGGGTAACATGGCCCCGCTCCTCCACGTCGTGTTTCTGCCTCCGGACGAGGCGATCGCCTGGCTCAACGACCGGCTCGCAGACCCGCAGTATTGGTTCACGGCGGCGATACTGCGCCTCAGTCCGCTCTATGATCCCCTGCGCTCGAATCCAAAGTTCACCGCGCTCGTGGAAAAAATGGAAGCGGACCCCCGCTTCTCGCCCAAGGCGAAACAGGTGACGGCAGAGGGAGGCCAGAGATCGGATTCTAATCTACCCGCTACTCACTCCTCACTACTCGCTACTCCCCAGGACAAATCCGTCGCCGTCCTGGCCTTCGCGAATCTTTCCGACGACAAGGGCAACGAATATTTCTCGGACGGCATCAGCGAGGAGTTGCTCAACGTCCTCGCGAAGGTGCCGGGCCTCACGGTGAAGGGCCGGTCGTCGGGATTCTTCTTCAAGGGCAAGGACACGCCGGTCCCCGAGATCGCGCAGCAACTCGGCGTCACCTACGTCGTGCAAGGCAGCGTGCGCAAGGCCGGCAACCGCGTGCGCATCTCCGCGCAGTTGATCCGCGCGGCGAGCGATGAAGTCGTCTGGTCGTCCGGCTCCCTCGATCGTGACTTGCAGGACATCTTCGCCGTGCAGGACGAGATCGCCGGGCTCGTCGCGCAACAACTGCAACTCAAGCTCGGCGTGACCAAGCCCGCGCGCGAAGTGAATCCGGAGGCGCACCGGCTCCTGTTGGAGGCGCGGCATTATTGGCATCAGCGCGGGGAACAGAACTTTGACCGGACCGAAGCGTTGTTGCGCCAGGCCCTGGCGATCGATCCGGACTTCGCGCCGGCGCACGCCGCGATGGCGGACCTGTGGGTGATGCGCGCGGCCTACCGGACGACGGAAGGCGTCGCTGACCTTTCGGAGGAACTGCGCTCATTGCGCACCAGCGCGGCGCGCGCCACGGAGCTTGATTCGTCGCTCGTCGCGCCGATCGCGGCCATGGCCTATGGCCTGTTGATCGAAGGTCGGATGGAGGCAGCGCAGCAGCAGTTCGAGGCCGCCGTGGCACGGAGCCCGAACGATCCCACGGTGCGCCTCTGGCGGGCGCTCTTCCTGATGCAAAACGGCGACTTCGATGCGGCGTATCAGGAATTCGCCCACGCCCGCGAACTCGATCCGAAGGCGTGGATCATCACCCATCTCAGCGGACAGAACGCGCTGCAACTCGGGCGCAAGGAGGAGGCGCTGGCGTTGTTTCGGCAGGCGAATGCCGATCGACCGGATGGGTTCGCTCCGGCGGTCGGTTATGAGTCGCTCGCATTGTGGCAGAGCGGTCGCTCCGATGAGGCCGTCACCGCCGCCCGCGCCGTCCGGCAAACCTGGCCCAGGCAACCACGCTGGCAGGCGGACGCTCATGCGATCTGGGTTCTCCGGCAAGCCGGCTTGACGACGGAGGCCGCGGCCCACGCCGACGCGGTGCTCGCAGGCCTTCCCGCGCAAACCTATCAACGCGGATTCGTGCTCGCGGCCCTGGGCCGGTTTGACGAGGCACTGCCGTATCTGGAGGGCACCACGACCCTGGCGCGGGACGCGGTTTCCTCGCTGGTGATCTTCGATCCCTGGCGCGACGATCCCCGCTTCGCGGCCTTGATCGAGAAACTGCACTGGACCGAGCAATACGCCCGGGCCCGGGAGGCGATGAAGCAGGCCGCGGCGACGGCGAAAAGATGAGCGATCCCGGCAAAGCAGTCTTCCTTTCCTACGCGTCCCAAGACGCGGAGGCGGCGCGGCGCATCGCCGACGCGCTCCGCACCGCCGGCGTCGAGGTCTGGTTCGACCAGAGCGAGCTGCGCGGCGGGGATGCGTGGGACGCAGCGATCCGCAAACAGATCAGAGAGTGCGCGCTGTTCGTGCCGATCGTTTCGGCGAACACGCAGTCGCGCGCTGAGGGATACTTCAGGCTCGAGTGGCGGCTTGCGGTCGAACGTTCGCACCTGATGGCGGACGATGCGCCGTTTCTCTTTCCAATCGTGATAGGCGAGGTGAGCGACGCGGCCGCGCGCGTGCCTGACAAATTTCGCGAGGTGCAGTGGACCCGCCTCCGCCAGGCCTACGGCGGGCAGGCCCGCCTGGAAGGCGATGATCCTGAGTGGAGGAGTTTCGCCGAGCGGGTGGCGAAACTGCTCAGCGGTGAGGTGCGACCCTCCTTCGCCAAGGCTTCGGAGGGCGGGGCTTCTCAGCCCCGAAAGCGCGGGTTCGAGAAGTGGTGGTGGCTGATCTTCGCGATCATGGGGATGTCGGTGCCGTTCATCGGCGTGTTCAAGAGCAAGGCACCGCGTTCGGAGGGCCCGCAGTTGCCACAGGCTGCGGCACCGGCCGTCTCGAACGCAGATGAGCTCGTCGCGAAAGCGCACGACATCATGGAGCGGGGAAGCCTGCGCCGCAGCGAGATCGATGCTGCAAATTCGCTTCTCGAGCGTGCGATGGAGATCGACCCTTCGAACGCCCGTGCCTGGTCGCTGGCTGCGAACGCGGACCTGGCGATGATCTTCCCTTACCGCTACAACACCTCCGATGCGATGCGACAGCGCGCGATGGCGCGCGCGAGCCGGGCGCTCAGCCTCGCCCCGGAAGTTCTCGAGGTGCAGGTTGTCCACGCCAATGTCTTTGCACACGCGTCGAACAATCCGGTCTACATCAGGCAGGCGGAGACGCTTTTCAGGCGCCTTGTCGCGGAACACCCGGAGATGCATTTCCTTGTCATCCGGCTTGCCGACATCCTGCGCGCCGATGGAAGGATGGCTGAGGGCGCCAGGTACCTTGAAGAAAATGGCGAACCGATTCTCGCCGGCTGGTTCTGGCTCGAGAACGGAAGTCTCGACGAGTCCTACCGGGTGGCGCGCAGTCCCGCCGCGCAGGCGTCGACCCACGTCGACAAGTGGCTCCTGAAACTCACGATCGAATCATCCTGGCTGCAGGACCTGGATCTTGCATGGAAAACGATTGGCGAGATGCCGCCGGAATTGCTAACGGGCGACAATCCGACGGTGTTCACAACGCTGATCGCGTTCTCACGGCGTGAACCGAATCGGATGTTGCAGTTCACCGCCAGCTTCAGCCGTGACTGGATCGAAAGCTACAACTTCGCGGGCCCGAAACAGTATTGGACCGGATGGGCGCACGAGCTGGCCGGGAGACCGGAGCGGGCGCGAATCGAATGGCAGGGAGCGCTGCGATTGATAGAGGACGCGCTCGAGACGTCGCCCGGGCGGTTGGAGTTCGGTTATCAGAAGGCAACTCTGCTTGCATTGCTGGGAGAGACCGATGCTGCGCGCAAGGTTCTTGCCGAGTTTCAGGCGTTCGCCGGGGTCGCTCCTGGTTCAGTCGATTTTGCAAGCCACGAGGCGTGGCTGGCGCTGGGGGAAAACAACCGTGTGTTCGAGTGGATGGATCCGTTTCTACGCTACAAATCGAACTTTCAATGGATTTACCTCCATTGGCGGGCGCGGTTCCTTCCGCAATGGGACGCGCTGAGGGGCGACCCGCGTTTCGGGTCGCTATTGCGTGAGACGAAACCGGATTCTGCGAAGCCGTTCGACTGAGCTCAGGGCAGGCCCTTCGACGAACCGGCTCCGGCGAACTGAGCGTGGCGGTGCCCCGATCCGCGTTCAAGCCACGGCAGCTGCAGCGGCCTTCTTGCGCGCGAGCAGCTCGCGCTCGATCTCCTTCATCTGCGCGTCGCGGAGCGGATACTTCAGCAGGACCAATCCTGCGGCGACGGCGAGCGCACCGGGAACCAATGTGAACAGGAAGTTGAGCCCGTCGACGACCGCCGGGTCGGTGGCCGTCTCGCGCGTGTAACCGATCATCCAAAGGATCATCGCATTGAGCTGCGAACCGAGCCAGATGCCGCCTTTGATCGCGAAGAGAATCGTGGCGATGATCAGCCCGGTGGCGCGACGGTTGGTCTTCCACTCCGAGTAGTCTGCTACATCGGCATACATCGAAAACACGATGACTGGCCCGGGACCTGCGAAGAACATGCCGAGAAGGTGCAGCGTGAGAATCAGCGAAAAGTTGTCGCCCGGCGCGAAGAAGATCGCGGCGTAGCTCACGCCTTGGGCCGCCATGAACCAGACGTAGAGCGTGCGCTTGTCGTAGCGTTTGGTGAGCCACGTGGTCGGCAGGACTCCCGCGACCTGGATCAACGTGCCGAGCGACATGAACAACACCGTCCGCGTGACATCGAGCGTGAAGAACCCGAAGTTCACGGAAAAGAGGTGGGTGCTGCCGCCCTCCATGCAGTAGGTGAGAAAGTAGAGCATCGCGCCGTTGCGCACGGCGACGTTGCCGAGATTCAAGACAGCCGAGATGAACAGCACCCACCACGGGCCGTTGTTCATGAGGTCTTTCAGGTCATCGCGGAAACGCGGGTTCTTCTGAGCGACCGGAGTGACCCGCTCCTTCGTGGTGAAAAACGTCAGCAGGAAGAGCGCGGTGGCGAGTATGCCGAACGCGATCATCGCCGTCGGATAACCGGTCACGGGATCGTAACCCAGTTCGGCGTTGAAGGTGGGCGACTCGGGCTTGTTGCCGAAGAGTGTGACGAGCGGCACCATGAACGTCGCGATCAGGAACTGCCCTGCGAATGCCATGAAGAAGCGGTATTGCGAGACCGAGGTGCGCTCCTGGATGTTCGGAGTGATCACGCCCATCAGCGCGCAATATGGGATGTTGATTCCCGTGTAGACCATCGTCGCGACGATGTAGGTGAAGCCGCAGTAGAAGACCGCCCCCGTCGGTGTGAGATCGGGCACCGTGAAGAGCAGGTAGGCGCTCACGCCGTAGGGAATTGCGAGCCAGAGAATGTAGGGTCGGTAGCGACCCCAGCGCGTGTGCGTGCGGTCGGCGATCGCGCCCATGATCGGGTCGTTGACCATGTCCCAGATCTTGGCGACCGCGAATATCCAGAAGATCGCCACGGCCTTGAGCCCCACCACGTCCGTGTAGAAAAACAACAGGAACATGTTGAACGTCTGAAACAGGAGGTTCGACGCGAGGTCGCCGACGCCGAAGCCGAACTTCTCGAGGAAGCCCAGGCGCTCTGTGGTGGGATCGGGAGCGGCCGGAGAGACATCGCCGCGCGCGGCAGGAGTGGAGTCAGCCATGAGGAGAGAGGGGTAGCGGAACGGAAATCAGTCCGGCCGATTGCCGGTCGACTGACAAGGGTCAAGTCAGCTGCGTCGTAGCCCGCCGCGGGAGCGGCGGGACCGAATGGTGCATGGGGGCGATCTCCAACAAGGCAAGACGACACTTGGCATCGCGATGGCTCAGGGCTACATTGCAGCCATGGCGACAAGCGAGACTTCCAAGGGGCGCGCCCGCATCGACGCATGGCTGAGCGCGGAGATAGAGATGGAGTCCCTGCGCCGGGAGGAAATCCGCCGAAGCACTGCCGAGGGTATTCGCGCGGTGATTCCGACAGTCGACCTGATGATTCGGCTTGGGGTCGAACCGACCGCCGACACCGGCTTGATCGAACAGCAGGCCTGGTTCTCGAAGTTGCGGCATGGCTGACCTTCTCGAAGCGGCACGCGAGATCGACGGCTACTGTCGTCGAAAGGGATGGCGGCATTGCGTCATCGGTGGCATGGCTCTCTTGCGTTGGGGAGAACAGCGCATGACCACGTCTACAAGAATCTCGAGCCGCTTGCGGCGGTGAAGGAGAGGCCGGACATCGTCACGGAATTGCGGCGGCTCGAGCACGAGCACAGGGATCAGTCCAAGTGACGGGGAGCGCGATCACCGTTCCGGCTCCCGACGCACTGAGTTCGTCAGCGGTCGTTGCCCCTCTTGGACTCACGGCGCGACTTCGCCATAAACCCGGAAGTTGCCGCTCACCTGCAGGAGCGCGAGGAAGTGCAGGAGTCCGCTGTAGTAGCGGTATCGGCCTTCGGAGAAATCCATTTCCCAGAGCTTGCGCACCCACGGCTCGCCGATTTCCCGGTCGGCAGCGAGCGCTGCGGCGCCGGCCATTGCGATCAGGCCGACAGGCTTGTCGTTGCCCGCGATCGGCTCGCCCTCGAGCGTGTAGCACGGTGCGAGGGCGTCGCCCTGCGATGCGAGGAAGGTGAGCACGCGGTTGCTCTGCTCGATGGCCCACGGATCGGCGCGCCACCACACCCAGTCCATCGCGGGGTTCGAGAGCGTGCGCCACGCGTCGTAGCGAAAATCCTTGTGCATCGGCCGGCGCTGCAGGACGTAGGGCTTGCCGTCGAAATGCGAATAGTCGGGCATGAGCCCGGTCTTCGGGTGCGCGGCGTTTCGGAAGAGCTGGCGGCTCGTCGGCGCGAGTCGCGCGAGGAACGCCTTGTCGTCGGCGTCTTCGGTCCAGCGAGTCCAGAGTTCGTAGAACGAAGGAAGGTGATACGAAGGATCGGTGAACGTGCTGCCTGGCGGATGCGGGGTGAAGTTTATCTGCGCGACGTCGCGCACGAGCATGTTCGTCGCCGGCCCGTGATCGGGCTCGTCCTCCTTGTGCATCATCGTGTGGAGGATTTCGCGCGCATGCGCACCGTAGTTGAGATCGCCTTCGCCATCGCCCCAGCGGTGTGACGCAAAGAAGAGCGCCATGACGAACCACTCCTCGCCGTCCGGAGCCGGGCCGTCGCCGCGCACCTCGGTGCCGTCGTCACGGGTCATGCTTCCGTTGTAGGCCGTGTGCCACGTGAAGTAGCCTTTGAACGGACCCTCTGTCTTATACATGCATTTCTTCGCATACCTCCAGATGCGGTCGAACTCGTCCTGCTTGTTCAACTGGACCGCGATCATCATCCCGTAGGAGAGACCCTCGGACCGGACGTCGCGGTTGTTGATGTCGGGCACGTAGGCGGTGCCGTCGTCGAGCACGTAGTAGAGCGACTGCGTCTCCGGATCGCCGCGGAAGAAGTGCTGCCACGCGGCGTCGAGCTTCGCCTGCACTTCGGCGTCGGTCTTTCCGAGGTAGGACTTGAAGAGGTTTGGGTAGTCGCCGGTGAGCGCCGCGCCTTTGGTGCCGGCGAAGGCGGAAGCGGCGATGAGCAGAGAGAGAGCGATCAAGATGGAACTGCGAAAGGATTGGTTCATGGCTTCTGGCGGCTGTTCGGGTTTGTTGTCGTCTTTAGGCCTCACCGGGTAGCGCGCCCATCTCCGAGGGGCGCGTTGTTCTATTCCTTGCGTGCGATTACGCCGACGAGCACCCCGATGAAATCATACGACGTGGCAACGCTGAGTTGACGCGCGTCGAATGTGCCGCCGACCTGCGTCCAGCTTGCGCCGCCGTCGGTGGAGCAGTCGAAAATGTAGTCGGTATCGTCGCCGCGGAGGCGCAGGTGGAGCGTTTCGCCGGGAGCGGCGTCGATCTGCACGGCGGCCGCCTGCGATGCAGCATCGGCGCCTTTCTTCGACTCGACGAACACCGTGTAACCGGATCCATCGTTGCGGCGCGCACCGAGCACGAAGTGGTGCGTCTCGTTGTGAAACGCGACGAGCCCAGCGGAGACGTTGTGCGCTCCAGGGAGAGTGAGAGCGGTTGAAGTCGTGAAGCGATTGTGCTGGAGGCGGCGGCCGACGAATGAGGGGTTGCCCTTCCCTGCGAGCGATTCCGCGCGCGGCACGATCTTGAGGCCGTCGCCGGTTGACCACCATTGCTCGTGTGGCGCGCGCAGGAAGATCCACTTCTGGCCGAGCGTCGGAGCGCTGAAATCGTCGCGCCAGGTGAAGTTGCCGGTGAGCGGCGGCAGGGAGGTATCGACGCTGGCGCCAGCGGGCGATGGCGCGACAAACGGCACCGGCTCGCCGGGAGGCAGAATCTGCGGCCAGTCGTCGTCGCTCCAAGTCACTGGGAGCAGAAACGTCTGCCGGCCCGTGTTGTAGTGGCCGCCGGAGTAGGGCGTGCAGCCGAGGAAGACTGACCACCAATTGCCGTCGGGCCCGATCTCGAAGTCGGCGTGGCCGGTGCAAGTGACGGGATGCGCACGCGCCGGATCGAGATCGCGCTGCGTGAGCGTCGGGTGCGCGGCGAACGGCACGTAGGGCCCATCGGGCGACTTGCTGCGGAAGATGACCTGTGAGTGCTCCTCGCTCGTGCCGCCCTCGGCGCAGTTGAGATAGTACCAGTCGCCACGCTTGTAGATGTGCGGGCCTTCGATCCACACGGGTTTTGCTGCGAGATCGACGCCGCCGTTGATGATGATCTTGCGCGGACCGGTCGGCCGGCGCGCTGCGATGTCCCACTCCTGGATCCAGATCGCGCGATGGCCTTGGTAAAGGGGTTTGCGGTCGGGCGGCTCGCCGTTGTTCACAATCCACGCACGGCCGGTGGATTCGTCGAAGAAGATGGAAGGATCGATGCCGTCGAACTCGAGCCACACAGGATCGGACCACGGTCCTGCGGGATCGGAGGCGGTGAGAAAGAAGTTTCCGCCGGCGTCGACCATGGTGCACACGATGTAGAACAGACCGTCGTGATGAGAGATCGCCGGTGCGAAGATTCCGCGTGTGATGCCGAGCCCGTCGTAAGGGAGCTGCCCGGGGCGGTCGATCGCGTGGCCGATCTGCTTCCAGTTCACGAGGTCGCGGCTGTGGAAGATCGGAATCCCCGGGAAGTGCGCGAACGTCGAGTTGATGAGATAGTAGTCATCGCCCACGCGGCAGATGCTCGGATCGGGGTAGTAGCCGGCTAGGATTGGATTGCGGAAATGACCCTCGGGGAGAGGCTGCGCGAAGATCGCGTCGCGGCCGGTGTATTCAAAGGACCCGAAGCGAACGGGGTCCGCGGCAAAGGCCGCGGAGGTGAGAGTGAGAGTGAGAGTGAGAGTGAGAGTGGGGAGGAGGTGTTTCATAGTAGATTGCGGCCCATAGGCCCTATACGTCTCATAGGTCATATGGGGCCTATTTGGAACTACCGATGCCCCGGCATGAACCGACGGTTTGCCGAGAGATCGATGTAATACTGCAGTTCGTGCGCCGGCTTTTCGACACCTGTCGGCAGCGGACGTTTCGAAAATTGCTGGAAATAGAGCAGGCATGCGTCGCGCCAGTCGCGCGCGTCGGATTCCTGGCGCTCAAGTCGCTGGGCAACCTCGGTCCAGCGTTGGGCGTCGATCGACCCGCGCAGTGAATTCCACTGGCCTTGGAGAGCGCGCACTTCGGTGACGCCCTGCTGGTAGGTGAGGCAAAGTTCATCCCAAAGCGTGCGGCCGGATTTCATCGTGCGGTCCCACGACACATGGTGGAACCAGAGAAGCAAATTCTCGGGGCACTTCTCTGGATCGCCCCAGAGCGCGCGCCACTCGGGTGCGTATTGCTCGAGTGCGTTGGAGCCGGTTTCCGTGCGATCGAAGCCGAGGCCGCTCTCGCTGGCCTTGTGGTAGTAAACGGAGGTCCAGTCGGGGCGGCCCGCGCCCTTAAGGTCGACCCACGGACCGGGCCCGTAGTGATGGCCCTCAGCCATGATGTGTGCGAGGCCGAGCGGCATCGAGAAGCGCACGACGGTCTCACGCGAGCCGAGCAGCATGCGGTTGATCGTGGAGTTTACTGCGGGATCGCTGCCGAATGTCATCCGTGTCCACTCGCCGGCGATTGCCTCGGATGAAATCGAGTGATCCCACGCGAGCCGGCCGTAGGCATACCAGTTCGCCTGCGAGAGGTGATGACCGGTCCAGTTGCGGTCGTTGCCGGTGTTGGCGACGCCAGCGATGAAGGACTGTGTAGCCCGCCGCGTGAGCGGCGGGATTGCCGGGTGGGAGTCCCTGCGCTCACGCGCAGGGCTACGATCGGAAAGCGATCCGTCGATCACTCGTGCGATCGTCGATCCTTCACCACTCACGTAAGTGTCGGCATCGATCACCTCCTTCCACATCGGTGCGAGGTAGGCGAGGTGGGTGGACTGGCCGAGATACTCCTGCGTGATCTGCAACTCCGGCGCGAGCCGCGTGCCTGGCATCGCGCCAAACAGCGGGCTGAACGGCTCGCGCGGCATGAAGTCGAGCGGACCGTTCTTGATCTGGATGACGACGTTGTCGCGGAATTTCCCGTCGAGCGGGGCGAACTCCGTGACCGCCTGCTTCACGCGGTCCTCGGTGTTTTCCGCGGCGTAAATGAACGCGCGCCACATCACCACGCCGCCGTGCGGCGCAAGCGCATCGGCGAGCATGTTCGCACCGTCGGCATGCGTGCGCTTGTAATCCTGCGGGCCCGGCTGGCCCTCGGAGTTTGCCTTCACGATGAAGCCGCCAAAGTCGGGGATGTATGTGTAGATCTCGTCGATCTTCGCGCGCCACCACGAGGCGACTTCCGGGTCGAGCGGGTCGGCGGTCTTCAATCCGCCGATTTCGATCGGTGCGCTGAAGCGCGCGGTGAGATAGAGGCGCACGCCGTAGGGACGAAACTCGCCGGCGAGCGCCGCGGTCTTCGCGAGGTATTCGGGCGTCAGCACGAGGGCGTTCGCGTTGACGTTCGTTATGACGGTGCCGTTGATGCCGATCGAGGCGCACGCACGCGCGTAGTCGCGGTAGCGCGAGTCGCGGATGTCGGGCAGGTAGAACCATTGCCAGAGCGAGTTCCCCGCGTAGCCGCGCTCGACAGTGCCATTGAGGTTGTCCCAATGGTTGAGAAGCCGGTGCGTGATCCGCGGCGCGCTGGTGACTTCGAGTCCGGTGAGCGAGCCGCCGGTCTGGATGTGACGCAGGAGTGCAAATGCACCGTGCAGCGCGCCGATATCGCTGTTCGCCGAGATGCGGACGATGCCTGCGGCTTCGGCTCGCAGCGAGTAGCCCTCGGAACCGGCACCGGAAATCTCCGCGGAGTTCCTTTCGACCGCGATGCTTGGCTCGACGCCGGTAAGGCCGCCGAGACCTTCAACGAGCTCGGCGCGTGCGGCCGCGATCGTGGGAGACTCTGAGCCGGTCGCTGTGGCGAGGATGACACCGCTCACGGGCGTCGCGTTGTCAATCTGGTCGTAGCGTAGCCAGAGTCGGTAGCCATCCTCACCGCGAGCGACGAGCGTCAGCGCGGCGAGGAGGAATGCGAGCGTAGTGCGCGTCATCGCGCGTCAGGCGGTTGCGGCCTTCCGCCGGCGCTCCTCGAGTTCTTCGCTCATCTGGAGCGCGACATTCTTGGAGATCGGGAAGAAGAGCATGAAGATGACGCCGATTCCGAAGAATCCGGCCGAGTAGAAGCTCACCATGTAACGCACGCCGAGCAGGACCTCGGGGTCGTTGGCGGTGGCGGCGGAATAGCCATACATCGCAAGCATCCAGCCGGCGATCGCGCCGCCGAAGCCGAGGCCGGCCTTGAGCGCGAAGACCATGCCGGCGAACACGAACGCCGTGGAGCGGCGGTGGTTCTTCCACTCACTCCAATCGGCGCAATCGGCGATCATTGCCCAGAGCAGCGGAATCGTCGGGCCGTAGCAGATGTTCACGAGAATCGTGAGCATGAAGACCATCGAGACATCCTGTGCGCCTGGAAGAAAATACATCGCCTGGAAGATCGCGGTGCCAGCGAGGCCGGCTGTGAACACGGCCTTTTTGCCGAACCAGTCGGCAAGCTTCTTGGCGGACAGCACGCCGAGGATTTGCACGAGCGCGCCGGTCATGCTGAGCACGGCGAATCCGACTCCGGCCGGGTCGGCGCCCGGTTTCACGACCATTCCGAAGAGATCGAGAATCTTGAGTCCGATCGAGGGGCTCTCAATCTGCGCGGCCGTTGCGGTGAGACCGATACCCTCAATGAAGGAGCGCAGCGCCTCGACGTCGAGGTAGCGGGTGACGAAGACGTAGTTCGCATTGCCTCGCAGCGCGAGGGTGATGAAGACGAACAGCACCATGCCGAACATCGCGAGCCAGGGGCGGTTGTGGAGCACCTCGCGGATGTCTTTCTTGATATCGTGTTTCTGGTCCGCTGGCGGCTTCACGCGTTCTTTCACGCTGAAGAAGGTGACCACAAAAAAGATCGCGGAAATCACTGCGTAGATTGCCACGGTGGCCGACCAGCCCGAAGGGTCGGTTCGCGTACCGTCGCCGAACTTCATGACGAGCGGAAGCGTGAGCCCCTGCACGATGAAGGAGGCGCCCATTGCGGCGACGAACCGGTAGGACGAAAGACTTGTGCGCTCGCTGCTGTTGCCGGTCATCACGCCGTTCAGCGCTGCATACGGCACGTTGTTCATCGTGTAGGCCATCATCAGCACGGTGTAGGTGATGACGACATACCAGATCCGCGCCGAGCCCTGCAGACTGTCGGGCACGGTGAACGCCAGCCAGAACAGCACCGCGAACGGGATCGCGCTCCATAGCAGCCATGGTCGGAATTTGCCCCAGCGGTGGGTCGTGCGGTCGGCGATGACGCCCATGATCGGGTCGGTGATCGCGTCGCTCAGGCGGACCCACAACAGCATCGTGCCCATCACGGCGGCGCTGATGCCGATCGTGTCGATGTAGAACGCCGTCGGGAAGACGATGAACATCTGGAACACGAAGTTGGCGGAGGCGTCGCTGAGGCTGTAGCCCGCCTTCTCGCGGAAACTGAGTTTCTTCGCTGTCTCGCTCATGTGGGGAGGATCTCGGGGTTGGGGCGCGACCGGATGGATCGCGTGAGGAAAATTTGAATGTCGCGGCTGACTAGACGACTGCAATCTCGCCCGATGCCGGTGCGGGAGCGCCGAGTGCGATGGCTCGGGCCGACGACGACGACGGCCCGACGACGATGTTGTAGCGGCCCGGGGCGTGGACGCGTTTTCCATGCGCATCGGTCTGCGCGAACGCGCCTGCCGGAAGGCGGAACTGCACCTCGACCGAGGAATTTGCGGGCACGGGCACTTTCCTGAAGTCGACGAGCGTCGAGCGCGGCGCTTCGGGCCACGAGCGTGGCGGCTCGATGTAGCACTGCACGGTCTCGAGCGCGGCGATGTCGCTCTTGTTCGTGACCGTCGTGCGCACGGTGACCACGCCCTCAGCCGCGAGGCGGGGTGAATTCATCTCGAGCTTGCCGTAGGCGAGCTTCGAATAGCTGAGCCCGAATCCGAACGGATAGAGCGGCTCGGCCTCCGCGAATCGATAAGTGCGGCCCTTCATCGCATAGTCGTCGAAAGCCGGCAGATCCTCTGTGCGCACCGGCACGGTAACTGGCATGCGGCCCGAGGGCGAAATATCGCCGAACAACACGTCGGCGACCGCGCGGCCGCCTTCGCAACCCGGATACCACACCTGGAGCACCGCGTCGCAGAACTCGTGCGCCTCCGGCACGGCGATCGCGCCGCCGCCCGTGAGGATGAGGATGAGTTTTCCCGCGTGCTTGCGCAGCTCCTTCAGGAACTCCAACTGCACCGCGGGCAGTTCGATCTCGACTCGATCGCCGCCGGTTGGGGAGGTGACGGCGTCGCCTTCCTCGCCCTCGAGCGAAGGGTCGAGCCCCAGCACTGCGATCGTCACCTCGGACTCGGCGGCCGTGCTGAATGTGTAGTTCACGCCCGGAGCGATCGGACCCCAGAGCGGGCAACCGGAGCGGTAGACGACGCGGCACCCCTCGGAGGCCGCTTCGGTGATTCCCTCGATGATCGTGACCAGCCGCGGAGAGATACCGTAATAGTTTCCCAAGAGCGCAGTGACGCTCGCTCCCGTCGGCCCTGCGACGAGGACGCTCTCATGATCCCTGCGCAGCGGCAGGATGCCGTTGTTCTTGAGCAGCACGATCGACTCGGCCGCGGCGCGGCGAGCGAGCGCGCGGTGTGCGTCGCAATCGATGATCGATGCCGGCATGCCGGACCACGGCACGCGCGACTGCGGATCGTAGAGGCCGAGTCGAAACTTGGTGGCGAGGACGAGGCGAAGTGAGGTGTCGATCTCCTCCTCGGTCAGGAGACCTTCTTTTACCGCGGCGACGAGGTTCTTGTAGGTGTTGCCGCAGTTCAGGTCGCAGCCGTTGCGCACAGCGAGCGCGGCGGACTCGGGCCCGTTCGCGGTGACCTTGTGGAACAGGTGGAAATCATCGACCGCGCCGCAATCGCTGACGACGTGTCCCTTGAAGCCCCAAGTATCGCGGAGAATCTCGACGAGCAGACGGCGGCTCCCGCAGCACGGCTCGCCGAGCGTGCGGTTGTAGGCGCCCATCACCGCCTCAACGCCGGATTGCACGAGTTTCTCGAAGGCCGGCAGATAGGTCTCGGCGAGGTCCTTCTCGGTCGGGCACGCGTCGAAGGTGTGGCGATCGCGCTCGGGTCCACTGTGCACCGCGTAGTGCTTCGCGCACGCGGCGGTCTTCAAGTAGCGGGGATCGTCGCCCTGCAAACCGGCGACCATCGCCGCACCGAGTTCGCCGCTCAGATACGGATCCTCGCCAAACGTTTCCTGGCCGCGGCCCCAGCGCGGGTCGCGGAAGATGTTTACGTTCGGCGTCCAGAACGTGAGGCCTTGATATTGGCCGCGGCGGCCCATCGCGAGGGCCGCGTGGTGCTTGGCGCGGGCCTCGTCGGAGATGGTTTCGGCGATTTCTGTGATGAGTTCGCGGTTCCAGGTGGCGCCGAGGCCGATGACCTGCGGAAAAACAGTAGCCCGGCCGCTGCGGCCGACGCCGTGGCACGCCTCGTTCCACCAGTTGTAGGCGGGCACGCCCAAACGCTCGATCGCCGGGCTTTCGTGCAGGAGCTGGCTGACCTTTTCCTCCAGGGTAAGCGCACGAATCAACGCCTCGATGCGCCTCGCGGCAGGGAGCTCCGGATCGAGATAAGATTCGGGCACCGCGTCCGTGGGGGCCGGGGTCGTGGGCATGATTGGAAAGCTCCCTGGTGGTCGTTTACCCGTGCAGGTATGAAGCGATCAGATTCTCCAGGTATTCCTGCCGTCCGGAACGCAGGGTGGGCTCTCCAAGTTTCGTAAGGACAAGTTTCTCGAGCTGGGCCAGCGTGGTCTTGCCGGCTTCAATCTGGCGGCCGTAGCCAGAGTCGAAGGAGCTGTAGCGCTGGGCCACGAACCGTTCCATGACTCCGTCCGCGAGGATCCGGCGCGCGATCTTGAACGCGAGCGCGTAGGCATCCATGCCGCCGATGTGGGCGTGGAAGAGATCCGACTCGTCGATCGACGGACGGCGCAGCTTCGCGTCGAAGTTGAATCCGCCGCTTCCGAGGCCGCCGGCGCGGAGGATGGAGACCATCGCGAGCGTGAGTTCGCGCACATCGGTGTTGAACTGGTCGGTGTCCCAGCCGAGGAGCTGGTCACCGGAGTTCGCATCGATCGAGCCGAGCATGCCCGCGGCGGCGGCGACCTCGATCTCGTGGTTGAACGTGTGGCCAGCGAGCGTCGCGTGGTTCGTCTCGATGTTGAACTTGAAGTGCTTCTCGAGGCCGTAGGTCCGCAGGAAGGCGATGCCGCTGGCGACGTCGAAGTCGTATTGGTGCTTCGTCGGCTCCTTCGGCTTTGGCTCGATGAGGAACTGGCCCTTGAAGCCGATCCGCTTCGCATACGCCACGGCCATGTGCATGAACCGCGCGAGGTGATCCTGCTCACGCTTGAGGTTTGTGTTGAGAAGCGTCTCGTAGCCCTCACGGCCGCCCCAGAAAACGTAGTTCTCGCCACCGAGTTCCTTCGTGACCTCGATCGCCTTCTTCATCTGCGCTGCGGCGTAGGCGAAGACGTGCGCGTCGGGGTTCGTCGCGGCACCGCACATGTAGCGGGGATGGGTGAAGAGATTGGCGGTGCCCCAGAGGAGCTTCACACCCGTGGCCTTCTGATGCTCCTTCGCGTGTGCGACGATCTTGTCGAGGATGCGGTTGCTCTCGGCGAGCGAGCGACCCTCCGGCGCGATGTCGCGATCGTGGAAGCACCAGAATGGCGACTCGATCTTCACGAAGAAGTCGAAGGCTGCGTCCATGCGCGCTTTGGCGATCGAAACCGCGTCGGTCCCTTTCTCCCAGCGTCGTGTGATCGTGGCAGTGCCGAACGGATCGGTGCCAGCGCCGCGGAACGAATGCCAATAGGCGATCGAGAACCGAAGGTGATCCTTCACCGGGCGGCCATCGATTTTTTCAACCGGATTGTAGTGTCGGAATGCGAGAGGATTCTTGGAACCGGGTCCCTCGTATCGGATTTTGGGTATGGAGAAACGGTGGCTGACTTTGGACATGGGAAATTAAGCCGGGCTGATACCGGAAGGGGATGGGGTGACCACTCCCAAGCGTTTCCCGATTCGGAGGCGTCTCAAGGGATCGGGAATGCTAACAATAGACTTGAAAGAGCTCGCTGTAGCGAGTTCATAAGCCATGTGAGCGAGACTCGAGTTACCCTAGCGAAGATCGCTGAACGTGCAGGTGTCCATGTCACCACCGTTTCATTGGCTCTGCGGAATCATCCGCGGCTGCCCAAGGAGACGAGACAGCGGATTCAGGCGCTGGCGAGAGTGATGGGCTATGCGCCCGATCCGATGCTCCGCGCCCTCGTGTCTTATCGCGCCAATGTCAGCAAGCACCGCAACCGGGCGACTCTGGCCTACGTCACGAATTGGGCCACGCGATGGGGCTGGAAGAACGTCACCGCGCACCCGGACTTCTACGCCGGAGCGCTCGCGAAGGCCAACGAGCTCGGATACGAGCTCGAGCACTTCTGGCTGCGCGAGGAGGGCATGACGCAGGGGCGCCTCAGTCAGATTCTTTTTTCGCGCGGGATCACGGGCATTATCATCGCCTCGCATGGCCGCGAGATGGGCGACGCGCTCCAGCTCGACTGGGAGCATCTGAGCGCGGTCAAGATCGACTACTTCCCGCACCAGCCCGTCGTGCACAACGTCACCAACAACCAGTGCGACATCGTCCGGCTCGCAGTGCAGAAGGTGATGGCGCTGGACTACCGCCGGATCGGGTTCGTGATGCACCGCGGCTGGGATCACGCGGTCGACAGGTTGTGGACCGCCGGATTTCTTTGCGAGCAACAGTCGCTACCGCAGCGTGAGTGGATTCCCGTCCACCTCTTCCCGGAGCCGGAGCCCGTGGATCGCTGGCTCAACGAGAGCAAGGAGGACGTGGTCGTCGACTCGCCGCAGTTCCGCCGGTGGTTCGAGAAGTATCGCCCGGAGGTCATCATCGGAAAGCGGTCATTCATCCAGCGCGAGATCGAAACGATGGGGCTGCGCATCCCTGAGGACGTCGCGTTTGTCGATGCCTTCCTCGAGGATCAGTCGGGCGCGGTCGCCGGCGTGCGCCAGAACCACTCCGAGGTTGGCGCTCAGGCCGTGGAAATTCTCTCCGGCCAGCTTCAGCACAACAAATACGGCGTGCCGGAGATTCCGATGACGACCTACGTCGAAGGCACTTGGTTCGACGGACTCACGTGTCCGCCCAAGGGAACGAGTGTCGTGCCGCAAACGGACGCAGTCGCGGCGTTCTAGGGCGTGTTCTTGACGCCTTAGGTGGGCGACGAATGAATCTGCGACTCGGGAAACGGGACGCGCAGACGCAACTAGCTTTGGAAATCCTTGCAGATTATCCCTGACTGTTCTGTCAGCGCCGGCTCCTCATCCTGGATGAATTCCCCGACGGCACGGCTGAGTTCTTCGACCCGGGCCGCTGCCGCGATCGCAACGTCGGCGGCGTCCATGCGCCTCTGCGATTCCAGCTCATACGCCTTGTCGACCAGCTCGGTTCGGACCTGGTGGAGGATTTGCTGAACTGCGCTGATGCTCGCTTCTGTCATCTGAGTTTGGTCCCTTGGGTTTCGTAGAAGCAAAGACGGTGGAAATTTATGGGTCCGGCCAGTGTTTCAGTGTCCGGAGTCTTAACGAGTGAGTAGATCCGTTTCGGACAACTATCCTTGTCCGGAATTCTTCCAAGGCCAGAACCGGAATGCCGCATATGCAAGCCAGGCCGCGGCCATGCCCGCCGGCATCAGTATCCAAGATGCAATCGCGCCATCGCCGGCCACGGCACCGCAAAGTTCCGGCCCTACGACGCTCGCTCCTGTGAGGAGCGCCGCATAGCCGGCGATGCAGAGGACGCACTTCGGCACGAGTGCACCGGCAACCCCGGCGAGCGCCCATCGGAGCGCAGTCTTTCGCCGAGAGTTGCCTGCGGATCGCTGCAGAACGTCACTCATCGTATTGATCGGGATAGCGGATCTTCTCGCTGCCAGCCGGAGCACCAAGGCCGGTCGCGCGTCCCTTGGGTTCTTCCCAATCCTCCTGCCGACCGAGCGCAGTGAGATCCAGAAGGTTATAAGCCCCGCCGGCCGCCTCGACG
Source organism: Opitutaceae bacterium (assembly GCA_035513275.1). Taxonomy (GTDB): domain Bacteria; phylum Verrucomicrobiota; class Verrucomicrobiia; order Opitutales; family Opitutaceae; genus DATKCJ01. The sequence goes on from DATKCJ010000102.1 coordinate 20,560, forward strand.
CCGCGACCGTATGTTGAATACGTGTGGAAGACCTCGTCGTCCCGCCGCAGGAAACAGCTCATGCCGTGCAGATCGAATGGTTGATCGTCTCCCAAGTAATAGGAAGAGCCGGCGTGTTCGTGTTCCTCCTTCGTCCTGTAGTTGTAGACGATCGGTGCGACGGATTCGTCGAGTGTCACGTTGAAGTCGTAGTTGAAATCGTTCCCGAACGACGAATACCACGGGATTGTCCAGCCCATGCGCGCCTTGAATGGTGCGATCTTCGCGAACGGCGCTCGCGAGATAAGGATGAGCGAAGTGCCGCGCGCGTGGAGGCTCGTGAAATGTCCGCGCGCGATCTGGTCGGCCCAGCCCGAGCAGCTCCGGCAGCCCTCGTCCAGCGGCTGGCCGTTTTCCCACAGCCACATGAAGTGATAGACGATGAGCTGCTGCCGTCCTTCAAAGAGATCGATGAGGCGCACCTTGCCGCCGGGTCCTTCGAAGACGTAGTCCTTGTCCATCCGGACCATGGGCAACTCGCGTCTCCGTGTGTTCAATCGATCGCGAGCCTTGGTGAACTCCTTCTCCGTTTCCAGGTGACGCTTGCGCGCAGCGAGCCACTCGTCGCGGGTTACAATCGGGGGGAAATCTATGGGGTTTGTGGTGATCATGGATGGCCTTTGTTTTTCGAGGTTGATGATTGGGCGAGGAGCACAAAGCCCCCCACATAGGACCAACGATCGAGCCCCGCGCTTTCGGACACTCTTTCGCAAGAGTTGAAACCATTATTTTCCACGATGTCCTTTTCGCAGGCGCCGGTTCGTCGTAGTTTGCAGCCACTCGAAACATCCACCCGCAACCACCACACGCCATGGCCACTCCTCAGAATCCCGAGCCCGTGCCTTTCATGCTGCTCTTCCGGAACACCGGGCCCGAAAACTACCAGCAATTCTCCGCGGAACAGCGGCAACAGATCATCACGCGCTGGAATGAATGGTTTGAAGGACTGGTCGCCGAAGGCAAAGCCGTGGAAGGCCAGCCGTTGGAAAATGAAACACGAATCGTGTCGGGGCCGGGTGGCGCGCGAGTCACCGATGGGCCGTTCCCCGAAGCCAAGGAGGCGATCGGCGGCTACGTCACGCTGATGGTCGCCGACATGGAGGAAGCCACCGCGATCGCGCGGCGGCATCCGGGCATGGACTACGGGATGGTGATCGAAGTCCGCCAGATGACGCCGGATTGCCATCTCGGCGTCACGACACGCGGCCGCGCTCCACAAAAGCAAGCCGTCGGCTGAGTCGAAGTGTCCGACCCCCAGACAGTCACGCCGGCCGGGCTGAAACCATCCGGGCTGGTCGAGCACTTCTTCCGCCATGAGACGGGGCGGTTGCACGGAGCGCTCGTCCGACTTCTCGGCGTGCACAACCTCTCCCTCGCAGAGGACGTCGCGCAAGAGGCCCTGCTTCGCGCTTTCCGCGCGTGGTCGATGGGAGGCGTGCCCGCAAATCCGTCGGCGTGGATCACGCGCGTGGCGATGAACCTCGCGAAGGACGCGCTCCGGCACCAGCGGATGGCCAGTGTGAAGGAGCCGGCAATCATCACGCACATCGAGCAGACATTCACCACGCCGGCCGTCGTGGGGGAGTCCGCCATTGAAATCCGTGACGACGCACTGCGGCTGATGTTCGTGTGCTGCCATCCCTCAGTATCGCCCGATGCACAAGTCGTGCTCGCGCTCAAGGTCCTGTGCGGTTTCAGCACAGGTGAAATCGCGCGCGCGTTTCTGGCCAGCGAGGCCGCGATCGAAAAGCAACTCACCCGCACCAAGCAGCGCATCCACGAAGCGGGCCTCGGCTTCGAGCTGCCTGCCGGCGAGGATCTCGCACCGCGGCTCGACGGTGTGCTCGCGGCGTTGTATCTGCTCTTCAACGAAGGCTACAAGGCCTCGGCGGGCGAGCGACTGTTGCGCGAGGAACTTTGCCACGAAGCGGTGCGGCTGACTTCGCTCCTCCTCGCACATCCTGCGGGCCGGACTCCGCGCACACACGCGCTGCTTGCCCTCATGCTCCTGACAGCGGCCCGTTTTCCTTCGCGACTCGATGAACACGGAGAGCTGCTCCGGCTCGACGATCAAGATCGCTCGAAATGGGACCAGCGCCTGATCGGGCGCGGCCTCGAGCAACTCGTGAAGGCGGCGCAGGGCGGGGAGTTGAGCGAATACCACATCCAGGCTGGCATCGCCGCGATCCACTGCACCGCGACGGATTATGACTCTACAAACTGGGCATTGATCCTGCGCCATTACGACGAGCTCAACCGGATCAAGCCGTCACCGATCGTCGCGCTCAACCGCGCGGTCGCCGTCGCGAATCTACGTGGACCGCAGGCCGGGCTCGATGCGATCGCAGAAATTCCGGAGCGCGATCGTCTGGAGTCCCACTACCTCTTGCACGCAGTCACCGGCGAACTCCACTGGCGGCTGGAGAACCATCGCGAAGCCGCGGAAAGTTTCCGCCGCGCGCTGCACCTCGCCCAGGTCGGCCCCGAGCAACTCTACCTCACGCGAATGCTGGAGCGGTCGCTTTCCGTGGAGGACGACGAGACGTCGGGTGCTGCGGCTGGGTGAGGCGGCGCGCACGTCGCGTTTCTGCTTGAGTCGCTGATGTTTTCGCACGCGTCCCGCTCCTCACGGAGCGGGCTACATCCGGAAGGGACAACCAGAAGTAGCCCTGCGCGTGAGCGCAGGGACCCGCACAAGTCGTGATGTGGACTCGCAAAGGTCGGTGAAGAGAATCGACTCAACGCGCACCGTCTCGCGCGGTTTTGCCCCGCTCGATCAACTCGATGATCCGGTCGGCATCATAGACGCAGCCGTTCCAGGTGCCCCCGCTCGCGCCTTGGAGTGCAGCCCACAATCGCGTGTCCGCCGGCACGCGTGGGTCGGGCTTCAAATCGGGATTCATCCCGCGCGCTGCGAGTGTCGTGGCGTCGGGCTTGATCACGTCGATCGTTCCCTCCAGGTTCCGGGTGTCGACGCGCAGTCGCACAGTGTCGCCATCGCGAAGTTTTCCAATCGGGCCGCCGGCCCAAGCCTCGGGACTCACGTGGCCGACGCAGGCTCCCGTTGAGACGCCTGAGAATCGCCCGTCGGTGATCAGCGAGATGCCCGCGCCGCCCTTCATGTGCTTGAGCGCGGATGTCACCTGATACGTCTCCGGCATTCCGCAGCCGGGGCCGATGCCGATGAGCACGACAACGTCGCCGTTCTTCACGCGGCCCTCTTTGATCGCGGCGATCGCCGCGTCCTCGCCGGCGAAGACGCGCGCAGGACCTTCGTGCAGACAAACACCGTCGGCACCTACGCGTTCGGGCGCGATCGCCGTGCTTTTCACGAGTGCGCCTTCGGGAGCGAGGTTGCCGCCGAGGAAACTTACCGTCGGCGTGAGGCCCGCCTCGCGCGCGCGAACCCCGCTGAAGATGACGTTGTCGGGATCGATTCCGTCGAGCTCGCGAAGCTTCGCGCGGAGACGCGAGCGACGCTCCGACTTTTCCCACCAATCGAGATTCTCGCCGAGCGTGCGACCGGTGACGGTCGGTGCGCCGAGCTTGAGCAATCCGAGATCGCGCAGGTGCAGCATCGTCTCGGGCACGCCGCCGGCGAGGAACACCTGCACGGTTGCAAAGTGTCTCGGACCATTTGGCAGCGAATCGACGAGTCGCGGCACGGAGCGATTGATCCGCGACCAGTCGGCGACGGTCGGTGCAGGCAATCCCGCGGCATGCGCGATCGCGGGCACGTGCAGCACGAGATTCGTCGAGCCCCCGACCGCGGCGTGCAGCACCATCGCGTTGTGGATCGAGTCGGCGGTGATGATGTCGCGCGTCGTGCGGCCAAGCGTGTCGAGGTTCATCAACGCAAGCGCGGAGCGTCGCGCCATGTCGCGCCAGATCGCGGCGCCCGACGGACTGAGCGCGCTGTGCGGCAGCGCAAGACCGAGCGCCTCGGCCACGACCTGGCTCGTCGCTGCAGTGCCCATGAACTGACAGCCGCCGCCGGGCGAGCCGCACGCGCGGCAGCCCATGTCGGCCGCGTGGTCGAGTTCGATTTCGCCGCGCGCGAATCGTGTAGCGAGCGTCTGCACCTTCGCGGTGTCCTCGGCCTCCTCGGCGAGGAGCGTCACGCCCCCTGGCACGAGCACGGTCGGAAGATCGGGCGACCCCGCGAGCGCCATCATCATCGCGGGAAGTCCCTTGTCGCATGTTGCGATGCCGAGCACGCCGCGTCGCGTGGGCAGCGACCGGATGAGCCGGCGCAACACGATCGCCGCGTCGTTGCGATAGGGCAGGCTGTCGAGCATCCCCGCGGTGCCGTTCGTCCGGCCGTCGCACGGGTCGCTTACCGCCGCGGCGAACGGAATGCCGTTGTTGCCCGCAATTGCGCGAGCGGCTTCCTCAACGAGCAGGCCGACCTCCCAGTGGCCCGTGTGGAAACCGAGCGCGACAGGCGTGCCGTCGGGCGCGCGCACTCCGCCTTGCGTGCTGAGGATGAGAAACTGGCGGCGCAACATCTGCGCGGGGTTCCATCCCATGCCGGCGTTCTGCGTCCAACCGAAGAGTTCGCCACTCGACATCGCGCGCAGTCGCTCAGGATCGAGCGGCAGGCTGCCCGAAGGCCCGGGCGCGGTCGTGCGAAGCGTGTAGATCGATTCGTCCGTCGAATCGAGCAAGGGGTCTGAATTCATGGAGTCATTGAAGACGGAGTCAGAGTGGAACCACGAAATACACGAAACACACGAAAGCGGAATTCGGAGCGGAGGGAGTTGCCCACGGATCACACGGAAAACACGGAAGCAGGAACCAAGAGTTCAAAAAGAGATTGGTTCGGAGTTCTGTGTATTCCGTGTGTTCCGTGGGCAACAATCCGGATTCAGAAACCAATTTCGTGTGTTTCGTGTATTTCGTGGTGAACCTCTTCCTCATCACGCCACTGTGTTCACGAGCGTGCCGACTGGCGCGATCGTGATGAGTATCTCGTCGCCGCTGTGCAGCGTGAATGTGTCGTCGGGGACTACGCCGGTGCCGGTCATCAGGAAGGTGCCGAAGGGAAACTTATCTTCGCGGTAGAGCCACTCGGCGAGCGAGGGGAGGGGACGCTTGATGCGTCCGACGGTCGTCGTGCCGCCGAACACAGCCGCGCCTGCGCGCCGGATCTCGATGGAGATTTCCGTCTCGGGACCGGGCAGCGTGCCGGAGATCACGAGACACGGGCCGATAGCGCAGCTCCCGGCATATACTTTCGCCTGCGGCAGATAGAGCGGGTTCTCGCCCTCGATGTCGCGCGAGCTCATGTCGTTTCCGATCGTGTAGCCGAAGATTCTCCCGGCGGCGTTGATCGCGAGCGTGAGCTCAGGCTCGGGGACGTTCCACTTCGAGTCGGCGCGGATACGCACATGTCCGCCGGAGCCGACCGTGCGATGTGCGTTGCCCTTGAAGAAGAGTTCGGGCCGCGCGGCGTCGTAGACGCGGTCGTAGAACGTGCCGCCGCCGGCGTCCTTCGATTCGGCCATGCGAGCGCTTTTGCTGCGCAGGTAGGTGACGCCCGCGGCCCAGACTTCTTGCGAGGCGATCGGCGCGGCGAGCGCGCCGGGGGCCTCGCTCAGACTCCCGTTGGCAAATGCCGCCGCAGCGAACGCGACCGGATCTTCCGCGGTGAAGAGCGAGTCGATGGAAAAGTCCGTCGCGGGACGGACGAAACGGCCGCTGTGCTCGAGCACGGGACCGGAGGTTGTGGCATGGAGGCGGATCATGTTTGGGGTGCCGAGATCGAAACGGACTCGGCGCGATCGCGCAACCCGCGTGTGCGGACACGGAGATTTTCCTTTGCGCATGCAATGGAATGCGCAGCATCGGCCCCGGTCCAGCCCTGCGCCACCGAACCCCCGAGACCGGCATGACGACCCTTCATCCCCTGACCGCGCTCGCCGCGAGCATCCTTCTTGTTGTGTTCCTCATTGGCTGGTGCCGGCTGCACGCGTTCTTCGCGCTGCTTCTTGGTGCGCTAGCGGTCGCGTTGATGACGGGCAGTGGCTCCGCGGTCTCGAGCGTCGAGAGCGTGCTGAAGGAGATGGGAGCGCTCACCGGCAGCATAGGCTACTCGATCGCAGTCGCCGCCGTGATCGGCGCGGCTCTGATGGAGAGCGGCGCGGCGGACCGCATCGTGCGCACTTTCCTCCGAGCGCTCGGCGAGAAGCGCGCGCCTTGGGCGCTTCTCGGCTCGGGATTCATCCTCGGTGTGCCGGTGTTCTTCGACACGGTCTTCTTTCTACTCATCCCCCTGGCGCGCGCTCTCTCGGCGCGCACCGGGAAGAACTACCTTCTCCACGTGATGGCGATTTGCGCGGGCGCGGTCGTCACGCACGCGACCGTGCCGCCGACCCCCGGACCGCTCGCGATGGCCGAGATCCTGAAACTCGACACGGGCTTCGCGATCATCGTGGGGGCAGCAGCGGGCATCCTGCCCGCGGTCGCGGGGATTTGGTTCGCGCGGTGGCTCGATGCGCGCCGGCCCGTGCCGATGCGTGCCGCGGCCGGCTCGACACTCGAGGCGGTGGGCGAGGCTGCAGGCCGCGAAGAGGCGTCGCTACCCGGCTTTTTCGCATCGGTCGCGCCTGTTGTTGTGCCCGTGGTGCTGATCGCCGCGGTCTCGATCGGCGGGAGTTTCCGCGAATCGATTGGCGACGGTGCATGGGGCGCGATCGCGTTTTTCGGAAACAAGAACGTCGCGCTCACACTCGGCGCGCTCATCGCAGTGGGTGTTTACCTCAAGCAGACGCGCCGCAGTTGGCGCGACACGGGACACGTCGTCGGCGAGCCGCTGGGCACCGCGGGCGTGATCATTCTCATCACTGCGGCGGGCGGCGCCTACGGCGCGATGATCCGCGCGTCCGGCGTGGGCGACCTGCTGCGCGACTGGATGAGTCACACCGGCGCGAGCCCGGTGATTCTCGCGTGGGCGCTCTCCGCGTTGCTGCGCGCGGCGCAGGGCTCGACGACAGTCGCGGTCATCACGACCGCGGGGCTCATGACAACGCTCGGAGGCGCCGAGGGGCTCGGCGTAAACCCGATCTTCCTCTACCTCGCGATCGGCTACGGCGGATTGTGCTTCTCGTGGATGAACGACAGCGGCTTCTGGCTCTACAGTCGGATGAGCGGCATGACCGAGGGCGAGACGCTGCGGTCGTGGTCCGTGCTGCTGAGCATCATATCCGTCGTCGGACTCTTTGAGGCTTGGGCGCTGTCGGTGGTGTTCCGCTGAGGCGATCCAACAGACAGTTAACCGCTAATCTTCGCTAATCGGCGCTAATGGTGCTGACGCAATTCCGGGTTCCGTGGCTTCGCTTCACCGATCAGGTGAAGCTATTTCCGGGCTTATTAGCGTGAATTAGCGGTTTCAAACTGCCTTGAGTCCGGTCTGGGCAGACGTTCCGACCCTACTCCTCAAAATCCTGCAGCGATACCGGCTGCATGAACAAATCGGCCACGCCCTGTTTCCACCAGCGTCCGCGATCCCACAGATCGCCTGGCT
>DATKCJ010000103.1:0-3429 GCA_035513275.1 Opitutaceae bacterium
ACTCGTGGCGGATCGCCTCGTTGTGCGGCGTGATGATAACGAGCACGTCGTCCGCGCGACCGGGCTTCGTGCGCGAAGGTCGCAGGATGAACGGGATCGCGATGATCCCTACGAGAAGAACGAGAATGATGATCCGCTTCACGATTGGCTCCCTCCCGGCGACCGGGTCAACCGGTCAGGACCACCACGTCGTGCGGCTCGACCGAGGCCCACAGCTCGCCTCGCGCGGACTGGCCGAGGAAACGCGGGTTGAGTTCGAAGATCTTGATGCTCTCGCCGCCGCAGTGAAATTCATACTGCGCGACTTCGCCGAGGTAGATCGATTCGCCGATCGTGCCCTTCACGGCGTTCGCACCCGGTTGCTCGCGGTGAAGCGTCCAGCACTCCGGGCGGATCGAGACTGTCACCTGCGCGCCGACGGCGGGTTTCACCGCGGTGTCGCCCATAACGCCCGTGAACCGACCGGCCGCGGTCTCGAGTCTGATCGCGTCGCCGTCGACGCCCGCGATCGTGCCCGGGATGAAGTTCGTCTCTCCGATGAAATTCGCCACGGTCTTGCGCGCTGGTCGCGCATAGACCTCGCGCGGCGAGCCGACCTGCAAAATGTGCCCGGCTTCCATAATCGCCATCCGATCGGAGATCGAGAGTGCCTCCTTCTGATCGTGCGTCACGTAGACGGTCGTAAGGTTGAACTCCTTGCACACACGCCGGATCTCCATGCGCATCTCGAGGCGAAGCTTTGCATCGAGGTTCGAGAGCGGCTCGTCGAGAAGCAGGCAACGCGGCCGCACGACCAGCGCACGCGCGAGCGCCACGCGTTGCTGCTGACCGCCCGAGAGCTGGTTCGGGCTGCGGTCGGCGTAGGCGGACATCCGCACCGACTCGAGCGCCTCGCCCACACGCTTCTTGATCTCGGTCGCAGGCACCTTGCGCTCCTGCAGGCCGAACGCGACGTTCTGCGCGACGCTCATGTGCGGCCAGAGCGCGTAGCTTTGAAACATCATGCCCGTGTTGCGCTTGTGCGGTGGCAGCCGCGTGACGTCGTCCGCGCCAAATTTCACCTTGCCGCCCTCGGGAATGTAGAAGCCCGCGAGGCAGCGCAGGAGCGTCGTCTTGCCGCAGCCGCTCGGGCCGAGGAGGAAGAACAGCTCGCCCGGCTGCACGAGCAGATCCACCCCGTGGAGGGCCACGACCTGCCCGAACTTCTTGGTCAACTGCTCGATTGAAATGGCGATCATTGCCCTTGGAAAGCCGTCTGCACGCAGAGCCGCGAGGCAACCCTCGGGCCGTTGTTGAGTCAAAGGAAAATCCCCCGCGCGCGCTTTTCACGGGTGGCCCGGGATTACCGGTTGCCACGACCACACCGGAACTCACAATCTCGCGCTTCCATGGCAAACGCCGTTCTCATCCCGGCCCACAAGGACCTCGAGGAAATCCTCGTCACCGAGACGCAAATCAGCCGCAGGCTGAAGAAGCTGGGAGAGGAGATCAGCGCCACCTATGGCGAGGAGGAGATCACCGTCATCGCGATCATCAACGGCGCGCTCTTCTTCACGAGCGATCTTCTGCGTCAGGTGACATCGCCCATCCGGATCGACTGCATCCGCGTCTCGAGCTACCGCAACGAAACGCGACCCGTTACCGAGCCCGAGATTTTCAGCAGCCTCACGATCGACGTCGAAAATAGAAACGTTCTCCTCATCGACGACATCCTCGACACGGGCCGCACGCTCTCGATGGTTTTTCGCCTCCTCAAGTCGCGCAATCCCGCGACGCTTCGCACCTGCGTGCTGCTCGACAAGAAGGGCCGCCGCGAAGTGAAGTGCGAAGCCGACTTCGTGGGCTTCTCGATTCCCGACCGCTTCGTCGTCGGCTACGGCCTGGACTTCGCCGAGCGCTACCGGAACCTGCCTTGCATCGGTGTCCTCAAGCCCGAGCTTCAGAATCCGCCGGAGTGGTCGTGAGCTCCCGACCATCGCATCGGCGGATCTGATTGCTCGGCCCCGAGCTGTGACTTGCGCACATCGCGTCCTCGCCTACGTTCACACCATGCCTACCCAAGACATCTCTTCACTGCTCCGGTTGCCCAAGAGAAAGAGATTGGAAATTGCTGAGAGTCTTTGGCTGTCAGTGGCGGACGAACAGAAGATGCCCGTGCCCGAAAAACATCGGAAGATTCTGGACGCGCGTTTGGCGAGCTACCGATCAGGCAAGTCCAAGCCGATCACGCATCATGAATTAGTGCGCCGGCTCCGTGCTTCGTGAAGAGTCGTCCCGTCGTTGCGCTTCCAGAGGTAGAAGGCGACCTTCGCGCGGCAATTTCGCACTACTCGTCGTGGCGCTCCGATGGCGAGGCGCACGTCTTGCAGATGTATGACGAGACCATCAGTTGGATCGAGTGGAACCCTGAAGCGTTCCCGAGAAAGCACGGACTAATCCGCCGGGCCATCCTCAAACGCTCCTACTACATCGCCTACTTTCTCCCCGAAGCGGACCGCTCGGTGGTCTTGGCCGTGTTGGACGGCCGCCGCGAGCCAAGTGAGATAAGGTCGCTGCTTAGGGGCAGAAGGACCGGGAAGACGCGATAGCTGCGGAGCTAGAAACCGCCCCGCGTGGCGTGAGATGGTCGCAGCGTTTCCGAGCTAGTGCGCCCATCGCCGAAGGGCGCAGGGACACCGAACGAGCGTTAATAGAAGTAACGTTCTTCGGTGATCTTGCCGTCGCGCACGGTGAACTGGGCGATCTCCTTGAACGGACGTCGCTCGCCGGTGGCATGGGTCACGATCACCATGTCCATCAAGAGAGTGAATTGGTCGCCGTTGAGATACGGGCCTTCCATCTTGAAGTTATCGATGCCACACGCGCTGAACCAGAGTCTGGCCTTCTCCCGTGCAGCATCGAAACCGCGCACCACCGCGGGAATTCCGCCGGGCAGATCCGCCGGCTCGATGCTCGCCACATTCGCTGCCCAATAAGTCTCGCCCGCTTCCTCAAACCGGCCTTCCGCCATCATCGCGGTGAACCTGCGCGCCACATCGATAGTTGAGGTCATGGCCAATGCCAACCTTGTCGTCAGTAGCTGTCAATCGGTCGGCTGCTCAAATACCAGCACCAACGACGGCGCGCCCAGCGATCGCGCCATACCACAACCAACGGATTGAAACGTCCTATCGCCGACGCCGTCGCTGCGGTGCTGCCGCTGCCCGCCCGGCCTTGAGATAATCCCCCGACCGAAGCGACTTCACCTGGTCCCGGAGCGTCGCGGCTTTTTCGAATTCCAGATTCGAGGCCGCCTCCTGCATCTCCTCCTCGAGTTGCGCGATCACCGCTGCGACGTCGTCCATTTCCTGCACTGCCGCAGGTTCTTTTTCTCCCGAGCCGTCGTAGACGTGCAGGCTTGCTTGCGCGCCGCGCTTCACGCCGCGCGGC
>DATKCJ010000104.1:0-5222 GCA_035513275.1 Opitutaceae bacterium
TGCCCTCCTGGTCCATGTAGCCGACATGGTCGGCGAGGTGCTTTGCCCCATCCGGCAGCAAAGCCGCCACCTCCGATTTGTTCGCACCGGGCTCTGCGCCCCCGCGGACTCGCTCGCGGTCCCTGAAGACAATCGCAGCACGCCGGCGGATCCGGTTGATCCCCATCATCAGGTAGAGAAACGGACCGACAAGCGGCGAGAACCAGATCAGCGCGACCCACAGCACGGTCGCTTGCGCGTTGCGCTTGTAGATGATCGCATGACTAGACGCTGTGACCGCGGCGGCGATCGACACAACGCTGAGCAGTAGGGGCCAGAACTCGCGGAGTAGTTCCACGGAATAGATTCAAGGGGCTAAACCCCGCGCCTACAACCGTTCTGAGGCCTCCCGGTAAATCGCAGGTTTCCACTCGCAAAACTGCGGGTGCACGCCAACTTTCCCCCACCATGCCGATCGATTACCTGCAATCCACCATGCCCCAGAACCTCCCCGTGCGAGCCCACAATGAGGACGAGGACAATGACGACGAAAATGCCGGGAAGGCGTTCAACCCTATCGCCGCCGTCATCCAGAAAAAGTTCCTGGCGCAAAGGAAAATCTTCCTCTGGGGCGCGGTGACCGATGAGACAGCCAAGGACATCACCGAGAAACTCCTCTACCTCGAGGCCGCATCGCCCGGGAAGGAAATCCATTTCTACATAAACACGCCCGGTGGCTCGATCACCGCCGGCATGGCCGTCTACGACACGATCAAGCTCATCACCTCACCCGTCACAGTCATCGTCACGGGCATGGCGGCCTCGATGGGCTCCATCCTGCTCTGCGCCGCGCCAAAGGGCCGCCGCCTCATCTATCCGCATGCCCGCGTGCTCATCCACCAGCCCCTCATTACCGGCCGCATGATTGGCCCCGCGGTGGACATCAACATCCAGGCCCGCGAAATGGAAAAACTCCGCGAGGAGCTCAACGGCATCCTCGCCGAAGCCTCCGGCCAGTCGATGGAGAAGATCACGCGCGATACCGATCGCGACTTCTACCTGAACGCCAAGGAAGCGATCGAATACGGCCTCGCCGACAAGATCGTAGAAAAGCTGTAGGCGCAGTCGCGGTGCGAACCCGGTTCGCCAGTATGATGATCGCCGTTCCAGCAACGGCCCGTCGTGTGTGAGCATGCTTCGCCCACGACAAATGCCCGCGCCTCTCTACTCCTTCTCCCATTGAGCCCCTTACCCCGACCCACTAGTCAAGCATTGCTTGACTAGAGGGTCGGGTGGTCCGGCTTGGGGGGCGCGAACATTCTGTTGCAGCAATCCCGCAGGACGGGAGAGGCAGGTTCTTGGGCGTTCACCGTTTCCTTTGCCTCCTCACGGCGGCAGCGGCTTTCGACTGGATGGACTCGCGCTGGTCGCCACCTGTCGCGCTTGCCGCAGGCGTGCGCAGCGAGCCCAGCCGCGCCTCGAGCTCTACCACTCCATCGGTCACGCCCGCGAGGCGCGCTTCGCCCAGCGCTGCGTCGATCAAGGCCGCTTCGTCTGCCCACGCCGGCACCGGTGGCGCGAGCACGCGCTTGTAGATCTCAAACGCCTCCGCGTGCGCGCCCCAGCTCGTGAGCTTTCGCGCGGCGTCCAGCGTCACGCCGATCTCGAGCGGCTCGATCCGGTCGAGCATTGCGATGAAATGCAGGTGCTGAGGCGCTGACTCGGGGCCTTCGACCGCCGCCGATGTCTCGGCGAGCAGCAGTCCCGAGGACATCGACGGCGCATCGCGAAACTGTTCGCGCGCGATTCGCAGTGCCTCATCCTTCGCTTCAGCGCGCAACAGCAGGCGCACCTTGCGCGATGCAAGCGCGGTCTGCACCGCAGGCGGAAAGTCCTTCCGGTTTTCCCACTGGACTTCGAAGCTCTTCGCGAATGGCCGGTAGAGTGGATCGCCCACGAGCACGGCCTGCCAGCTCAGCACGGGCGTTGAAAAATACCCGGCGTCGCCAAAGGTGCGCCCCTCAAACAGCGCCTCGAGAAACATGTCGAGCCGATGTGTGAACCCAAGGTAAGGCTCGTGGACGTTGCCCAGTGTCGCGGTCGCGCCCCGCGCGATGAGCGGGCCGCACCAGTTCTTGGTTTCGGAATGCAGGGTCTCCGCCGAATAGCTCTGGATGTGGACTGCGATCGCGCCCGGAGGGAAACGAAATCCGGGGATCGCCATGGGGCCCGAGAGATTCCAATCATACCAACCGAAGTAGAGCGCCGGCGCGTCGAACCGTGCCGACGCCGGCATCGTCGGCCGCTCACGATCGATATCGACGTCGACTCCCGCCGCGTCGAGGAAGCTCGCGATCCGCTCGAGCCAGCCGTCGCCCATCGGATTCCAACCGCTCAGATCGACGTAAGCGCGGCCCGCGAGACCGGTGCGCTCAGCGGCGATCGCGTTGTCGACGAGATCGCGCGCGAGTTTCGGCGTCGGCCCGTCGAGGCGTGCGACGCGCACGACTGGAGCAGGCACGATGAGGCGACCCGCCTCGAGGCGAAACAAAGGATTCGGAATCTGTCCGTTGAGCGAAGTGTTGCCCATGGCCATCGTGCTGAGCTCCGAGTCCACCGAGGCGCTGTTCGAAACGGTGCCCGGCTCGCGGATCGTCTTCGCCGCGGCGGCCAGCCACTCCGGGTTCTGCCCGATCTTCAACGGCACGCCGCGACAAAGCACGAGGTAGGAGATCCGGTTCTCGGTGCAAACGAACTTTCTCCGGCCGAACTCGTCGCGCCGCTCGCTCATGATTCCTTCCAGCCAACCGGTCGAGGAGAGGCGCGCGCGAAGCGGGTCGAGAATCTGTGTGATGAACTCGTCCCAGTTGATCGCCTCGGTCGAGGGCATAGGCAGTGCGATCAGATTTTCCGACGGAATTCCCCGCGCAGCCATGTAGTAGCGCGCAAGCGCGACCGACTCGGCGTCGCGCTCGTTGGCGACCACGACCACGCGCGCGGCCTCGTCATCCGCGTCGGCGGCGCGCGCCACCGGCAAAGCCGCGAGGAGCATTATCAACCATATGGAGCAGGCGCGGCGCACGGCGCCCACCCTCTCCCAGCACCGTCGGTCCCGCAAGTCCCGCCCGGCAAACCTCTGTCAGATCGCCGATCGACCCGCCCCGGGATTTTTCTGGCACAGCCGCCCGGCGGGGGTTTTGATGCCGCCTCCTGACGCCGGCATAGCACAGTGGTAGTGCAACGGTTTTGTAAACCGCTGTGTTTCCCTCTGAAGAACCCCGATTTGCTAGTTTTCAGCCGCGTGGAACTAGCAAATTTCAAGCGCGCCCTACCAATAACAGTTGGTTTTGGCCACGGAAGCGCCCTCTGAATCCGGGTTGTTCGCCTACCTCTCGAGGACGCGATGCACGCGCAGTTCGGACCGTGAACGACACAGGCCCGGCCCGAAAGCAGCCCGCCAAATCGGTGCAAATCGACCTACGACGGCAACGATGACTAGACGAAGATCATGTCCGCCCTGCGTCTCCGGATCCGACGACTCACGCAAGTGTCCCGAGTCCCCTTCAGTTGTTTCAATTGCCGGGACCGTGCGTGAACAGCGTTCACTTCGTGATCATTTGGGCGGCCTCTCGCTCCGGGTGCTCGAACGCGTCGAGGAAGGCTTCGAGGTCGCGAGCCGTCATGCCCAGCGACCGAGCGATCTTACGCCAGCCGGCGACGGCACCCTCCACTTCGCGCAAGATCTCCTTCGCTTTGTTTGCGGACAGCCGGAAGTAGGCCGTGACGGCCATCAGCGCATCGACTGTCGCCTCGGGACCGGTGTCCGCAGAAATCCATGTCTTTAACTCACGCACCCGGTCGGGAAACGGGTTGATGTCGAACGCCGGCGCCAACCGCCAAAGGCCGTGTTCGACGTGCAGGAAGCCATGATTGCGCAGGTGGTCGTCGACATTGGTGATGAGGATTGAAAACGCCATGCGCCGCCAGAGCTCCTCGATGTCGGCCTGCGCCGCAGCACCATGCATTCGAATGGCATCGACGATTTCAGTGTAGGAGTGCTCCTGCGGTCCGCCTGGCTCGACGCCAAGGAAGGTCGCCGCTGAAACATACAGCAGCCGACCGCCCCCCAACGTCCGATCGAAGCGGCGGACCAGCGCGACCGGGATGCCGTCGCTGTCGACCAGCCGCACACCGGCGGCGTTAATCCCGGCTTTCTTCGCCAGAGTCATCGCCAGGACTTCTCCCTTCGTCACGGCACGCTCGTCCTGGACACTCGGGAATTTCCCGATTGCCAGCACCCCGTCGTCGTCGCGCACGGTGCATTTGGGGCGCACACCCCCGAGCGAAGTGCCCCTTCCGCGAAGGTAGGCGAGATCGGCCGCGGTTTCCGTCTCAGTCTCGACCGCCCGGGAGGCGGCCACCAGTTGCTTTAGTTCCAGAAGCGGGGGCGCGGTCCGCCGGCCTGGCTCAGCGGCGCGCTGAAAGACGCCCTGCTCGTCCCGGAACCGAAGTGCCCCGACCCGGCTCTCGTCGTCAACCGCGAGCAGAAAATCGACCGCATTGAACTGGGCCGCCGCGATGCCCCTGCCCGACCGGCGCGCTTGCTGCCGACGCTTGGCATGGTCGCGCAGAATCACGCGCCTGCCCCACCCATCCGGCTCAGTGTCTGCGATGGCCGCGTGAAAGACAGAACCCGGCTCCGTCTTGCGGTGAAACTGGGCGCCAGCGACCAATCGCAGGCCAGACCCTAACGCAAAACGATCGGACGCGGACAGCCAGCTTTCATCGTAGGAAAATGCGGCGTGTTCACGAGCGCCGACTTGATCGTGATGCAGCGTGCCGACCATCCGGCCCTCGTCGCCAAGACAGACATGGAGGGTGCGCTTCATGAAGAGGTCGGTGTTTGCCTCACTCGCACGCGCTTTGGCAGGCGCTCCTCATCCAGCATTAGGCCGACCTCGTCACGTTTCGCATCGACCAGATCCCCGAGGGTTTCGCCGAAGCCCAGGACAAACAGCGCCATCGCATACGCGCCCATGGCGACGGTCGGATCGCCCCTTTCCACCCGACGATACGTGTTTGGGGATACACCCATCCGCTCCGCCATCATGGCGATCGTGAAGTGGCGCTTGCGCCGCGCGGTCGCGACGTCCTGGCCCAACTTGGACAAGGCCCTCCGCGTCGGCGGCGGCATGAGGTCGTGGAAGGAGGATCGCATCTTACGGTCTATAAATTGCTTATTA
>DATKCJ010000105.1:0-10260 GCA_035513275.1 Opitutaceae bacterium
CACGACGACCATGGACGTGATCGTGAAGGGATTCGGCTCCACCGTCGGAAAGATCGGGATCATTATCATCTTCGGAATTCTTCTCGGCCAGTATCTCGAGGACAGCCGGGGTGCGGAGAGACTGGCGCGTAGCGTGGTCGGGATGGTGGGCGACAAACGCTCGCCGTTCGCGATGGCGATCAGTGGTTATCTCATCTCGATTCCCGTGTTCAGCGACGTGGGCTATGTGATCATGAGTCCGCTCGCGAAGGCCATTTCGCGGCGCAGCGGGATTTCATTCCACGTGATAGCCGTGTCGCTTGCCGGCGGCTTGCTCGCGACTCATGTGCTCGTGCCGCCGACACCGGGACCGCTCGCCGTGGCGGGACTGCTCGGGATCGACATGGGTCGGATGATCCTCTGGGGCGGCGTGGTCGCGTTGTGCATGACACTCGGAGGCTGGCTGTGGGCGATCCTCGTGATTCCGCGTTACATGGCGACGTGGATTCCTCCGGCTGCAGACCTCGGATCCGCACAGCCGTTGAGTCCTGCGGAAGAGAGGAGCATGCCGGGAATTTTCGCGGCACTGTTCCCGCTTCTCCTGCCGCTTGTCCTCATACTCATGGACACCACCAGCAGGATGCTGCTCGAGGAAGGGCATCCGGTTCGCCTTGTCGCGGCCGCGATCGGAAACGCCAACGTCGCGGTCTTCCTCGGCGCCTGCGCCGCGCTCGCACTCCTGCACAAGAAGCTGCGCGCGGCAGGCAAGCCTGCACTCGCTGCGGTCGAGGGAGCGTTGAAGAGCGCCGGGCCGATCATCTTCATCACCGCCGCGGGAGGTAGTCTCGGCGCGATTCTCGAGAAGTCGGGAGCAGGCGGCACGATCGCGGAATTCTTCGCGGGCAGCGGATTGCCGTTCCTGCTGATCCCGTTCGCGATCTCGGGGTTGCTGAAAACGATCCAAGGCTCGGGCACGGTCGCCGTCGTTACCGCCGCGACGCTTTGCCTGCCGATTGCGCAACAACTACAGATGGACCCGCTCCTGATTGCGCTCAGTGCTGGCTCTGGCGCCAGATTGATCTGCCACGTGAACGACAGCTTCTTCTGGGTGTTCGCCAACATGAGCGGCATCGACACGCGCACCGCGCTCAAGACCCTGAGCCTGTCGAACATCGCGCTCGCCTTCAGCGGACTCGCCGGCACGTGGATGGTCAGTTTCTTCCTTTAGGCGCAGCACAGTCACACGGGGCCCGACTTCGAGAACCGGCCACAGACCGGATCGATGCGGGAGTCAGCGAGGTGAAGTCTGCGGGAGTTGTGCTTTACGTGCTGCGTGCGTTCGATGGATCGCATGCACCTCGTTCGCCCCGCCGTCGTTGCGCTTGCCCTCGCGTTGCCATCGCTCTCCGCTGCCGTCATGGTGCATGACGTCGTCATTTACGGCGGCACCTCGGCCGCGATCACGGCCGCGATCCAGGCCAAGTCGATGGGCAAATCGGTGATCGTGGTCTCGCCGGACATCCATCTTGGCGGACTCACAAGCGGCGGACTTGGCTTCACCGATAGCGGCGACAAATCGGTCATCGGCGGTCTGTCGCGCGAATTTTATCACCGCGTCTGGCAACACTACCAGAGACCGGAGGCGTGGACGTGGCAGAAGCGGTCCGAGTTCGGTAACCGCGGTCAGGGCACACGCGCGATCGATGACGAGACGGAGACGATGTGGGTTTTCGAGCCCGGCGTCGCAGAAGGAATATTCGAAGCATGGGTGAAAGAACACGGGCTCCAGATCGTGCGAGACGAATGGCTCGATCGAGAAAGTGGCGTCGTCGTGCGCGATGGGCGGATCGTGTCGATCTCCACGCTGAGCGGCGCGACGTATCGCGGACGCATGTTCATCGACGCAACCTATGAAGGCGACCTGATGGCGGCGGCGGGCGTGGACTACCGCGTCGGCCGCGAGGCGAACAGCGAATACGGCGAGCAGCACAATGGCGTGCAGACCGGCGTGTTGCACCACAACCATCATTTCGGCACCGTGCCGAATCCGGTCGACCCGTATGTCGTGCCGGGCGACCCAAAGAGCGGCGTGCTTCCGCGTATCAGCACAGAGCCGCCGGGCACTTTCGGCGCCGCAGATCACCGCGTGCAGGCCTACTGCTTCCGCACCTGCTACACGAACGATCCGGACAACCGCGTGCCGTGGCCGAAACCGGAAGGCTACGATGTCTCGCAATACGAGGTGCTCGTGCGGATCTTCGATGCCGGCTGGCGAGGATTCTTCGGCAAGTTCGACAGAGTGCCGAACGACAAAACCGACACGAACAACCACGGTCCGTTCAGCTACGACAACATCGGCTACAACTACGATTATCCCGAGGCCAGCTACGAGCGACGTCGCGAGATCGTTGCCGAGCACCGCACCTATCAGCAGGGGTTGATCTGGTTTGTCGCGAACGACCCGCGCATTCCGAAGGACGTGCAGGAGGAATTCAACACATGGGGGCTCGCGCGCGACGAGTTCACCGACAATGGCCACTGGCCGCACCAGCTCTACATCCGTGAGGCGCGTCGGATGGTCGGCCTGCACGTGATGACAGAGAATCAGATCCGACTCTTCGAGCCGACGCCCGATCCTGTAGGGATGGGAAGCTACACGATCGATTCGCACAACGTGCAGCGCTACATCACACCCGAGGGCTTCGTCCAGAACGAGGGCGACATCGGCGTGCACCTGAAAGGGCCCTACACCATCGCATACGGCTCGCTTGTGCCGAAGCGCGGCCAGGCAGGAAACCTGCTCGTGCCTGTCGCGTGCTCGGCCACGCACATCGCCTACGGTTCGATCCGCATGGAGCCCGTGTTCATGATCCTCGGGCAGTCTGCCGCAACCGCCGCGGTGATCGCGCTCGACACGAAAATCGATGTGCAGGATGTGCTATATGCGGACCTCCGCGCGCGTCTGCTTGCGGACGGACAAATTCTCGAGAAGTCGGCAGCGCCTGTTGTTGCCGCGCTGGATGCCAAGAATTCGACGCCCGATGATGCCTCGCGTCCACGCGTGATCGTATCGTCCGACATCGGCGGTTCCGATCCCGACGACTTCCAATCGCTCGTCCATTACCTCGTCTATGCGGATCGGTTCGATACCGAGGGCCTCGTGAGTTCGCCTCCGAATGCAGGTCGCGCTGCAGACATACTCAAGACGCTCGACGCGTATGCGTCGGATTACGGGGCGCTGCGGCGGGCGTCCGACCGATATCCGACGCCGGAAGCACTGCGGGCTGTCGTTGCGCAGGGAGCGACCGATCCGCAGGCCGGAGAAAAGCCGGCCGACGAACTCAACGACGGCGCACGCCTGATCATCGAGCGTGCGCGGGCCGGCGATCCTCGGCCGCTCTACGTGCTTGTCTGGGGCTCGATCACGGACGTCGCACTGGCGGTCCACCACGCGCCCGACATCAAGGGGAAGCTTCGGATCTACAGCATCGGTTCATGGAACACGCGGCTCGACGAGCGTGCGCGCGACTACCTCTTTGCGCAGCATCCCGATCTCTGGTGGATCGAGAACGACACGACGTTTCGCGGCATGTATATCGGCGGCCCCCAAGCCGGGGATTTGGGCAACGAGAGCTTCGTCGCCGCACACGTGCGCGACCGGGCTGAGCTCGGGGCACTTTTCGCGCGCATGAAAGGCGACATCAAGATGGGAGACACCCCGAGCGTCCTGTATCTCCTCAACGGTGTGGCCGACGATCCCGAGGCGTCGGGCTGGGGCGGCCGTTTTGTTCGGCCGTTTCCGAACGAGCGACCGCACTACTGGCATGACGATCCCAACCCGGCGTATGCGGAGGGAGACAAGGCCGGCGCGAAGACGGTGAACCGCTGGCGCGAAGACTACCTGCGTGACTGGGCCCGGCGCATGGCCCGATTGCCTTTCACGGGGGGCTAGTTCTCGCGGACGAATCCGCAGCGGCGGCCTCTTGGGCTTCCATCATTCCAAGCTTTTGAATCCGGCCTGTGTTAACCTGGCGGGCAAACCAGAAGGACACCGCTGTCGCAAGCACACCGAGTAATGCAAGGTAGAGGAACCCGCTTTCGTAGTCGTAAGCGGTGGAGTTTCCAAGGTCGGTGGAAATGCCCAGGAAAGTGACGCCGGTTATCCAGAGGCCGATGCCGTTATTGATGAAAATATTGACAACGCCACGCGTGATGCCGATGCCCGAACACACGGTCCCAAGCCGGTCCCGCGGGACGAAGTCGAACATCATGGAAACAGTGCAGACGACACCGACACTGCCGACGCCATTCTGAACGACCCAATAGATGATGACGGAGGTCTGCGATGGAGGCCCGTCGCCGGAGCGGAGTTTGAGAAAGACAAAGAAGAAGAAGTGGATCGCTGTCAGGATCGCCGCGAGCAGCTCGAACATGACGATGCGGTTGAGTCGATCGGCCAGCCACCCGCCCAATGGGAGGAAGAAGAACATGCTGGCCGATGTGCTGATGGCGATGACGTTGCCATAGGTTTGCTTTGAAAACCCCCATTGCTCCGTGAATAGAAGTGGAGCCAGGCTTCCGAAACCGATCCAGAAAATCATTTGGGCGAGTGCGATGCCGTAAAGTGTGAGCCATTGCCTCTGGCCAAATACCTCGCGGAGGAAGTTGCCCAAAGCCTTCATCAAAAACGCCGGATTCAGCCGCGGGCGTTGGCCCGGCAGGTCGCGCGGTGGAGTCTCCTTGATGCCGAATCCGACAAACGCCATGGAGCACAAGGCGAGGACGGCACCAATCCAGAAGATCGCGTGTTCGCCGGTGAACGAGCCGATGCCGGGCAACGCGAACGAGTCGTCCCACCGTCCGATGAGGATGGCGAAGAAGAAGGCCAGCATCATCTGCCTCGCGAAAGTCAGCGCGGCCGTTGAGCGGCCTCGCTGGTGTGGCGGCACAACTTCGTTGACAAGCGACTCGTAGGGATTGTCGGCGTCGCGCAGCATTTCGTAAAGAAACAGCGTTCCGACCAACAGCCAGAGTGTGTCGATCTCCGGGAGGATGATGCAGCCAACCGCAATCGCGCTCCATCCGGCGAGCAGGAATGGCTTGCGGCGACCCCAACGCGTCCAGATCCGATCGCTGGTGTAGTTGCACGTCGCGCCAACGAAGATGTTAAACATCAGGTTGAAGCTCGCGACCAAGGTGATGATGAGCGGCGCGCTGACGAATTCACGCAGCTTGAATGTGATCGCGATGGTGGAGATCTGCTCGAAGAACAGTTTCGCCGCCCAAGGCCCGGTCATGAGTCCAATCCAGAGCCAGGGGGCCTGTCTTTGTCCGGTGCGGATCGGCCAAAGGGAAGTTTTCATCGGCAATTGGGAACAACGGGGGCGCCGATTGTGAAGCTTGATGTTCAGTCACGCAGGACGTGCAGAGGATCAATGCACGCCGCGCCGGCGGGCGGGCGACCGAAGTCGGGAATCGGCAGTCGCTCGCCCTCCTTTTTGGAGGACTCGTGGGCGACGATGCCCGGGGCGTTGTAGCGCGCGGCCTGCCAGACGTGGTTCGGCGGCAGCATCTCCCTGGCAACGGCCTCGAGAAAATCCTGCACGAGAAATTGGTGCGAACCGGCGTGGCCGTTGGGCAGGCCGACGAACGCTTCGGGCAAACGCTCCACCGCATGTTCTTCCGATGCTCCCAGGTGAAACCGGCCGATGTGACTGCGTGGAAGATTACCCCGGTTTTCCTCGGTGATTTCGACTCCGCGATTGTTTGGATGCAGATGGGGCAGTCGCTGCTTGGCGGTTTTGAGGTATTTCTTTCCGTAGTCGAACTCTCCGTCTATCGGATTCTTCGCGACCTGCCGCGATTCGCACCAGATGCCTTCGGTCATGCGGCCCTCGATCTGAATGTTTTCGGTCATCACCCTGTGGAGATCCTCCAGGATCGCGAGGCCGGGTTGCTCCTCGTAGGCGGCCATCGTGCCGTAAATGGTCTGACGGCTCTCACCGGCACCGATCCGGCGGAACTCGTTGATCCGTGCCATGCCGCCGTCGGCCGTGCGAAACAGTGCGGTTTCGTTCGAGAAGCAGTTCCGCCAATGACTGAGCTCCCGCGTGAAGATTCCGTCGGGATGCCGGTCGGCAAAGCCGAGGGAGCTGACGCTGGACATCCGGCTGAACGTCACACCGAGCACATGGCACAAGGAGTGCGTGGAATAGAGCATCGGTGGGATGCTCGCGAAGTGGCGCCACGGTTCGCCGTCGTTCCGCGCGAACGCGCTGTAGAAGTGGGACATGTCGTGGTGGTATTGACCCTCGCCGTAGACGAACCGTCCAAAGTCCCCTTGGGCAAATCGCTTCCGGCAATAGATGTTTGGAGGCCGGTAATAGCTGGTCTCGCCCAGCATGTAGGTCTTGCCCGAGGCCTTTGTCGCATCGACCAGCCCGACCATTTCCTCGAGTGTGACGGCGGCGGGCACGGCGGAATAAACATGCTTTCCGGCCCGGAGGGCTTCGATTGCCAAGGGCGCATGAGTCCACCGCTGCGTGAAGATCGCGACGGCATCCACATCGGACGCGATCAATTCCTCCGCGGTGGCATACGTTTGACGGATCCGGAATCTGTTTGCGACGTCGCGGCGAAGATCCTCACGGAGTTCGGCGATCGTCACTTCCCGGACCATGGGGTGCACTTGAAACAGCTCGATGAAGTGTTGGGCAAACGAACCGGTGCCGATGAATCCTATCTTGATGGACATGTTGCAGACTCGGAGAGGGCGTCGCTTGCGTTTGTCGAGGGCATGCGACGAAGCGATGAGTGGCGGAATGCCTCCGGGTCTCTTCCTGTGAACGAGCACTCCCGGCAAGGGCGGCATCATTCATGTGGTTGCAATGGATCGTGCTCGCAGTTCGTGCCGTTGCTGCAGCATTGGAAGCAGCCCGCCTGCGGGGCCCGCGGCGGAGACAGCGACAATGTCCGCACCCAACATCGTCTACATCCACTCCCATGACACCGGCCGCCATGTGCAGCCTTACGGCCATGCCGTTCCCACGCCGAACTTGCAGCGACTCGCTGAAGAAGGGGTGCTATTTCGCCAGGCCTTCTGCAGCAATCCGACTTGTTCGCCGAGCCGGGCCAGCCTGCTGACCGGCCAATGTGCCCACAGTAGCGGGATGCTGGGTCTGGCACATCGCGGTTTCAGTCTCGCCGACTACGGACGCCTGCTTCCGCACACGCTCGCGCGGGCGGGCTACCTGACAGTTATCGCAGGTTTGCAGCATATCGCGCTATTTCGCGGAAGGCATGATGCAGTGTATCGGCAACTGGGCTACGACCGGCATTTCGGCAATCAAGGCGAAGCGGAAGAAAACGCGGCGCAGTTCCTCGACAATGCACCGCGGCAGCCATTCTTCCTGGATGTCGGCTTTTGGGAAACGCACCGGGAGTTTCCCGCGCACGGTGAGGACATCAAGCCCGGCTACTGCCTGCCGCCGGCACCCTTGCCTGATACGCCGCAGACTCGTTTGGATGTCGCGAACTTCAAGCAGATGGCCCGCGTCCTCGACCGCAAGATGGGCCGCGTCTTCGACGCCTTGGATCGCAACGGGCTTGCCGGCAATACGCTGGTTGTCTGCACGACCGACCATGGCATCGCCTTCCCGCGTATGAAGTGCGACCTGACTGACAGCGGGACCGGCGTCATGCTCGTCCTCCGGGGTCCCGGCGCATTTGGCGGCGGTCGCGTGATCGATTCGATGGTAAGTCATCTGGACATTTTTCCGACGATTTGCGAACTGGCCGGAATCAAGCCGCCGGCCTGGCTGCAGGGTGCTTCGCTCTGTGCTCTCGTTCGGGGCGAATCGAGCGCGTTGCACGACGCGCTGTTTTCCGAAGTAAACTACCATGCCGCCTACGAGCCGAAGCGCGCCGTGCGCACTTCACGCTGGAAATACATCCGCCGCTACGATCCTTGCGGGAAGACCATCCTGCCCAACACCGATGAGAGTCCCAGCAAGGATTGCCTGCTGGCGCACGACTGGAAGAACCGTCACACCGAGCCGGAGTTGTTGCATGACTTGGTTTACGATCCTCACGAGGCCGCCAACCTCTGTGGCGAACCGGGCCACGCCGGCGTGCTCGCGGAAATGCGTGCACGGCTGGATGGCTGGATGCGGGAGACCGACGATCCCATCCTGCGCGGTCTTCCCGTGCGTGCTCCGGAGGGTGCCGTGGCCAACCGCATCGATGGCGCCTCGTCTGGCGACGAACCGATGCAGATCAATCATGACAGCATTGGTTGACTGCTTCGATCTCCGCGGTGTCGTGGCCTGCTGCTCAACGCTGCGGGTGGACGGATGCGTGCTCGCCCCGGTCATCCATCCGGACCGATGGATTTGACTTGGCCTGTTTGATATCGCTCAGTCGCGGCAAGTCTCATGAACCGGCGCGTAACTCAGCAGGACATCGCCGACCAGTTGGGCATGGACAAGTCGACTGTCTCACTGGCCCTGCGTGACAATCCCGCGATCACGCCTGCCACGCGCAAGCGGGTGCATGCGATGGCCGAAAAGCTCGGCTACCGTCCGGATCCGGCACTGGCAGCTTTGGCCCGACAACGCTGGGCCGGGCACGAAACCGGAAGCGGAGCCGTGCTGGCTTACCTGATCGACAGCCGGATGAAGAATGCGAGCCAACACCTGGATTTTCTGCCGGCGGCGCGGCATCGCGCGGAGGCGCGAGGCTATCAGCTCCGAGTCTTCGACCTTGCCGAGCATCCGTCGGTCAAGGCGTTCAGCCGGATTTTGTATCATCGTGGAATCCGGGGTCTGCTGGTGCCGCAGTTCGCGCACACAGCCGGGCCGGGCATTCTGGAACTGCCCGTGGACAACCTCACCATCGTGTGTCTGGAACTGGGCTGGGTTCCGATGCCATTTCATATCGTCGCGCCTGATGACTTCGAGGCGACGCGGCGGGCATGGCATGAGGCGATCAAGCGGGGATACGACCGCATAGGTGGAGCCGTCCTTTTCCATACGCCCCCGGCTGTGAACGACGCCTCGCGCTACGGGTCGGCCGCTTCGATCCAACTGGAGCAGTTCACCGTTCGCCAGCGCGTCCCCTTGCTCACTTCCGGGCCCAAGGATCGTGATCGCTTCGTGCGGTGGCTGGAGCGCTATGAACCCAAGGTGGTGATCGGCTTTGTCTCAACGCTGCAAGATTGGATTCGTTCGACCGGGCGGCGCGTGCCGGAGGATGTTGCCTTTGTCTCTCTCGGCGTGAGTGTGGCGAAAACTCCAGAGGTGTCGGGAATATTGCGCCAGCTCGACAGCATTGGCACAGTGGGAGTGGATGCTCTTATTGCCGCGATGAGGGAGAATGAATGGGGCGTGCCGACGCTGCAACGCAAGCTGCTCATCGAACCCGTCTGGCATGAAGGCAGCACGCTGCCACGACGAATCGAGGCGTAGCGCTGAGGTTTGAGTTCGGGTCGGCGTTGAGCGCACGAGTGACCGGCGGAGACCGTCCCATGCATTTGCACGCGGCGGTTTCCGGGGATGACGGCAGATTCATTTAACAGGATGAATGACCGGGTGGTTTCGTCATGCCGGGCGATGACTGACAAACTTGGGGCACACCCCGGCCGCCGGCACCGAGCCGACTGCCACACGTCAGCTAACCTCATTCACCACCAATATGAGTAAGTGCGATCACTCCATCGCTTGGCGTCATTATGCGCGCATCGTTCTGGCCGGACTGACATTCGCCTGCCTGATTGGAAGACAATTGCAGGGACAGACGGCCACTGCACAAGACGACCCGGCGGATGCCGGATCGGAAGCTCCACTCGTTCTTTCCCCGTTTATCGTCAGCGCCGAGCGCGACGTCGGTTACCAGGCCTCGAACACCTTGGCCGGCTCGCGTCTGAACTCGGCGCTGGTCGATACTCCGGCGGCGATTTCGGTCATGACCAAGCAGTTCCTCGACGACATCGGTGCGACCGATATCAACGACGCCCTGGAATACAGCCTCAATGGCGGCACCGACCTCGGCGGCGACTTCACCGGCAACACCGCGAACTCGCAGGACGTTGTCGGACAGTTGCGCGGCTTCGGCGATATCAGGCAGGCGCGGAACTACTTCGAGACGCCGGCCGTGGCCCTGGACACCTTCAACATTGAGCGGCTGGATTTCGCGCGCGGCCCCAACGCGGTGCTCTTCGGCATCGGCGGCGCCGGCGGCATCATCAACACGACCCCGAAGCTGGCGCATCCCGGGCAGCGCCCG
>DATKCJ010000106.1:0-2632 GCA_035513275.1 Opitutaceae bacterium
CGACGAGCTGACGCAGCACCATAGGCTGCAAACGGCTCGGCTGTTTGGTAGTCTTTCTTTTCACACCCTGCCTCTTGGCAGGAAAACTTCCGGCAGCCGAGCCACCTCTTTCCGCCCCATGCTATGGGACGCCTGTGGTCAGAGACCTGCCCTACGATGTTGAACCGGCGAATCGGGCGTAAAGCCCGACCCCTGACCTCACCCCTCATCCCTCGCTCGCGCTTCGCTCACTGCCTCGGCCTTGCGCCGCGCCGGTCCGAGCAGAAGCATCGAGAGCGCGATCAAGCCGACGGAGATCCACGCTGCGGCGCCGGCTGACGCGTGCGTGATCAGGTGGAAACCGATGAACGGTGCGATCACGCCCCTGAAGCCGGTCATGAACGTGTGCACGCTCATGTAGGCTGGCACGCGCTCCGGCGGCGCGAACTTCGTCACCCACAGATTCCACGCGATGTTGCCGCCCGCAAACGCCAGCCCGAAGACACCGCCGCCGAGCATCAGCATCCACAGCCGGGTGGTCGTGAAGAAGATCATGATCGCGATGAGGAACAGTCCGTTGAGGACTGTGCGGATCATGAAGAAATTGTAGTTGTCGAATAGCCAGCCCCACGCGTGTGTCGTGAGCATGCGCACGATCGCCGGGATGATCGCCACGGCGAGCGCGATGTCGGCGTTGCTTGCGTTGATGCCGAGCGCTGGGTTCGCCATGTATTCGACGCGAAGCGGGATGACGATCAGGTTGCCCAAGCCCATCAGCATCCACACGCCGAGCATCATACCGAAGACTTTGTCCTTCCATGCCCAGCTCAGGCTCTGCAAGGGATTGCGGCCCAGTTGCACCACCACCGGCGACGATGGCATCCGCGTCATGGCCCAGCCTGCGACTGCCGCAGCAACCGCGACCGAGGCAAAGATCCATGGAAACATTTCCAGCCGCCAGTCGAGCAGGTAGCCGCCACCGAATGCGAACAGCGCTGAGAAGATCACCGCGAGCACGATGCTTTGCGAGAGCAGCCGGCCGCGACGCCGCGGCGGGTAGTTCTCCGAGTAGATGTTCACCATCATCGGTGCCTGTTGGGCCGACGCGATCGATGCGACCATCATCGACAGGATGAAGAGCAAGTCATGGTGCGCGACGACGCCGACCGCCGTGGCGACGGCTCCGACGAACAGGAAGCGCCCCGCGACGAGCCCGGTCGGCATGTTGAGACGCGAAACGGCGAACAACACGATCGGCGTGAGCATGAGCCCGATCGATCCCGAAGACACGAGGAGCGCCTTCATGTTTGGCGACGCATCGTAGACGCGCACTGCCACGAGCAGCGCGAATGTCTGCCAACCCGTTTCGAGAATTCCGCTGCACGCACCGCGGATCCGATCGAAACGGAAGGTCACCGCGGCGCGCGGTTCGAGCGGCAGCTCCGGCTCCCCCCGGCCCGGGCCACCCGGCTCGGGGGCGCCCGTGAACCGGTTGGATGGCGCCGCGCTCACGAGTGGTTCTTGCAGATGCCTGTCGTGCGCCAGGCCGTGCACTGCGCGTGCACTTGGAGCCGCTGCGACACGGGCAGCAGGCCGAGCTTGGACGACACGGTCGTGCCATACCATTCCATGAACGGCGCGCTGATTTCGAAAATCGTGTCGCAATCGACGCAGATCACCTGCGCCGCCTGCACGGGAGTGTCCTCGGAGTTCGCGACGTAGAACTTGTTGTTCTTGCCCACGTCGACCTCGCGCAACACCGCGCACTCCGTGAGGATCGGCAGTGACCGGTAGACCGTGGCGCGCGAGACGGATTCGTCGATCGCGCGTGCATCCTCGAGCAATTGTTCCGCCGTGAAGTGCCCTCCGTGGCCGAAGGCCGCGTCGAGAATCGCCATCCTCTGGCTTGTCAGTCGCAGCCCCTTTGCCGCGAGGAACGTCTTGAACTTTTCACGGCTCGATTCGATGCTCACGAACCGCAACTCTCTTGCGCCGGCACACCCTGTCAAACTCCAACGCGGATGGTCCGCGAGGCGCGGCCGGGCGACAGGGGAGCGAAGCTGATGATCGTCGCTGTTCACCCCATCGCGGGTTTCGACAAAGTGCTGCATTACCGGGTGCCCGAACGCCTTCGGCCCGACATGGCGGCCGGTTCGCTCGTGCGCATGCCGATCCTTCGGCGCTTCGCGATCGGCGTCGTCGCCGAGATGAATCCCGTGCCCGATGTCGATCCCGCGCGGCTGAAGCTGATCGCCGACTTGGTCTATCCGTTTCCCGCGCTCACGCCCGACTTGCTCGAGCTCGCGAGTTGGATGAGCACTTATTACGCTGCCAATCTCGACCAAGTCCTCGAGGCGATGATTCCCGCGTCGATCCGCCGCGGCATGGCCCTGAAAATGGAGGCGCGCCTCCAGCCCGGCGCTGCGCTCGCCGATGACGAACTTGAGCACCTCCGCCGTCGTGCACCGCAGCAGGCGAAGCTTTACGAATTCATCCGCGCGCAACTGCGCCCCGTGCCGAAGGCGCTCGCGCTGAAGCGACTCGGCGTCGGTCCATCGAGCAGCGCGGCACTCGTCAAGCGCGGCGCGCTTCGCGAAGTCGCCCATCGGATCGAGCGGATCGCTTACCGCGATGAAATCTCCAACGCCGAGGC
>DATKCJ010000107.1:0-26098 GCA_035513275.1 Opitutaceae bacterium
CAGAGTTATCTGGCCGTCTGCCGTAATGTCGCTCGCCTCGATCACCGCCCAGTGGAGGGGCCCGAGACATCCCATCCGGACAACCCCGGGCAGGGCGCTCAAGTGCATGTCGAAAAACCGCGTCTCGCCAGCGTTGATCATTCGCCGCAGGTCTGGATTCGCCTGATAGGGTGTCCGAAAAAGGACGGCGTTTGCGCGCGCAAGTGCGCCATCGAGCGAACGGCCGGTCGATGCGCCCGAGAGGACTCCAATCTTGAACGGCCTGCCGGCTTTATGCTCATGCTCCGCCTTCGCAGCAATCGCACCGGGGATCGCCTTCGTCGTTCCCGCGGCCGTGAATCCGCTGAATCCGACGGTCTGATGATCGTCGATCATCGCGGCCGCCTCGTCGGGAGTCAGGTTGGGAAATGGGAGCGTCATGTGTGCGTAGCGAGTCGCACAGCTCCGGTTGCCGGCGACAGCCATCAGGGTGCCACAACCGTGCAATCTCTGCTGCGCGGATATTGCCAAGGCGACACCGCGCCTTGCGGGTTCAGGCAGCAGTTGACTCCTCGGGGCGGTTCCCAACCGTGATGGCCGGGACCACGATGAGCGAAGAGCGAAAGTTGGACATGAGCGCGGTCACAGACATCACCGCGGTGGCGCGCAAGCGCGGCTTTGTGCGGCCGGTGTTTGTCGGCAACTCGTTGTTCGGCCAAGCCATCGCCGACGAGTCATGTGAGGATAGCGAGATGATCCAGACGCTTCGGTCGGCGCAGCTTGTCGACGCGCTGCTGGAGAGCATGCGTCGGTCGTCGCCGCGCTTGTCGCCGTTCGTGTTTCACATCAACGGCAACGACTTTGGCGTGGTTCCAGTGTCGCTCCCCGAGGGGATCGTGCTCGTCGAAGGTCGGATCGCAGAGCGCGGCGACCGGGCGTGAGGGGAAGGAAAGAGTGAAAGTGAGAGTGGCGAGTAGTGGTGAAAGCGGGTAGGACCGTTTGAGGTAGGGTCGGCTGTCCTCCTGGCCTGAGCTGGTCGAATGGCCAGCCGCCCTGGTCTGTCCAGCGCCTCTCATCGAGCGCTTGGAGATAGGCGCCGCTACCTTGCAGCACTCATCGGTCCCGTCACACCCCTCACCGCACCGAGGCGTCATCGGGCAGGCCGAGGGCCTTGTAGAGATCGCGGCGGCCGGCTTTGTCGCCGTCCATGATCTTGTGCGCGTAAGCGGCGACCTCCGCGGCGATCTCACGTGGCACCACGAGGACGCCGTCGCCATCGGCCACGATCACATCGCCGGGCATCACGAGCACGCTGCCGACGACGACCGGCCGGTTCACCGACTCGATCTCGTTGCGGCCGGGACGGATCCCACGCGCGGGATGGCGGAAGTAGAGCGGCACCTGTTCTGTGATGATCTCGTCGGTGTCGCGGGCCGTGGCGTTGGTGACGACGCCCACGCAGCCCTTGAGTTTCCAGCCCATGATGTTGTTCGAGCCGATTGAGCCCACATCGGCGCGCGGCGCATCCTCGAGCACGAGCGCAGAGCCCGGACGCAGGAACGGCACGAAGGGCTCGCTCGAGATCTCGTTATACCACTTGCCGGCCCATGCGTCGTATTCCTCGATCGGAATCTTGCCGGCCCACGGACGCTGCGTCGGCACGTAGCGCGCTGTGACAGCGATGCCGATGAAGCGATGCTTGTAGTTCACGGTGTCTTTCCAAAGCGGCATGATTCCCGGGTCCATCAGCCCGGAGTTTGGGCGACCCAGCGCATCCATGCCATCGGTGACGTCGGCGACGCGGAGCCCGTCGAACGCCTTGAGGAGCGCAGCGTCTTCCTCGGCGGAGTAGATCCTCGTTGGAATGTAGCCGATGCCGGCGTCTTCAGCCGGGGCGGAAGTTTGTGCGAGTAGCGGGACGAGGGATAGCGCGCCGGCGATGGCCAGCACGCGCGCGAAGCGGGTAGGGTAGTGCATGGCAGCGCAAGATTTCATCCGATGATCGCCGCAGGTCCATGGAATTCTGTCGCGGCGCGCCATCAGTGTGGACATCGACGCGCGCAAAAGCGATCGTTTCGCCTCGGTGCTTTCTCTTGGTCCGGCGCTCGCTTCGCAGTGGGCGCCCTGGCAACTCGCGATTACCATGTATCACCTGGAGTTCGACTCGAGTCGTGAAGTTCTAAGACTCTCGTATGCGGGCCGCGTCGGGCTCGATGAGGCGAAGCGTTGCCGTGCGGAAGTCGGAGTGCTGCTCCTATGCATCAAGCCCGGCTTCAGGCTGCTCACCGACCTGAGCGGACTGGAGGAGATGGATTTCGCGTGCGTCGATGAGATCCGCGCGGCGATGGATCAATTTCGCGAACACGGAGTCGCACACGTCGTCCGAGTGATTCCCGATCCGAGCAAGGACATCGGCTTCACGATCATGTCCTACTTCCACTACGGCCGCGACGTGAAGGTGCAAACGGTCGACTCGCTGGATGACGGGCTAAAGGCGTTGTTTGCGTGACCCGAAGTTTGGTGTGCTTAGGACGAGAGCACGGCGATCAGACCACATCGCTGGTTCGCAACCATGAGTGCCGCGACGGTGCGCGACATTGACTGCACGGCTGCGGCAGAGGATAGTCACGTCATGGAAAAGAGCCACATCGCCATAGGCTCGTTTGAGGATGAGCCCGACGATGTCGCCTACTGGCTGCTGCACACCCCGGAGGAAAGGCTCGCTGCCATGGAGCACCTCAGGCGGCAGTTCTTCTCGTATGAGGAACCTCGACCGGAACTTCGCCGATTTCTTGAGATTGCTGAACTCCCACGAGGTTGAATACCTCGTGATTGGCGGTTTCGCGGTCGGCTTTCACGAGTAGTTGAGAGCGACCGACTGAGGGGACCTTGAGACGCTCAACCAGCGCAAAACAATAACCCGCCTTTCGGCGGGTTTTTGCTTTCAGAAAGTGGCGCCGCCACGGGGAATCGAACCCCGGTTTAAGCCTTGAGAGGGCTCCGTCCTAGCCGCTAGACGATGGCGGCGTCTTGCGGAACGGTGAAGTTGGCTGGTCGATTTTGATTGGGCAAGCGGTTTTTCAGAGAGGAATTCGGCGGGCAGACCCGCCGAATTCCTAAGGTGGCAGTTGGTGGCGCGACTGCCGCGCCGTTAGGAATTCGCGGGGTTTGGGCCACGAATTCCTCCTGAAAATTCCTAAAGATCGAAATGACAGGCGAACTGATGCTCCGCGCCTGCGACGGTCGCGACGGAGCGCAGGAGCGGCTTTTCGACGCGGCAGCGATCCTGCACGTGCGGGCAGCGTGTGTGGAACGGGCAGCCGGACGGCGGATTGATCGGCGAAGGCACGTCGCCCTGCAGGATGATGCGCTTGGTGCGGCGGCGGGGATCCGTGACCGGGATGGCCGAGATCAGCGCGCGCGTGTAGGGGTGCCGCGCGTCCCGGTAGATCTCGTCGGCCGGGGCGAACTCGACGATGTGGCCCAGATACATGACCGCGATCCGATCGGAGATGTGCTTCACGACGGCGAGGTCGTGCGCGATGAATAGGTAGGAGAGGTGCAGTTCGCGCTGCAGATCGAGCAGGAGGTTGAGCACCTGGCTCTGAATCGAAACATCGAGCGCCGAGACTGGCTCGTCGCAAACGACAAGCCGTGGATTCAGCGCGATCGCGCGGGCGATGCCGATGCGCTGGCGCTGGCCGCCGGAGAACTCAAACGGGAAACGGTCGGCCGCGCTCGCCTGCAGGCCGACGCGATCCAGCAGGTCGTGAACCTTCCTTTGGCGCGCGGCACGGTCGCCCATGCGATGGATGATGAGCGGTTCCTCCACGATCTCACCCACTGTGTGGCGCGAATTGAGCGACTCGACCGGATCCTGGAAGATCATCTGCATCTCCCTGCGGAGGGGACGCATTTTGCGCGGTGAAAGCCGCGCGACATCCGTGCCCTCGAAGTAAATCTCGCCTGCGGTGGGCCGGAGCAAACGGACGATGCTCTTGCCGAGTGTGGACTTTCCGCAGCCGGACTCGCCGACGAGGCCGAGCGTCTCGCCTGCGGCGAGCTTGAGGTCGACGCCGTCGACCGCCAGGCACACGCGGCGTGAGCGAAGAAGCAGGCCTTCGCGAACGGGGAAGTGCATGCGCAGGCCGCGCACTTCGAGGAGCGGGGCAACTTTGGTTGCCGCTACTTTGGAAGGGGAGCCAGGGGGGAGAGAAGAATCTGCGTTCACGCGGAGACGGGTTCGGGCAATTCGCGCCAGCGATGGCACGCTACGGTTGTGCCGGGCGCACACGGCTCGATCGCGGGCGACTCCACCCGGCACCGATCCACAGCGAACGGGCAGCGATTCTGGAAACGGCAGCCGGGCGGCAGATCCTGGAGTGCGGGCACCATTCCCTCTATGATTCCGAGGCGTGTCTTGCGCGGGGTATCGAGGCGCGGAATCGAGGCGAGCAATCCGCGCGTGTAGGGATGCGACGGGCGGGTGAAAATCTGGCTGACAGGACCGGCCTCGGCGACGCGACCGGCATACATGACGACGACATCATCGCACATCTCCGCGATCACCCCGAGGTCGTGCGTGATCAGTATGATCGACATGCCCATCTCGGCCTGGAGTTTCTTCATCAAGTCGAGGATCTGCGCCTGCACTGTCACGTCGAGGGCGGTGGTCGGCTCGTCGGCGATGACGAGCGCCGGCGTGCAGGCGAGAGCCATCGCGATGACGACACGCTGGCGCATGCCGCCCGAGAGCTGGTGCGGATACTCCGAGACGCGCACCTCGGGCGAGGGAATTCCCACGTGCTCGAGCATCTCGGTGGCGAGGCGCCATGCCTCGCGGCGATCCTTGGTCCGGTGAAGGAGAAACACCTCAGCGATCTGGCGGCCGATGGTGTGCACCGGGTTGAGTGCGGTCATCGGCTCCTGAAACACCATGCCGATCTGCCCACCGCGGACTTGATACATCTCCTTCGGAGCGAGCTTCGTGAGATCGCGGCCTTCGAAGAGGATTTCGCCGCCGAGTATCCGGCCCATCGGTTGCGGGAGCAGTCGCATGATGGACAGTGCCGTGACGCTCTTGCCGCATCCCGATTCACCGACGATTCCGAGCGTGCGGCCCCGCCGCGTGCGGAAGCTCACGCCATCGACTGCGGTGACCTGGCCGGCGTCCGTATCGAACGCCGTCACGAGATCGCGAACTTCCAGGATGATATCGTCCGCCGCCGGTGTGGCGGCGGCTGTCCCGGAAGTCGCGGGGTCCGGCATGCCGGTGGAACTGGAGGCGTGGTTGCTCAAGGTTCCTTGAACTGATCGAAAGTCTGGATCGTCGGAGTGAACTTCTCACCCCGGCGACGCGCGGCCTGGGTCTCTTCCTTCGCTTCGGTGTCGATCCAGAACAGGAAATACTGGTGGGAATACATGCTGAGCATGACGTTGAAGTCATCCGGCCAGCCCACCCAACGCCAGTAGGCGAGGCGGTAGAAGGGGAGCGACCAGCCGGGCACCCACGTGGCATCGTCGTGGATCATCTGCTCGATCTGCTCGGCGAGGGGCTTCAGTTCCTCGAGAGTCTGCGTCTGGTCGTAGGCTTCGATAATGCGGTCCAGTTCGGGGATGAAAGTCTGCGTCATGTTGTTGGTCTGGACGCGGACTCTGGTCGGATTAGGATTTGGCGTGCCGTGGGCTGACTTTTCGACGAAGGAACCGTCGGGAGCGAGGTAGGCATCCTGATACGCGTTGGCGCCGTGGTAGAAATCCCAGTAGCGGGGAAACAGCTCCGGCGTGCGGCCGAGGGCGATGAGGGCAATCTCGTGGTTTTTCTCCTGCACGTTCTTCCAGCCGGTGGACTGGTCGAGGACCTCGAGGTTGAGCTCGAGGCCGGCCTTGGCGGCCTCGCTCTTGAGAATCGACATGATGTCGCGGATGTCGGGCCGGTAAGTGGAGAGCGTGAAGGAAAGCTTACGGCCGGCGGCGTTGCGCAGGATGCCATCGGGTCCCTGCTGCGTGAAGCCCGCGGCGGCGAAGTGCTCGCGTGCCTTCACCGGATTGAAGGGGCGTGAGGTGATCGTGGGATGCATGCGCCAGGAGTAGCCGTCGGACCGGGTCTGCATCTGCACGGCATCGCCCCTGTAGTATTGCTCGGCCACGAGCTTGAAGTTGCCGGCGTGCTGGATGCCGAGGCGGACTTCGCGGTTGTCGAGGAGCGGCTTCGAGCGGTTCATCCAGAGGCCCCAGTCGGGCTGCGGGATGCGGTTGAAGAACCTGGTTTTGTGGATGTAGCCGGCCGCGACGTCGGGGTGGTTGTCGGGCAGGGATTCATACCAGTATTTCGGCACCGCGGTCATCGGTAGGAAGAAGTCGAGGTCGCCGCGGACGAACGACTCGTATGCCTTGTCGATGTCGCGGATGACGTTGAAGCGAAGGCGGTCCGGGTTGTAGCGCCCGCGCCAGAAACGCTTGTCGCGAGCCCACCAGTCTTGCACGCGGTGGAAGGTGACCGACTCGCCTTTGCGCACGTCGGAGTCGGTGAGCGTGTATGCGGCGGTAGTGGGCAGGATGCGCCACTGGTAGCGCTGAACGTAGTCTGGGCCGAAGTCGGCCATTGCGTGTTTCGGGAACAAGTAGAAACCCTCGCTGCAGCGCACCAGGAAGTCGGGTCGCAGCTCATTCATCGTGAGGGCGAAGACGTGCTCGTCGTAGATCGTGAGCCGCTCCCAGGTCTTCTTGTGGAAGTCGTTATACCAAGGTCCGACAATGTGTGTGGAGCGGTAGTAATAGAGGGAGAAGACGACGTCGGCGGTTGTGATGGGGGCGCCGTCTGACCAGCGAGCCTCCTCGTCGATGCGATAGTAGATGGTGCGTGAGGCCGGATCCGCGGCCCACTCGCGGGCGTAGCCGGGAAAGACGCGGCCGGGGAAGTTGGGATGCTCGTGCGCGGGATACATCGCCACGAAATCCCAGAAGTACTGGCGGATGCCGCCAGTGGCGTCGGGGCCCACTGTGCGCAGGGTGCGTGGGAAATCCTGGATGAAGTAGTTGAGCGTGCCGCCCTTCTTCGCGTCAGGATTGGCGAACTCGGGCAGGTCGGAGCCGTCTTCCCACTTGAGCCCTTCGGGCAGGTCGGCCGCGGTTTTGAAGATATAGAAATCGCTTTCGCTCTCGAGCGTGGCGGCGAGCTCGGCCGCCATCGGGCCCTCGGTCGGATGGCTGGCGGTCGCACCAGCGGCGCCCGTGGCGGAATCTTTTTTGCCGCAACCGGCCACCATTGCGGCGGCGGTGCCGAGCACGAGCATGGAGATCAGGCGTGGGAGTTTCATTGCAGGGTCATTGGTAGGTGGTGAATTTTTTCGGGTCGAAGGCCTCGCGCACAGCCTCGCCTATGAAGGTGACAAGCAGCAACACGACGACGAGGGCGCTGAATGCGGAAGAGACGATCCAAGGCGCCTTGAGGTTCGAGGTTCCCTGGCGGAGCAGTTCGCCCCAGCTCGGCGTGGGCGGCGGCAGGCCGTAGCCAAGGAAGTCGAGCGCGGTGAGGGCGGAGATGGCGCTCGCCACGGTGAACGGGGCGAATGTCACGAGTGTCGAGAGCACGTTTGGAAGGACGTGCCGGAAGATGATGCGCGGTGTCGAGGCGCCCAGAACCTGCGCGGCAGCCACGTAGTCGCGTGTCTTCTCGCGATAGGTGTTGGACCGCATGTAGTAGGTGATCCCGGTCCAAGAAAACAGCACCACGATCCCGAGCAGCCAGCCGAGGCTCATGCCGCCGTGTGCCGAGACGATCGAGGCCACGATGATCACCACGAACAGAAACGGCACCAGCGACCAGATCTCGATGAGGCGCTGCCCGAGCAGGTCGATCCACCCACCGAAGTATCCCATCGCGCAGCCAAGCGAAACGCCGATGAGGTAGGTCAGTGCAATGAAACTGCCGGAGAAGATGAGGGCATTGCGGAAACCATAGACGAGCCGCGCAACGACGTCGCGATTGAGCTGGTCCGTGCCGAGGTAGTGGCGTTCGGTCGAGGTGGGCGGTCGTGGCCGGTAAAACTCGCCCGGGTAGCAGTTCTCCAACGGGTTGTAGGGGACCGGCGGCAACAACACGAAATCGCCACGCCCGCTTCGTTCGGGTTCCGCGGCGATGCGATCGCGCAACTCGCGGTAGTTCGTTTCGTAGGAGTAATCGAGGCCGAAGTCGTTGCCCGGGAGGATGCCGCCATAGGTGGGGAAATGCCACCGACCGTCGTGACGCACAACGAGAGCGCGGCTGTTTACGAGCAGTTCGGCAATGAGCGAGAGAGCGATCAGCACCGCGAGCACAAGGAACGATGCGTAGCCCCGGCGAATCGCACGGAAGCGGCGCAGTTTTTTCGCGGTTAGCGGATTGAGGGCGAACTTCATCGCGGTTCGGAACAGCTCAGTGGAAACGCACCCGCGGGTCGACCGCCGCGACGAGCAGGTCAGCGACGATGTTCCCGAGAAGCAACACCGTGGACGACACGATGAGCACCCCCATCACGGTGGGGTAGTCGCGGTCGAATACCGAGGAGAGACCGAGCAGGCCCATGCCGTTGATGTCGAAAATGAACTCGATGAGGAAGGAGCCGGTAACGAGGAGCGACAGGCTCTGGCCGAAGTTGGTCGCGATGGGGATGAGGGAGTTTCGCAAGGCGTGCCGGAGCACCGCAGCGCGAAAGGACACTCCCTTCGCGACGGCTGTGCGCACGAAATCGGCGGCGAGGCTGTCCATGAGATGGTTCTTCATGAGCAGCGTGACGAAGGCGAAGCTGCTGATCGTGTAACACACGAGTGGCAGCACGGCGTGATGGGCGATGTCCCGCGCCTTTGCCCAAAACGACAGGTCTCGAAAATCGTCGCTGGTGAATCCGCCCATCGGAAACCACTCGAGGCGCGCCGCCAGAAACACCACCAGGATCGCGCCGAGCGCGTAGCCGGGCACCGCGTAGCCGGTGAAGATCAAGGCCGAGGTCGCGTTGTCGAAACCTGTTCGGTGCTTGATCGCCTTCATGATGCCGAGCGGCACACAGATCGTGTAGACGAGAAACATGGTGATGCCGCCGTAGAAGAGCGAAACCGGAAGGCGACCGAGTATGAGCGAGGCCACGGGTTCGTTGTAGCGATAAGACGTGCCAAGGTCCCCGCGCACGAGATTGCCCAGCCAGTGGACGTAGGCCGGGATGGTCGGCTTGTCGAAACCGTAGTAGGCCTTCAGCGCGTCGAGTTGTTCCTCGGAGATGGCACCCCGGCTCACGTCGCGGCTGCCACCGCCGTCAATGGCGCCCGTCTTTGCCTCCATGATTGCCCGTTCAACAGGACCGCCTGGCACGATCCGTGTGATCGCGAAGACGAGGAATGTGATCCCAAGCAGGGTAGGTGGAATCAGGAGGAAACGTCGGATGAAATAGTCCCGCATCGGGTTCGCTGAAAACGGAGAATGGGTGGGGTAAAACGCGGTAACGAGCAGATTCGGCCCGCCCGCGCAAGGGAAACCGGGACGAACGGCTTCAGTAGAATAGGTTCCGGTCGAGGCTGCGATACTGAATCGCCTCGAGAAGGTGGGGCGAACCGATCGCATCGGCCCCGGCGAGATCGGCGATGGTGCGTGCGACCTTGAGAATCCGGTCGTAAGCGCGCGCAGAAAGTGCGAGCTGCTCCATCGCCTGCTGCAGCAAATCACCCTGCGAGCGATCGATCGCGCAGTGAGTGCGGATCTGCGAGTGCGACATGCGGGCGTTGCTGGGCGGCCCGCCTTTTCCGAATCGCGCGTGCTGCAGGTCGCGCGCACGCGCGATCCGCTCGCGGATCTGAGTCGAGCTCTCGCCACGTTCATCGGAGCGCATTTCGGAAACGCCGACGGCCGGAGCCTCAACGTGCAGGTCGATGCGGTCGAGCAGGGGACCACTGATTCGCGCGCGGTAGCGCTGGATTTGCGTCGGCCCACAGCGGCACTCGCGGCGCGGGTCGCCAAGATAGCCGCAAGGGCAGGGGTTCATCGCGGCGACGAGCATGAATTTGCACGGCAGCGTGATCTTGCCTGCACTGCGCGAGATCGTGACATCGCCGTCCTCCATCGGCTGGCGCATCACCTCGAGCGCCGAACGCTTAAACTCGGGCAACTCGTCGAGGAACAGCACACCGTGATGCGCGAGCGAGACTTCGCCGGGTCCCGGAATCGTGCCGCCGCCGAGAAGTCCGACATCGGAGATCGTGTGGTGCGGCGATCGAAACGGCCGCTCGAACATCCGCAGTTCGCCTTGCAGCGTGCGGCCAGCCGCCGAGTGGATGGCGAGGATTTCGATAAATTCCTCGCGCCGCGGCTCGGGCATGATCGACGGAATGCGTTTCGCCACCATCGATTTTCCCGAACCCGGCGGACCGATCATCAGGAGGTTGTGCCCGCCAGCGACCGCGATCTCTACGGCGCGACGCACGCCGTGCTGGCCTTTGATCTCGGAGAAGTCAGCGCTGTCGGCAGCCGCGCTCGCAGAGCCGTTGCTCGTGCGAACCGGAAGCGGCGCGATCTCGCGCTCGCCTGTCAGGAAACGCACCGCCGCATCGAGCGATTCGACGCGGATCACGTCCACTCCTTCGACCATCGCCGCTTCTTCGGCCGAGACGGCCGGAAGGATCACGCCGGACTTGCCGAGGTTGCGCGCGAGTATCGCCATCGCGAGTGCGCCGCGGATCGGACGTGTCGCACCAGAAAGTCCGAGTTCGCCCGCGATGAGAAACTCGTCGAGCCGGTCCGTGTGCATCTGGCCCGTGGCGACCAGGATGCCGAGCGCGATCGGGAGGTCGTAGATCGGCCCTTCCTTGCGCACGTCGCCGGGAGCGAGGTTGATGGTCGTGCGCGTGCGCGGCATCTTCAGGCCGCTGTTGCTCAGCGCTGAGAAGACGCGATCGTCCGACTCCTTCACGGCGGCATCGGGAAGGCCCACGAGGATCAGTTTCGGTTCGCCGGCTTCGCCGGTGTTCACCTCGACCTGCACCGCGACCGCATCGATCCCCTGAATCGCGGCAGAAAGAACTGTAGCCAGCATAGGGAGCGCCGCCGTGGGCTGCGGCGGTCCGAGGGTGCCTGCCGGAGAGGGCGTGGCAATACTTTAGGTGCCACGGATTTGCCCCCCTTTTCGCCGTTGCGCCGCGCGCGGGCTTGCGGACATTGTCCCCGAATCAATGAGCGGCAAGGGCGTCGTCATCGGCATCACCGGCGGGATGGGAAGCGGCAAGACCACCGCGGCGGGCTTCTTCGAGGCGCTGGGTTTCCTCAAGCTTGATTCCGACCAGATCATCCGCGACGACGTTTTGCTGCGCCCTGAAATCGTCGCGGCGATTCGCGAGCACATTGGCGAGGGCGTCATAAACGGTCGCGGCGCCATCTCGCGTCCAGCGTTGGCGAAGGTGGTTTTCTCTAACGACGACGCCCGAATCTGGCTCGAAGACCTGCTCCACCCGCAAGTGATTCAAGCCTGGCAAGACCACACAACCGCCCGGCCCGAGGCGAATTGGGTGATCGAGACGCCGCTCCTCTACGAGCGTGGCCTGCAAAAATGGTTTGATTTCATAGTGTGCGTCGCCTCATCTGGAGACCTTCAGGTGTCCCGTCTGGAACTTCGCGGAGTCTCGAAAGACCACTCCCGTCCCAGAATCGCCAGACAACTGCCGCTCGCCCGAAAGATTGCCGCTGCGGATTTCGTCCTCCTCAACGATGGATCCCGCGAATTTCTCAAGGAACAGGTAGTCTGGCTGGCCGGCCGCTGGGACTGAGCCTGCCCACCAAGACCACTTTTTTCCGCGCCCGAGAATTACGGGGCGCGCTACCCCCCAGATTACATGGTGCCTCCAAAATCCCATTCCGACGAATCGCCGACCGACGGCGAATCCGCCAAACCTTCCCGACGCAAGACGCCGGCCCGCGCACCGCGCGCGAAAGCCTCCACGGCGACCCGCGAAAGGAAGAAGAAATCATCCGGCGGTGACGCTCCGGCGCCTGCCCCGGCGGTCGATTCGCCACCGGCGCCCGTTGAGCGCCCGGTGCGTGCTCCCGAGCCCGTGCACGAACCGGCCCGCCAGGAACAGCGCCACGAACCACGTCAGGAAGAGGTGCGCGAGTCACCGTCCGAGCCGCGTCAGCAATCCGAGTCGTCCACGAATGAAGATTCAAGGCGTCCCGTGCCCGACGATCGCGCCGAGCCGCAGCAGGATTCAAATGACCAGGATCGTCGCGAGGGCGAGCAGCGTCAGCCTGGTGCGCCGCAAGGCGGCCAACAGGGCGGCCAGCAACCTGGAGGCCGCCCGCAAGGCGGTTTCGGCGGCGGTCACCAAGGCGGCGGCCAGTTCGGGGGCCACGGCGGATGGGGAAAGCGTGGCAAAAAGAAGAAAGGCAAGTGGGGTCACGGAGGCCCCGGTGCACCGGGCGGGCCCGGCGGCGGTGGTGGCGGCTGGCAGCCGCGCCCGCCGAGCGGACCTCAGCAACCGCCCCCGCCGGAGTTTGTCAGCGTCACTGGCATCTTGCCCGACGCGAATCGTTTCAATGATGTCGCCGCCCTCGATGCGGCTGCGGCCGAACTGGCCTCTAGCGGCGGAGAGCCGCTCTACATCGACCAGCTCGTGCCGCGCTCCCAGCAGGAGCTCGTGAAGCTCGCCGGCGAGATGGGGATCACGTTTGACGGCATCCCCTCGAAGCACGAGGCGACTGTGAAGATCCTCGCGACCGCGGCCGCAGCGAAGCGGCCGATTATCGATCGCGGTCTGCTCGATCTCACGGATCGCGGGTATGGATTCGTCGTCCACCCGCACGACAATTACCGGCTCTATCCCGACGACACCTACCTGCCGGCGTCGCTCGTGAAGCGCTACGGCTTGAAACGCGGTCACCACATCGAGGTGCGCGTGCAGCCCGGTGCGGACAACGAGCGTTGCCCGGCCGGCATCCAAGTGATCGCGGCGATGGGCAGGTCGCCCGACCAGATCGCGAAGGTGAAACCGTTCGAGGACCTCGTGCCATATTATCCACTCCGCCGGATCCTCCTTGAGGTCCCGGAGCGCGACATCGGCAGCAAGGAAGTCTCGATGCGCTTGGTCGACATCGTCACGCCGGTCGGCTTCGGCCAGCGCGCGTTGATCGTGGCGCCACCGCGCACAGGCAAGACCGTGCTCCTGCACAACATGGCCAACTCCATCTCGACGAACTATCCCGAGATCCGGTTGATCATCCTGCTTGTCGACGAGCGTCCTGAGGAAGTGACCGACTTCAAGCGCCACACGAAGGGCGAGGTCGTCAGTTCCACGTTCGACGAGACACCCGAGAGCCACGTGCACGCTGCCGAGATGGTCGGCGAGATGGCACGCCGTCTCGTCGAGGACGGTCAGGACGTCGTCGTGCTGCTCGATTCGATCACGCGTCTCGCGCGTGCCTACAACGCGCTCGCGTCGAATTCCGGCAAGATCATGTCCGGCGGCATGGAGGCCACTGCGATGCAGAAGCCGAAGCGCTTCTTCGGTGCGGCGCGCAACATCGAAGAGGGCGGTAGCCTCACCGTCATCGGCACCGCGCTCGTCGACACGGGGAGCAAGATGGACGAAGTCATCTTCGAAGAGTTCAAGGGCACCGGAAATCTGGAGCTCCACCTCGACCGCGACCTCGTCAACAAGCGCATCTTCCCCGCGGTGAACGTCGACAAGAGCGGCACCCGCAAGGAGGAGTTGATCTACCATCCCGATGAGATGAAACACATCTACTCGCTGCGACGCGCCATGCAGGGCGTGCCCGCCGCCGAGGCGATGGACCTTCTCATCTCAAGGCTCCGGAAGACAAAGACGAACGCCGAGTTCCTCATGGGCATGAACAAGTAGGCGTCGGTCCGGCGCTTCCTCCCGAGCCGAAGTGACCTCCACCGACGAATTCGTAGTCCAGCTAGCGCTCGAGAAATCCCTCGTCCGTCCGGAACAGGTCGATGCGGCCAACGCCCGCATCGCAGCTCACGCCGATCCCGATAATGCGGCTCCCTCACTGGTCGACGTGATCGTCGACGCGGGCCACCTCAGTCGCGCGACAGTGCTCAAGCTTCTTTCCGACGAGCTATCGATGCCGGTCGTTGATTTCGAACAGCAGCGGCCAACATCGGAGGCAGTCGCGGCGCTTCCGCGCGATCTCGCGATCCGCTACCGCACTTGCCCGGTGCGCATCGAGGGCGGCACGCTCTGGACAGCGATCGCCGATCCTCTCAACTCCGACGCGACCGACAGCCTTGCGCACGTGCTCGGTCTGCGAATTGAGCCTTTGCTCGCGTCGCTCGAGGGAATCCAGGCGGCGATCGCGCGGCACTACGGGCGGGACACCAAGACGGTTGAGAAGCTCTTCTCCGAGCTTGCCGGAGGCGACGCACGCGAAGATGCCGTGCAGGTTGTCGATCGCGGCGAGGGCGCGAGATCGATCGACGAAATCGACGGCGAGGCCGACGCGCCGATCGTGCGGATGGTCCACAAGGTAATCCTCGAGGCCATCCAGCGCCGCGCGTCAGACATCCATCTTGAGCCGCTCGAGAAACGTTTCCGCCTGCGCTACCGGATCGACGGCGTCTTGCTCGAAGTCGAAAACCCGCCGAAGCGGCTCCAACTCGCGGTCATCTCGCGGCTGAAGCTCATGGCGAACATGAGCATCGCGGAGAAGCGCATTCCTCAGGACGGCCGCATCCAGATCGATGTCGCGGGCAAGTCGATCGACCTGCGCGTGTCGTGCCTGCCGACTGTGCACGGCGAGAGCATCGTGATGCGCATCCTCGACAAGGAAGGTCTCACGCTCGGACTGCCGGAGCTTGGCTACCTTTCCGACGATCGAGAGCAGCTCGAGAAACTCATCTCGCTGCCCGACGGAATCTTTCTCGTTACCGGTCCGACGGGCTCGGGCAAGACGACGACGCTCTACGCGTGCCTGCATTTCATTAACAAGCCCGACCGCAAGATCATCACGGTCGAGGATCCCGTCGAGTATCAGCTCACCGGCATCAACCAGGTGCCGGTGCGGATCGATATCGGGATGACGTTCGCGGCGGCGCTGCGCTCGATGCTGCGCCAGGCGCCGAACATCATCATGGTTGGCGAAATTCGCGACCTCGAGACCGCGGAGATCGCGATCAACGCGTCGCTCACCGGCCACATGGTTTTCAGCACGCTGCACACAAACGACGCGCCGAGTGCGGTCACGCGCCTGATCGACATCGGCGTGAAGCCGTTTCTCGTGGCCACATCGATGCGCGCAACGATGGCGCAGCGGCTCGTGCGGCGCGTGTGCAGGCGCTGTGCGGCGCCGGACTCGCCGACATCCGCTGAACTTCGCGCCCTCAACATCGGACCCGCGGCGGCGGCCGGTGCGAAGTTCATGCGAGGGAAGGGTTGCCCCGATTGCAACGGCACCGGCTTTCGCGGACGTCTCGGGATCTTCGAAATCTTCAACATCAACGAGG
Source organism: Opitutaceae bacterium (assembly GCA_035513275.1). Taxonomy (GTDB): domain Bacteria; phylum Verrucomicrobiota; class Verrucomicrobiia; order Opitutales; family Opitutaceae; genus DATKCJ01. Next base: position 15,465 of record DATKCJ010000107.1, read on the forward strand.
AGATCCAAAGGATGATTTATGAGAACGTGCAGGCCTCAAAACTTCGTGAAAATGCACGTCTCACGGGCATGCGCACCATGAGGGAGGACGGTATACGCAAAGTTCTCGCTGGCATGACGACCATTGATGAAGTTGCATCAGCGACTGTCGGGGACGTCAGTTAACCAAGGAAAGCACAGCCATGAGTTACCAAATGAACGACCTGCTGGAGCTGGTCTGCGAGGAAAACGCCTCGGACCTTCACCTGCACGTTGGCCAGCCACCAACACTTCGCCTCAGCGGGAGCATGACTCCGATCGACGGACCGCCGCTCACGCCGCAGGACACGGAGGCGCTCATGATGTCGATCGCGCCCGACGTGCACCAGCAGTCGGTGAAGATGAACGGCGGTGCGGACTTCGGATTCGCCTACCTCGACAAGGCGCGCTTCCGCGTGAGCGTGTTCAAGGCGAAGGGCGTGCACGGCCTCGTGCTGCGCCAGATCCCCAACAAGCTTTTCGGACTTCGCGAAATCGGCCTGCCCGACAAGTTGAAGGAACTGCTCTACCGTCCGCGCGGCCTGATCCTCGTCACCGGGCCGACAGGCTCCGGCAAGTCGACGACGCTCGCCTCGATGATGAATTACATCAACGAGAACCGCGACGGCCACATCATCACGGTCGAGGACCCGATCGAATATTACCACGACCACAAGAAGTGCGTCGTTACGCAGCGCGAGATCGGCGTCGACGTGCCGAGTTTCTCCGAGGCGATCCGGCGCGCGTTGCGCCAGGATCCCGACTACATACTCGTCGGTGAAATGCGCGACCTCGAGACGATCGAGGCCGCGATCAGCGCTGCAGAGACGGGTCACCTCGTCTTCGGCACGCTGCACACGAACGGCGCTGCAAAGACGATCGATCGTATCGTCGACGCGTTCCCGTCGAACATGAAGGAGATGATCCGCACGCAGCTCGCGTCGTCGATCGTCGCCGTCCTTTCGCAGGTGCTCTGCAAGAGAGTCGGGGGAGGGCGCATCGCGGGCTTCGAGCTCATGGTCGCGACGACCTCGATCCAGTCGCTCATCCGCGACAACAAGACATTCCGCATCACCTCGGACATCCAGACCGGCGCGAATCTCGGCATGATCACGCTGGATGCGCACTTGCTCAGCCTCGTGAACCGCGAAGTGATTTCAGGCGACGAGGCCGTCGAGAAGGCGCAGGACTCGAATGCCATGCGCGACCGGCTGGTGCAGATGGGACACAAGCTCAAGGATCTCTAGGATCCTGCGGGTTCGTAGGGCCATCTGCTGCGCCCCACACTTTGTCGTTGCGGGGAGCCCGCGGTGGCGGGAGAAGAAGCAATCCACCTGAAATCTCATCGGGATCGCCGCGCCCGTTTTGCGTCGGGCTCGCGATGGCAAGGCGGGGAGATCGGTGACTTGTGTTGAACTAATCCGCAATGTTCGAGAGCCAAAGCCAGTCTGTCTACGAACTTGTCCGCGACCACAGCCTGATACCCGTCGATCAACTCGAGGTGCTCAATGCGGAGCACGTCGAGACCGGCAAGCCGCTCGCCGACGTGCTGCTCGACGCGGCCGCAATCGAGCGCGAGGCCCTTTTTGAGCGGATCGCAGAATCCCTCGGGCTCGAATACATGGCGCACCCGCCATCGAGCCTGCCCGGTGACGTAATTGGCGCTGTAAACGGCAGCCTCGCGCGCATGCTCGGTGTCGTGCCCGTGCGTAGCGACACGCGCTCGGTGGACGTGTTGTGCGTCGACCCGTTCAACAGCATGGTCGTGCACGACCTCACGTTCGCGCTCGGCAAGGACATCCGCATGGTCGTCGCCGACCCGGAGCGCGTGCTCAGCCTGCTGAAGGCGCACTACGGCGAGGACGACGCGTCGATCGACCAGGTGCTCGCAGAGATGTCGTCGTCCAGCGTCAAAGTCGACGAGACCGACATCACCGAGCAGGACCTCGAGGCGATGGCGGGGCAGACGCCGATCATCCGATTCGTTAACCTCGTGCTCGCGCAGGCAATCCGCGATCGCGCGTCGGACATCCACTTCGAGCCGTTCGAAAACGAATTCAAAATCCGCTACCGCATCGACGGCGCGCTTTACGAAATGGCGCCGCCGCCGAAGCACCTAGCGCTTCCGATCACGTCGCGCATCAAGGTCATCGCCAACCTAAACATCGCCGAGCGCCGTCTGCCGCAGGACGGGCGCATCAAGCTCACGCTCTCCGGCCGGCCGGTTGACTTGCGAGTATCGACCCTTCCGACGCAGTTCGGCGAAAGCCTCGTGCTGCGCGTGCTCGATCAGAGCGTAGTGAACCTCGACATCAACACGCTCGGGATGCCCGCCGACGTGTTCGACGGCGTGAACGAGATCATCCGCCGACCGAACGGTATCTTCATCGTCACCGGCCCCACCGGCTCGGGGAAGACGACGACGCTCTACAGTTGCCTGCGCGTCGTTAACAGCCCGGAGACCAAGCTCCTCACAGCGGAAGACCCGGTCGAATACGAGATCGAGGGCATCACGCAGGTGCCGGTGAATCCGCTCGTCGGTCTCAACTTCGCCTCGGCGCTTCGCTCGTTCCTGCGCCAGGATCCCGATGTCATCATGGTGGGTGAGATCCGCGACCTGGAGACGGCGCAGATAGCGATCCAGGCGTCGCTAACGGGTCATCTCGTGCTCAGCACGCTGCACACGAACGACGCGCCGGGCGCGGTCACGCGGCTGATCGACATGGGGCTCGAGCCGTTCCTCATCGCGTCGACGCTCGAGGCGATTCTCGCACAGCGGCTCGTGCGCCGGATCTGCAGGACGTGCCGGCAACCCTTCGCGCCGAGTTTGCAGATGATCGCGCAACTTGGACTCTCGTCCGGTGAGTCGGACGCGAAACCGTTCTTCTACGGCAAAGGTTGCGTCGCCTGCAACCAGACCGGCTACAAGGGCCGCATGGGCATCTACGAGTTCCTGCGCGTATCCGATGCAGTTCGCGACCTGATCACCAAGCGCGCACCGACCCTCATGATTCGCCAGAAGTCGCTCGAGCAGGGCATGCGCACGCTCCGCGAAGACGGCCAGCGAGCCATCTTCGACGGCGCCTCGACCATCGAGGAAGTGCTGAAATACACGTAGGTGAAGCCTCTGAAGGTAGGGCGCGACCGCCTGCAGTGAACTCGTCGAATCCGCTGGGCACGCAGGCCCGGTGCCTTTGCTGGTGCTGTGGTGGGGCGGCTTGTCCTTTGGACAACGCGCCCCACCTCGGAGTGACTGAGCGAGAATTCACCCGAGCGTTGCGCGATTGGCGCGCCGCTGTTTGGTTCGACGCATGACAGCGAAGACACTTCGGATCGGCTTCGTCGGTGCGGGTGGCAACACGCGCGCGAGGCACCTGCCGCTCCTGAAGAGGATTCCGGGCGTTGAACTGGTCGCGGTGGCGAACCGCACTCGCGAGTCGGCAGCGAAGGTCGCGACCGAATTTGGCATCGCACGGGTCGAAGATGACTGGCGTGCGGTCGTTGAAGCGTCCGATGTCGATGCGGTCGTCATCGGAACTTGGCCCTACCTCCATGCGGAAGTCACGATCGCCGCTCTCCGCGCGGGCAAGCATGTGTTGACCGAGGCGCGCATGGCGCGCGATGCCGCCGAGGCCGGACTGATGCTCGCGGAAAGTCGCGGACATCCTGCGCTCGTTGCGCAGATTGTGCCGTCGCCGTTCTCTTTGGATGTCGACTCGACCGTCGCGGATATCCTGGAGCGCGGCGAGATTGGACGCATCCGGGAGGTCGTGCTCGTTCACACCACGGCGTCGGTTGCGGACTCCGCGGCGAGGCAGACATGGCGTCAGGACTTCGAACTGAGCGGCTTCAACACACTTACGCTCGGCATCTACTACGAGATCGCGCAGCGATGGCTGCGCCGCGATCCTGAGACGATTATCGCCGACGCGGCCGTGCACACACCGAGCCGGCCGGCGGTGGAGGGACAAGGCATGGCGGAGATTCAAATCCCCGATAGCGTGACGTTCTCGGGCCAGTATGCGGCGGATGCCGCGGTTTTCGCGCCAGGAGCGCGGATCGTCGGACATTTCAGCGGAGTCGAGCGTGGTCAGCCGCGAAACGAGGTGCGGGTGAACGGGGAGAAGGGCACGCTGCGTTTCGACGTCGGCCGGCAGGAGCTATTCATCACAACGGAGGGTGCTGAGCAGACGGCGAACGTGCCGGCGGAAGCCCGGCGTGGCTGGAGGGTGGAAGAGGATTTCGTCGAGAGCATCCGCACGGGTGCGCCGGTGAGGCTCACAGACTTCGCGAGCGGTCTACGCTACATGCGGGTGACCGAGGCGATTTGGCGCTCGTGGAGCGAGGGCGGAGTGCGGACGAAGGTTTGAAAGTGGGGCGGGGCTTTGACCCGCCGCGGATGGCTTGCCTTCGCAGGTCAGAGACCTGCGCTACCCTACTACTCGCCGCCGATCCAGACTGCGACGGCGATGCTCGCGGCGAGGAGCAGCGTCACGATGATCACATAGATGAAACAACCGCGTCGGACTTCGTTGCGGATCGAGCCCGGGTCGATTTCGGGCAGCACGAGCTCGGGGATCGATCCAGATGCGACAGGCGCTGGAATCGCACCAACCGGCACATGAGGCGGTGGCATCGGTTTCGACGTTGAAACCGGAGGCGGCGGCACGAGCGGAATCGCGGCTGGGGACGACTGGCCGGGTGAGCGTGCGATTTGCTCGTCGAGCCAACGAAGATGTGCGGCGACCAGCTCGCGTTGTCGGCGCAGTTCTCCGTTGGGGTCTTCCATCAAGGGCAGCATTGAAAGCGGTGTTTGTGAGGCAAGCCGGGAAACGGCGGACACGAGGCGACGGAATCGGAATGGCCACCACGAAAGATACGAAACACACGAAAGACGGATATGGAATCGATGAGATGTCCGGCGAGTGAACGTTCCAGGCGAATCGCTGATCCCGCAAAATGGATCTCACTCTGGGTTCCGTTTTCGTGCCTTTCGTGTGTTTCGTGGTTAAGCCCTCCGGTCCATCCGCAGACAAAAAAGGCGCTCCATCCGGAGCGCCTTGAAAATCGATCGGTGGACTGCGACTCAGCCGACGCTGACGCTGACGCTGCGGTGTGCCTTGTCGAAGGTCACGATGCCGTCCTTGAGGGCGAAGAGCGTGAAGTCGCGGCCGAGGCCGACGTTGTTACCCGGGTGGATCTTCGTGCCGCGCTGGCGCATGATGATCGTGCCAGCGAGGACCGTCTGTCCGCCAAAACGCTTCACGCCGAGGCGCTTTGAGACGCTGTCGCGGCCGTTGGATGATGTGCCCTGACCTTTCTTGTGTGCCATCGAAGTGCCTTATCCCTGAATGGAATTGATTTTGATAACCGAGAGCTCCTGACGGTGCCCGCGGGTGCGCTCGTAGCCCTTGCGCTTGTGCTTTTTGAAAATCTTCACCTTCTTGCCGCGCTTGTTCTCGAGAATCGTGGCGGAAACCGAGGCACCCTTGATGGTCGGCGTGCCGACTTGGATCGATTCTCCCTCGCCCAAGGTGAGGACGTCGGTGATCTCAACGGTAGAGCCTTTCTCCGTGTTTGGGAAGCGGTTGATGATCAGCACGTCACCCTCCGTGACGTTGAACTGACGGCCCTGGGACTTGATAGTGGCTTTCATTGGAAAAACGGTGAAGGAAAGGCCTTTGGGAGGCGGAAGCAAGAGAGAATTTGCCCGACGGGCGGGCCCTGCAGTGAGCGGATGCGATGCTACGGCTTCGCGGGCTCGGCTCCTTCAGGCTCTGCCTCCGGCGCAATCGGCTCAGCGAGTATCGCGGCGTTGTAGACCTCGACATGCATGTAGTAGTGGCGGCGGCGCTTGTAGTCGTCGGGGTAAACGATCCGGCTCATGAGCGAATTTGCGCGGGCGAGCGCGTCGAGATCGGCCTGCCGGCGCAGTGCCTCGAGGCGTGAACGCTCACGGTCCTCGGCGAGGAGGCGGTCCCGCTCGCGCGCGCGGGCGTCGTCCTCAACCTTCTTGATCGCGGCGAGGCGGGCTTCCTCGGCTTCGCGTGCCTCGCGCTCGCGAGTTGCAGCGACCGCGCGCGCCTCGGCGTCGGCGCGCTCCTTGGCGATGCGTGCGGTCTCCTTCTCGGCGGCCACGCGCGCAGCTTCCTTCTCGGCAGCGATGCGTGCGGCCTCCATTTGCACCTTGATTCGGCTCTCCTCGGCGGCCTTCGCCGCGGCAGCTTCAGCCTCCTCGGCTGCGCGGGCGTCGGCGAGGCGCCTGGCCTCGGCTTCGGCTTCGGCTTTGCGCGCGGCTTCGATACGCTGTTGTTCGACAAGGTCGGCCTCGCGGGCGATGCGCTGGGCCTCGGCCTCGCGCTTCGAGTTCGCTTGGTAGCCCCTGTAGATGAAAAATCCGGCAAGAAGCAGAACGATGACTGCGATGGTGATGATAACTGTGCGTTTCATGATGGGTGAGGTCCTCGAAGTCCCGTTTGGAGGCGTCTCGTTATAGGACTCAGAACGCGTCCATCGCAAGACGTTCCAATAATTTCCCAAAGCGTTCACACTCCAGCCCAATGCGCGCAACATGCGGCCGCTGCCCGGGCCGCGCCTGAAAGGAGTGGAGTATCCGGTTGCCAGTCGCGCGTGCGCCGCCGATTTTCCGGATGTGGCAGCAAGGTGGACACCCGGTGGGATCGCGATCTCGGGCATGGCGACGCTCGCGATTGCCGCTACGACGATGGGGGGAGTTGTGCGGACTTGGACGATTCCCGACACTCCAAGCGGGCTTCACTCGAACCAGAACTGGCACGCTGTTGGATCGACTCCAGAGGGCGACATCATCGTCGCGGGCATGGACCACGTGACCAACTCGGCCTTGTTCCGATTGCGCGCCGGGAGTGATGTTCTCGAGTTCATCGGCGACGCGCGCTCAGCTTCTGAGGCGGCCTCGAACTGGCTGCCGGGCGAAACCGCGCAGAAGTTTCACACACGGCCCACGTGGCTCAACGGGCGGGTGTATGTCGCGACGCTGGACTACTCGCCGATCGACAAGGGCTATCTGATGCGTCGTGGCTTCCACTGGTATGGATTCGCGAGCGATGCCGCGCGACTTGAGGACTTGAGCGCAAGCGCGCCCGGCGGCACGGCGCTGGAACATGGCGGTCTCGCGACGCTCGCTGCGGATCCCGCGCGCGGGGTGCTCTGGGGTGCGACAATTCCCGATGCGCGCTTGGTGCGCTACGATCCGCGCGACAACGTCACGACGGATTTCGGAAGGCCACCTGCTTTCGGCCCGGGCTTCAGTTACACGGGCCGCTTCATTTGGGTCGGGCCGGACGGCAAGGTTTACTTCACCGGCGGCAATCCGGCGTGGGGCCAGAAGGAGCCGCCGGAGATTTTTGCGCATGTTCACTTCTTCGATTCGATGAATGGCGAGTTTGGCGAGCGGCGCGATTGGAAGCTCGCCGAGGCGAGGGCGATCGAGATGGGGCAGTGGAATCGCGATCGCACGCGATGCTATCTCGCGGACGACACTGGCCGCGTCTTTCGCTTCGATGCAGACGGGCCGGCCTGGACGCACCTTGGCTCCCTGGCGCACGACGGGCAATGGGTCTGGGTCATGCAACTCAGCGCCGACGAGCGCTCGATCTATTTCGTCAACAGCGGCGCGCCGAAAGACGGTCTCTACGAATTCGACACGCAGAGCGGAAGCAGCCGGCGACTGGCGTTCCTTGAAGATCTTCACCCGGATTTGAAAGGCCGCACGCGTCACACCGGTCATGACGCATGGGACTCGAGCGGTCGTTTCTACTTCACGAGCTTCCCGTGGCCCGCCGAATCCGATCTGCTCCTGACCCGTGTCGACATCGCAAAGCTGAAGGCGTCGCTCGATATCACTCGAGACGGCGACCGGACGCCGTGACGCTCAGCGCTCCCAGATGTCAGCCGGCCAGTCGTAGCTGCCGACCTTGATGATGAATGCAGGCGTGTTCGGTGCCACCGGTCGAAGGTTCACTGCGCCTCCAGCGAGTTGACCACCTACCGTGAATCGTTCCCACCCGAGTTCGCGTGCGACGGCGGCTGCGGTAGCACCGCCCTCGGCGCAGATTGCCGAGACGGTGGATCCTCGCACCGCTCCGGCGACTGCGCGAGCGAGACGCTCCGCGAGTGTCGCGGGCGGCGGGGAAGAGCAAATCCGGGCGCGACCGATTGCGACCATTACGCTCCGTCCGGATGAAAGCGCTGCGGCGATTCGCGCGGACCAGGCGTGCAACGACTGGTCGTCGACTTCGATTGCGGCGGCCTCATCCGGCATAGTTTCGATGGCAATTCCGTGGGCGCGGCATTGGTCCATTCTTCCATTCGCCCAAGCTGCGGCGCTTCCGCAAACGAACAACTTTGGCAACGAGTCCAGCGCATCATTCGGCACCGGGCTGGGTTGCGAGGGAACATGATGATTCCCTTGAGACATCTCGCGTCGCAAGAGTGCCTCGAAGAACTCCACTCCACCCGCGGGAAGCGTGCTGGCATCGATCACCGCAGCGTAGTGATCAAGATCTGCCGCGGTTTCCGCATCGGGTGTCTGCACGCGGGCCAAGTCTCCTCCCAGCAGTTCGGCTACGACTGCCGTTTGGCGTGGATGCTCGGGGTCATGGGCGAACGCGGTCATTTCCAGGGACTCGCCGTTCACGAAGTAGCGTCCGCCACGGATCACGCGGCCACGCGCTGGATTGGCGGAGATGAGCAAGGCGCGCGCACGGCCGGTGGCGGTCATGACAGCGCGTATCTCGACCAGCACATTTCCGCGCAGCACGGAATCGCATTTCTTGTAGACCCACTCGGGATTGGCGGCGGCTATGGTGAGTGTGATTTCGCGAGTCACGTGCGCGGCATGTTCCTGCGGCAGAGAACGTGTGTTCGCATCGACCGCGACGACGTCTGCCGACGCTCCAGCTTGAAAGCGTGTGTGAACTTCCGCGCGCAATCCAAGGCACGTCGCTGCACCCGCGAGTTCGGCGGCGCCGCTGAGATCATCAGCGATGACGACGATCATTTGCGCGCGAGTTTCACTGCCAGGCGCACGGCGGAGAAGAGGCTGCTCGGGTTTGCCTTGCCCTGCCAGGCGATGTCGAAGGCCGTGCCGTGGTCGACGCTGGTGCGCGGGACCGGCAGGCCGAGCGTCGTGTTCACCGCGGAGTCGAACGCGATCATCTTCACTGGAATGTGCCCTTGGTCGTGATACATGCAGATCACGGCATCGAACTGCTTCCGGCGTGCCGGCGTGAACGCGGTGTCCGGAGGCACGGGGCCGGTCACGTCGAAGCCGCGTTTGCGGGCCTCACCGATCGCGGGAACAATGACGCGCTCTTCCTCGCGGTCCCCAAAGAGACCGTTCTCGCCGGCATGCGGGTTGAGCCCGCAGACCAAAAGCTTGGGCGCACGAGCGCGGATTCGCAGCAGCGCGTCGGCGGTCAGTTCGATCACGTCGAGGATGCGTGCCGGCTGCAAAAGCGCGGGCACTTCGGCGTAGCCCACGTGCACAGTCACGAAACTGCAGGTGAGCTCCTCGGAATACTGCATCATGCACGAGCGACTCGCCTTCAATCGCTCCGCGAAAATCTCCGTGTGCCCGGGATACTTGTGCCCGGCGGCGTGCAGAGCCTCCTTGTTCAAGGGCGCCGTCGAGACCGCATCGACCTCTCCCTTCAGGCCGGCCTCGATGCTCGCGATGACGTAGCGAAACGCTGCGTCGCCACATGCGGCGCTGACTTTTCCCGGCGTCACCGTGTCAGCCTCGATGCACTTCAAGTCCAGGACACTCGGCGCGCTCAAGTTGCGGCACACACCGGACCATTCGTTTTTCTGAATGACTGGAGCAGTGAGAGGAACGTCAATCGTCTCCGCGACGCGTCGCAACACACCCGCGTCGCCGAAAATCACGGGCACGCACCCGCGGCTGATTTCGGGATTGGCGAGCAGGCGCAGGCAGATTTCCGGGCCAACTCCGGCCGGGTCCCCCATCGTGACGGCGATGCGAGGCAATGGCGCACTCATGCGGCGGGATCATGGGCAAACGCCTCTCGTGCGCAACCCGGCGAAAGTGCGGGCGTGTCGCGGGCCTTCACTTCGGCGCTGAAGTGCCGTCGGGAGGTCGACGACGCAAGAACGTGTATTGCCCGAGGAAGGAGACGCCGAGCAGCGCACCGATCTGGCGGTAGGAAAGCATCGCGCCGACCACCTGGCGCAGGCTTGTTGACGCCGGCTCGGTCACGCGATGAAGCGCGATCGCAGTCGCGATAACCGCCGTGTGGTGGAAAACCGCGACGCCGTGGATGACATCGAGCCGCTCGACGCCAAGCGCACGAAACAGATCGAGCACCGATCCGCCGACGACCGGCGCGATCGCCGTCGCCAGCGCCGTGGCGGCGACCTGGATGCTGATCGAAATCGTCTTCGCGCCGGGCGGCACGAGCTTCAAGAGCAGATTGAACGAGCCCAGGAGAAATCCGGATGAGATGAAACCGCCCCACGCCCACATCGGGTAGAGCATCCACGTCCGGCCCGGCTCGACAAACAGCCAAAGGTAGCCGGGCGCCATCCACGCGACGATGGTGAAGACCATCACCGGCT
>DATKCJ010000108.1:0-3660 GCA_035513275.1 Opitutaceae bacterium
CCTCGTTGGCGACGCTTTCGCGCCGTGCAGACCAGGTGGAGTAGCGGCCCAGGAAATTCGAGAGCCACAGCCCCGCGAGCACCGCAAGCAGCACCACGACGAGCAGCCGTTCGCGCCAGGACCTTTTGAGAATGAATTTCCTCATGGCTCGATGGGGATTCCAATTTCCGGTGGAGCCGCAGCCGCCGCAGGTGACGGCCCTGCATCGGGGTTGAATCCGGGCCGGAATGCCAGGATCAACTGGAACGTTGCCCCGCCTTCACGCGAAACGGTCTTGCGCGTCTCGACCAGCGCGAGCCCGGCCGCCCGCTTGAGCGCCTCTTCAAACACGGTGACGTCATTCAGGTTGCCCGTGGCAGCCTCGATCGTCATCTGCGCCGGCGAGTCGAACGAGGTGCGCGTGAAATAGATCGAGCGCGGCCGGAGGTCGTTGATGTAGGCAAGGAGCTCTAGCGGCATCGGCTTCGACGGGCCGTAGGCATCGAGCCTGTTTGAAACTTCGAAGTCAGACTCGATTTGTTGCACCGCGGGCGCGGTGCCGGCGAGCCTGCCTTCGCGGCCGCTGGTCCAGATGCCTCCGAGGATCAGAAGGCCTTCGCCGACGAGAAGAAGAACAAGCAACAGCACGAGCGCGCTGCAGACGTTCACGACCGCGCGCTCGCGGCCCGCGGACTTGCGACGTACATGACTCTCTTCCGAGTCGCGCAAATCCTGCGCCCATGCGACGCGCTCCGCCATCTCGCACTCGACCGCCGGCGCGCTTCCGATCGGAACCCAGTTGAAACGCAGACGCGTGCCGCGCTGCTGCACCGGCACGTCTCCCAGCCTGTAGCGATGCACGGGACGGCCTCCCGTATGCAACTTCGCGAGCACCTGCTCGCGTGCCCCCGCGCCGGGATCGTTTCCACCTTCCGAAGTCGCCGCGCGGCTCACGATCCGCTGCGGCGCACTGCCACTGCCGAAATCGAGCGCCGTCACGCATGCTGCAGTCTCCAGGATCACGATGGCGCCCGTCGGCATCGATCGCGCGCAAAGAAACGCCGCATATTCGGGCAACACCGCCTGCGCCTCTTTCCATGGCTCGAGGTCGGCCGGCGTGAGTTTCCTGCGGTAAACCGCTGTCGCCACGATACCGTCGCCCGGCGCGGGGACGATGTGCCCCGTCGCCAGGTGCTCGACTGGGAATGGTGACGCCTGTTCGATCGCGAGCAGCGCGACGGCCGCGTGTTCACTTTCAAGAGTGCCCGGCGGGAGCGGCGCGGAAATTCCGAAGCAATGGTGCCCCGGCACGAGAACCACAGGTCGGTCCGGGCTTCGCCACCCCCCTGCGAGTTTGTCTGCTAACGGTATGGTAACCACGGGTTCAGGGATTCTCAGCGGTGGGGGCGATGCTAGACGCGGGCGGGTCCTCTACAAGCTCAACAATCGTGAAAGGATATTCCTCGGAGCCAACAGCTACGGCACCTTGGCTTCCCGCGGAAGTGCCGGTGTCGCGGTCGTCCTGGCCGATCAACTCGGCGCCGCTGCCCGGCGGCCTTGGCGGAGCGGGGGAACCCTCTCCGTCTGTCCGGCGGGTGCCACTGCTTGAGCCCGACGAGGAATCCACCCGCACCACCGCGCGCAACCGAAACTCTGCGTCGCCTTCGCGAACGATGACGGTCACCGACACCACCTCCACCTTCACGCCGAGCCTGATCGCCGATGGCAATGTGCCCACCGTATCGGCGAGCTCGGCTGGCGATGTGTAGTAGCCCCTTCCCCGTCGCGTTCCGCCCTGCCGTTCGGGAAACGCGTCGCGCAGCGCCATGAGTTCGGGTTCGCTGAAGACTCCCGTCGCTCGCAGCACGCGCTCCGAGGCCGTGTTCAAGTTGATCGGACCCGACGAGTAGACCGACACGAGCCGCTTGAACTCCTCGAAGCGCGCGTTTGGCACGCCCGCCTCGTTGAACATCAGGTGACTCCAGCCGATCGCAGCCGAGAGCTCCTCGAGGCGCGTCGGCATGCGGTTCGCGGCGATGTGCGGCAGGTCGGAGCGCAGATACTCCTCGCTCTCGGCGCCGAGGAGGCGGGGGTTGTCGTCCTCGTCGATCCAGTCGAGCAACACGTCGGTGAGCACCGCGATCTCGTCGCTCTGGAATCCGAGATCTGTGAACAACACGAGCAGCCACGACTCGGCCGAGTCGCCCGCGAGAAGCGGCAGGCGCGAGTTCTCATCGGAAAACTCCACCTCGATCTCGAGGCCTTCGCGCGGCACCAGCGCGGCGTAGGCGAGCGGATTTCCCCATCCCTGCTCCGGCGAATAAAGTCCGCCGTCGATCGTCTTGTAGTCGTTAAGCACGGCGAGCGAAACCTCCAGCGTCGAGTAGGCATCCGCGCGCAACCGGTCGCGCTGAGCGTAGTAGCCCTCGCCGGAAATCTCGGAAAGCGCACGCTCGGTGAAGCTCAGGATCGCGGTGGCCGTGATCGCGATAAGCACGAGCACGAGGAGCAGCACCGCTCCGCGGCTGCGGTGCTCCGCGTGGTAACGAGGCAATCGAGTGTAGCCGCCGAGGTAACGAGGCGGGCACTCCACGATCATCGCCAAACCTGCCTCATTACCTCCCAAGAAACATCTTCGGTTGTAGCCCGCCGCGTGAGCGGCGGGATCCGGATCCCTGCGCTCACGCGCAGGGCCACGACGGAGTTTCTCTTGGTTCCAACCGCGCCGCAGCCGCGGTTCTCCAGCTCGGCAGCTACGTGTTTGCGCCTTCACCACAGAATCACCTTCGCCCCTTTCGTCGGCAGCGCGATCGAAACTTCCCTCGAAGTCTCGCCGCGCGTGAATTTCAGCCGCACCCGGCCCGGCAGGCGCGCTTCACCGCCGGGATCGACAATCGGCGCTCCCTCGCGCCGCCACTCGAGCCGGCCGTCGTCGTAGTATTCGTATTCCACGTCGGTCACGAATCGCGACACTCCCGTCGCGCGCGGCGGCACTTCCCCAAAATCCTCCTCGAGCCGGCTCTTCCAAAGAAGCACGAGGCCGTCCTCACGGTTCACGGTGAGCCACACGACGACGCGCGGCAGCGGCCTGCCCGGCCAAACACAGACTCCCGGCGCTTCATTGACCTCGAAGCTCAGCAACTTCGAAGCCTGGCTCTCGTATCCCTTCGGCGAGTTCATCGTGAAGACTTCGCCCTCCGCTCCGGATGGAACAGCGGAGCGCGAGAGATTCTCGAGAAAACGCGAGACGCCGCGCACGTGTTGCTCGAACATCCGATCGTCCGTGCCGCGACCCCAAAGCTCGCCCATCGAAAGCACGAACATGTTCGCCGCCAGAATCAGCCCGCCCGCAAGCGCGATCGCCATGAGCACCTCGATGAGTGAGAAGCCGCGGCGCGCTCGCGCGAGCCTTCGAGTGAAGCGATGATTGGCGCGCGACATCACGGATTCCCCTTTGACGCACCGTCATGGAAGCGCCGCGCCTCCTCGATCCGTTCGCGTGCCTCGGCGCGCAGCTTGTCGCGCTCGAGCGGCTCGGACCAGGCCGGCCTCAGCACCATGAACTGCTCATTCACTTCGCGGAGTGGTTCGTCGTCGTTCCCTTCCATCTCAACGTGCAACGAAATCAGGAAGAGGTCAGCCACGCCGGTGGGCTCGACTACGGCTTCCCATCGCGCATTG
>DATKCJ010000109.1:0-9293 GCA_035513275.1 Opitutaceae bacterium
GGAATGCCGCTCAGAGACGTCGCGAGCGCTGCGCTGATCTCGCGACCGTTGCCCCAACCGGCGTATCCAGTGAACACGACATGGCGACCGCCCGTGGCGACGCGCGCAGCGATGGTTTCGCGCTGACGCGAGTCGAGCACCGGGCTTGAGCCGAAGATGATCAGCCGGTAGGGCGAGAGGTCCATCGTGTCGAGTTCGCTGATAATCGCGTCGTCGAACACGAGGCCCGAGTGGAAGAGTCCCTCGAGGAGGCCGTCCATGCCGCGGTCGGAAAAGGGATTTGGCCCGACGGGCGGCTGGTCGCCGAACTTGTAGCCCTCGAGTGACCACCGTCGCGCGACTGTGTGACGAAACGACCACGGGTCCTGCACGACGAGCACGTCGGCGGGTCGGAGGAAGTGCCGGCCATGGCGGCTCTGCGCGACATCGTGCACGGCCTTGATCTCCGCGGCGAGCCGCGGGTGGTCCCACCAGCCTATCACGCCGCACGAGGCGAAGTCCGCCGTGCCCGCGATCATGCCGAAGTCGAACCACCACTGGCCGCCGCCGCGCAACACAGGTTGGAGTGCGTTCCGCCGGATGCACGCGATGTCGTCGTCGAGCGTGCTCGTGAAGCTACGGTCCCACGGGCAACCCGTGAGGTGCGTGCCGTGGTCGTTTTCATCGAGCCAGAGTTTTCCCGCGCGCCGCACGGCGCCGAGGATCCCGCGGCCGTGACCCGATCCGCCCATCGCGCGGACGCCCTCGGTGTAGGACGCGGGCGAGCAGAAACAATCGATGTGCGGCGAGGCGAGCACGCGGTCGTGCGCGAGGTGGCTGCCCGCGGCGTTGCGGCCGAACTGGCCGTAGAAGTAACCCTGAAACGCGGCCGTCACGATCGGGCGCGGCCAGACGCGCTTCACCGTCTCGAGTAACGCGAGCAGCGCATCGGCCATCTCGCAGTGAAACCAGGTGAAGTAATCGATGATATCTTGCTGCGTGCGCGGATCGCGCAGCGGACCGAGCACTGCCGTCTCGCGCGACGGCGTATCAGGCGGCGCGACTCTGTCGAATCGCACGCCGGGCCTGTTCCACGCGACCGCGAGCGCGGAGTCGTCGCCGTAACGTCCGCGCAGCCACGCGCGATACGAGCGTGTCGCCGCAACACCCGTGTCAGGATCGTGATGGAGGAATCCGAACTGGTGCCACTCCCCGTAGAGACCGTAGGCGACTTGGATGCCGAAGACCGAGTCGCCCTCGACCGTAGCGCCGAGCTTGCGGCAAAGCTCTTCGATCCGCGCGCGCGCCCAGTCGCGCCACTTCTGTGACGAGAAGCTTGCGCGAAGCGGAGTCTGCCCGTCGGTGCCGACCTCGCGCACGAGACCCCACGGCTCCTTTTCATCTACTTCCGCGTCAGCGTAGGCGACGCACTCGTCCGGACTCTGCATGCACCATGCGCGCGACGGATTTGCGTGGAGGCGGAACATCACCGCGGCGTCGGGACACTGCGCGAGCACGCCAGCCACCTGCCGTTGCGCGAGCGAGATGTCCATCGGCCCGTCGGGGTCGGTGATCATCTGCGTGAGCCAGAGGTCGAGTTGGAAGAGACGCACTCCCTGCCGGGCAAACAGCCATACGTTTCGCGCGGGCACCTCCTCCCACGACCAGCGCGCCCCGGGGCAGTCGGTGAGCGCGTAGATGAGAGGTGCGTGGGGAGCGCCGTTGAGCACGAGTGTCGGGCGGCCGTCGCGCATCTCGACGGCGGAGGACAGGGGGCGGGGCATGCCTGAGAGGTAGAGCAGGCGTTAGCGCCGACTCGATTGAAAACGGATGAAAGTTTCCAGGTCGTCCGTGCGCGGTTGACCGTCGAGGTCCGGCGCGAGCAATCTCGCAAGTTTCCGATCGATGAACACGACGACGATGTGGCAACTGCAGCTCGATGCGCCTCGCACGCCTGTATGGCGCGAGGCCGCCGTGCCCGTGCCGGGCGAGGACGAGGTGCTCGTGCGCGTGCTGGGTGTCACGACGTGCCCGCACTGGGAGCTGCACATGTTCGACGGTGTGCCGATGCACTCCGGGCACGAGATCCGGTATCCGCTTCCCGCCGGTCATCCCGGCCACGAGGCGATGGGCGAGGTGGCGGGGCTGGGCCCCGGCGTGACGGAGTTTGCCGTCGGCGATCGCGTCGTTGCGTGGCGGTCCAACCTCCACGCCAGCGACGGATTCTACCGGCAGTTCAATGCCTATCCGGCGGAGCTGCTTTTGAAAATCCCGCGCGAACTCACCCCGGCTGCGGTCGCTTCGCTCGAGCTGGCGATGTGCGTCGAATCGTCGTTCGCGCAGCTCGCGACTGTCGGCGGTGTCGCAGGCAGGCGGGTGGGAGTCGCGGGCTTGGGGCCGGGCGGACTCGTGGCCGTGCAGCTTGCGCGCGCGCACGGCGCGAAGGCCGTGGTGGGAATCGATCCTGTCGCAGCACGTCGGGCGCTCGCGCTAAAGCTCGGCGCCGATGATGCAGTCGCACCGGATTCGGAGTCGTGGCCCGCGTCGCGCGACGACGCGAAGGCGATAGACATGGCCATGGACTGCACGGGTCGTAGCGAGGCGGTGGAGTTTCTGCTCGCACGCACGCGGATCGCTGTGGCGCTGTTCGGCGTGCTCCGCGAGCCGGTGCGCTATTCGCCGGAGTTGATGTGGGGCCCGGGCGTGTCGCTGCTCGGCTACGGAGATCACACACGCGCACACGGCGAGGCCGCGCTGGGTTTTGTCGCCGCCGGAAAACTCCGGCTGGATGTGCTCGTGACATGCACGATGCCGATGCGCCGCTACGCCGATGCGGTCGAAATGCTGCGCCGCCACGACGCGATCAAGGTGCTGCTCGATCCGTGGGGGTAGAGGGATTGATGTCTGAGGTAGGAGCCCGCTTGCGGGCGATGTGTAGGTTGCGCGCTCGCCGCGCAACGATGTGCCGCCGTGGCGCGACAAGCGCGCCACCTACACAAAGGCAATCGCCCGCGAGCGGGCTCCTACAAAGAGTAGGACTACCTGCCTACTTCCCCATCGGCTCCGGCGGTGGCGCAAAGAACGCCTCCCAGATGCCGAAGATGAAATCCGCGCCCATCGGCTCGAGATCCTTCTCCCACCAATACTCGCGTGGCGTCGCCTGCGAATAGCTTCGGTAGCCTTCGCGCGCCTTGAATCGAAGGTCGGCCATTCCGACTCCCATTCGCCGCTCGAGCATGTCGCCTCCTTCGTCCGCGCGCCACTCGCCGACCGCCTTCAGTGTGGCGGCGGTGGGAATGTCGATCATCACGCCCTCGAACGCGTAGGCGAGGCTCGTGCGGAGGCCGTTCCAGTCAGTGCTCTCAAACTCGTGCAGCATTCCCATCTGCCCCTCCCACGGAGACTCGGTGGCGTCCGACACGCGGTTCATGAGGCTCGACGTGAACTCCGGCGTTGCGGTCACCTGCGTGCGCGCGGCCTTCGAGAAGAGTCGCACGGCCTGTGCGCGGTGAAGTTCCCAAGGCTTGTGCAAGGGAATGCCGTCCATCGTGAACGTGTTTCGCACGCCTGCGCCGCGCGTGACGATGCCCTGCGCGAGCACTTGCTTCTCCGGCACGGCGACCTCGCCTCCGTGCATCATGAGATCGCGAATCGCGGGACTCCACGTCCAGCATTGCTTGATGTTCAGGAAATTTGCCGCCTCGAGTCGCGCGACGAACCTGTCGAAATCAAAGCTGAGGAAGAACTCGTTGAGCACATCCGGGCCGAAGTAGAGCGACGCCGAGACGATCGCGCCCACGTAGCCCTCGACGTGATTCGGGTTCCAACTCCGGTGGAACAGCGAGTAGCCGTCGAGCAACAGGTAGTAGTCGTTGTCGTCGTCGAGGCAGAAGTGCGCGGCGAGCGCGAGTGCCTGCATGAGCAGGTCGGCGCGGGCACGCTCGTCGTCGCTGAGTTGCGACCACGCGGCGGGCGTGCGCTTCGCGAGGAGGATCGCGTGCGCGGGCACGTGATGGGTCCAGCCGCCGATGCCGCCCTGAGCCTCCGGCTCGCGCGTGCTGCCGTCGGGATATGGCTCGGGCGTGACGAGAAAGAACCGCAGTTTTTCGGCGAGGTGCGTGGCGAGTGTTTTGCCCTCGACGACTGCGTCGGGCGTCGCATGCGCGGCGAGCGCCGTCACCTGCAGTGCGAAAGTCTCCGGCATCTCGCGCATGCGGGTGCCTTCGACGAATTTCCATCTCGGCGCCTTCGTGCGCACGGCGCGCTCGACGAGCTCGGGGGGAAGCATCGCAGTTGCCGCTTCGAGAAGGGGCAGGACGGACAAGAGGGTGACAGCGAGGAGAAGTGTTCTCATTGGTAGGAGCCCGCTTGCGGGCGATTGATTGGCGGCGTTCGTCTTGAATTTGTCGGATCGCGCGCATCCGCCTTCGCGCAGACGCTCCGGCGAGAGAAGAACGCGCTCCTGGAGTTCGGGTTCATGACAGCCGGAGTATTGCGCCGTAGAGTTCACAGGCACGCGCGAGCTCGGCGCGATCAATCCACTCGTCCTTTGTATGCGCATGTGTGATGTCGCCCGGTCCGAGCACGAGGACGGGCGCACCCGCCGCGGCGTAGTGACTGGCGTTGGTCGCGTAGGGGACGCCGACGGGAAGATCATCGAGCCCGGCCGCGGCAAACGCAGGTCGCATCCACGTGTGAAACTCGGCCGAGCTTCCCGGCGGCAGTGGAGGCGCGAGGTATTGGCTATCGTGTTCGACCTCGAGTCCAGCGAGCGCAGCGTCGCGCTCGGCGAGCACCTGGGCGATTGTTTCCCCCGGCACGAGCCGGCGGTCGCACTGGATCTCGCAATAGTCGGGGATGATGTTCACCGCCGAGCCGCCACGGATGACGTTGATGCTCGCCGCTGCACGGCCGGTGAGCGGGAAGTCGCGGTTTGCGAGCGGGATGAATTTTGCCTCAAGCGCATAGACGACTTCCATCATCGCGCGGATCGCCGAGCGACCTTTCGCGGGCTCGGCGGAGTGTGCTGCGACACCGCGCGTGATCGAGCGCCAGCGGAGCGAACCGTTGTGCGCGACGACGGGCTTGAGTCGCGTCGGCTCTCCGACGATGACACCGCGGAGGTTTGGGAAGTCGCGGAGCCCGGTTTCGGCGAACGCGCGAGCACCTGTCATCATCGCTTCCTCATCGACCGTGAAGACGACGCCGGCGTTTCGCGTGCGGTTGGGAACCTGCGCGTATTCGCGCAGCGCCCAGAGCATAGACGCGCCGGAGCCCTTGGTGTCGCACGCGCCGCGGCCATGCAGGTGGTCGCCAGCGGTGGTGAGCTCGAATGGCGGCACGGTCATTCCCTCGGTGCCGACGGTGTCGAGGTGCGACTCGAAGAGCAGCCATTCGGCGCTGGGCGCGCTTTCCGAAGAGACGAGGAGGTTGAACGCACCTGTGTCGCCGATTGGCAGACGCTTCGACGAGAGCCCCCATGTAGCCGCGAGCGACTCGAGGTGCGCAGCGAGACGCGCCTCACCATCGGGTGGCCCGCCCATGGATTCGTTCACCGAGTTGAACGAGACCATCTGCGCGAGCAGTTCCTCGCAAGATTGGGGTGTGACTGTCTCGCTCATGGCAGGGAGCACGCGCTGCAAAGTGCCGATTGCTCCTCCCGTAGGGCGGGTCTTCGACCCGCCACTCGCAGGTCAGAGACCTGCGCTACTTTCCGGACGAGCAGGTCCGCGCTCGAGCACAGTGTGGAGAGCGCAGTCATCGGGGAGAGTTCCAGTCGCGCGCGGGTGGGTGTGCCCATCGTAGGGCGGGTCTTCGACCCGCCAATCGCAGGTCAGAGACCTGCGCTACCTTCCGGACAAGCAGTTCCGCGCGGCTTCGCAGTGGCGGGAGACGATCCATCTCAGGCGAGCCAGCGGTCGAGGTTGGCGGCGACAAAGCTGTCGTCGATGTGGTCCGGGTAGGCGGCGCACACGCGGTCGAGTTCGTCGGTCTGCCCGGGTGAAAGTTTCTCGTCGGGGTTCAGGCAATGGATCGACTCGACAAGTCCCTGCCGGCGCAGGACCTCGAGGATGCCCGGAATGCAGCCGTGGAATCGATTCGCTGCGTCGAAGAGCGCCGCGTTCATGTCGGTCACCGCGGTCGCGCGCTGGAGCCACGAAGCGTCGATCTGCGGCGCAGCGGCTGCGTGCTTCGCGTCATTGAGGAGCTGGACTGCGGAGTGCGTCCACACGCCCCAGTGGCCGAGAAGACCGCCGACGATCCGGCGCGTCACGTTCCGGCCGTCGATCTTGAACGTGAAAGGCGTGAGAAGGTCGGCGACAATTGTGTCGTCGTTGCCGGTGTAGAGCGCGATGTCCTCGCGGCCCGACGCTGCGACGGCGCGAACGACGTCGATCGTCTGGTAGCGGTTGAACGGAGCGATCTTGATCGCGACGACCTCGGGGACCTCCGCGAACTGCTGCCAGAATGCATAACTGAAAACGCGGCCGCCGACCGCGGGCTGGAGGTAGAATCCGACGACCGGGATCACCTTCGCGATGGCGGCGACGTGCGCGAGGATCAAGGATTCGGGTTCAGTCTTGTAGGCGGCCATGCTGACAAGCCCGGCGTGGTAGCCCAGTGAACGAGAGAGCTCCGCTTCGGCGATGGCCTGCGCCGTCTGACCACAAATGCCGGCGATCATCGCGTAGTCACGAGGCGCGGCGCGCAGTTCGGCGGCGGCGGTCTCGGCGGCGAGTTCGAGGACGGGCTTGAAGAGGCCGTGCTTCAGGTCGCGAATCTCGAACTGCGTGGAGTGCACGCCGACGGCGATGCCGCCCGTGCCGGCGGCGATGTAGTAGCGAGTGAGCGCGCGCTGGTGCCGCTCGTCGAACCTGCGGTTTGCATCGAGCGCAAGTGGGTGCGCGGGGATGGCCTGCCCGTCGAGGAGGTGCGTGCGAAGATTCATGAACGGAATTTCAACCACGGATTACACGGACAGGCACGGATGGAAAAAAGGCCTCAAACATCAGACCTGAGAGCCACCACGAAACACACGAAATACACGAAAGGAGATTTGGAACCGGAGTACAGCTCTGCTGGTTCATTTCGTGTGTTTCGTGTATTTCGTGGTTCATCATCTCTGATCCGTGTCTCTCCGTGTAATCAGCGGTTAAGATCCTACTCCTACTCAGAATTTCCCGCTGCGGGTTTCGAAGTGCGTCGGTTTGCCGAGCAACTGGCCGCCCGCGCGAAGATAATCGGTGATCATGTCCATCATCTGTGGCACGCCCACGGTCGGCGGGCCGAAGAGCCGGACCGACTCGCTTGCGTCGGAGAGCCATGCGGTCGGGGCCTCCGCGCCAGTGAGGACCGGCTCGCGTCTGAACCGCCGGCCGAACTCCTCCGCCAGCGCCCGAATGCTGAGCTTCTCCGGGCCGGTGATGTTGAGGATGCGCGGCGGGTTGGCCGTGTGCGCGAGGCACTGGATTGCGCGCGCGCAGGCGTCCCCCTGCCAGATGCAGTTGAACCATCCCATCGTCACGTCGACCGGCTCTCCATTCATGACCTTCTGCGCGAGATCGACGAGAACTCCGTAGCGCAGCTCGACTGCGTAGTTGAGCCGATACATGAGCTGGCGCGTTCGATGGAGCGCGGCGAAGTGACTGAAGACCCTTTCGCGGCCGACGCATGTGCTCGCGTATTCGCCGAGGAGGGCGACCGGCTCGGATTCGTTTGCGCCGGGCCCGTCGGTCGCGACAAACGGATAGACGCAGCCGGTCGAGAACACGACGATCCGCGAGTCCCGGAATCGATCTGCCACGATCGCGGGCACGACTGTGTTCTGGATCCACGTGAGGCCCGGCGCGCTGTCGGTGCCGAATTTTTGCCCGGCGAGGTAAAGGACGTTCGCGGTCGCGGGCAACGCCGCAACCTGCGCCGCGTCGGCGAGGTCGCAGGAAAGCGTGCGGACTCCGAGCGCCTCCAGTTCGGCGCGTGCCGCCGGACGGCTGAACCGCGAGACGCCGGTGACGACCACCTCCTTGCGGCCCGCTGCGTCGAGCGCGCGCCGCAACATCGCGGCGGTCGTCGTGCCCATCTTGCCGCCTACGCCGAGGACGCTGAATTCTCCGTCGAGCATACCGACAGTCTCGATCACGCCGGCAGTTGGCGTCGACAGGAGGAGTTCGATTTCGCGGTCGGATTTAGGGCGGGAGGTCATTTCAAACAGGAAGAGACACGATGTTTGTCGCGACGCAGGGACGGAAGTTGAACCACAGAGACACGAAGACACAGAGAAAGCCCATTCTCTTTGTGCCTCTGTGTCTTTGTGGTTCTCAACTCCAGTTTCAATTCTCAGGTCCGGTTCAGACGGCGCTTGTCGGCTTCATTTCGCTCCAGCACAGTGGATGAAGCCAAGTGCAAATGCGCTGAAAATTGATGCGGGCAATCGACATTCACACCCATCCGATCCTGAAGGACGACCGGCGCGGCAGGGCAGGGGCCGATGAGCTCATCGCGCGGGCGAAGAGCCACGGGATTCGGCACATCGTGGCGCTCGGCGACGTGCTCGCCTACGGCCGCTCGCCCACGGAAGCGCAGATCAGGAAGATCAACGAAGACACATTCTGGTTGATGCGGCGCTATCCGGGGTTTGTGGCGGGCTTTTGTCACCTCAACCCGACGCTCGGCGAACGCGCGGTCCGGCGGGAGTCGGACCGGTGCATCGAGCGCGGCTTCCGCGGGTTCAAGCTCGAGATCGCCAACAATGCACGCGATGCCTGCATGGCCCCGCTCATGCGAGAAGCGCGGCGACACGGGATCCCGGTGCTCCAGCACGCGTGGAGCATGACGAAGATCCGGCAGCGCAGCTTTCACACGGATCCCGAGGACGTGGCGACGCTGGCTATGCGCTGGCCGGACGTGCGGATAATCATGGCGCACCTGACCGGTTGCGGGGTGCGAGGTGTGCTCGCGGTAAAGCCTTTCGCGAACGTTGTGGTCGACACCTCGGGCGCGGCGCCCGAGGCGGGGATTGTCCAATTCGCGGTGGAGCAGCTCGGTGCGGAGCGTGTGCTCTATGGATCCGATGCGCCGATCCGCGACTTCGGCGTGGCGCTCGCGAGGATCACCGGCTCGAGGATCGACCCCGCGGCGAAGCGACGGATCCTTCACGACAACGCAAAGGAGCTACTCGGATTGAAATAAGAGACACGAATTCCACGAATTCGCTCAAAGGAAGAACGGAGCCACAGATGACACAGATGGGCACAGATTCAGAGGTTCCACAGGCGGGCGCAGAGGCAGCGGAGGCGCGCACCTGCGACGTCACG
>DATKCJ010000110.1:0-20352 GCA_035513275.1 Opitutaceae bacterium
GATCGCGACTCCTCCACCCGTCGCGAAACCGGTGCGCGACGTGCCGATGTCAGTTCCGAACCCAGCGCCTCCGCCGCAACCTCGCGCACCCGAGCCACCGCCGCCTGCGGAGGTGATTTTGCCGGACGGCACGAAGCGCGAGCAGTTCGACTGGCTTGTTGCGCAGGTCACTGGCAATCCGGGATGCATCAAGCACGTGCGGCCGGGGAAGAAGGTCGTCGTTGGGGTCGGCAACCTCGACGCGAAGATCATGTTTGTCGGCGAGGCACCGGGCGCAGAAGAAGAGGTCCAGGGTGAGCCGTTCGTCGGTCCGGCCGGTCAGCTCCTGAACAAGATGATCAAGGCGATGGGCATCGAGCGGAGCGACGTCTACATCGGCAACATCATGAACTGGCGTCCGGAGATGGAAACGGCGCACGGCGGCGAACAGGTTGGCAACCGGCCGCCGACCGCCGGGGAGATGGCGTTCTGCCTGCCATATCTGCGCGCGCAGATCGCGATCGTGAAGCCCGAGGTGCTTGTCGCTCTCGGCGGGACTGCAGCGAAGGGTCTTCTCGGTGCGGACGCCGTGCCAACGATCGGCGCAGTGAAGGGACGCTGGCACGACTTCGGCGGCACGCCGCTCATGATCACCTACCACCCGTCGTATTTGCTCAGAAACCAATCGAACCGCTCGAAGCGCTCGGTGTGGGAGGATTTGATGCTGGTGATGGAGCGCGTAGGGCTGCCGATCACGGTGAAGCAGCGGGGATTTTTTCTCTGATATGACGATGGTCCATCTTGGTTGCTGAGATGGATCGGTGTGAGCCCGCTTGCGGGCGATGTCCGTAGGTTGCGCGCCATTCGACTCCCGATCAGGAACTTCGACAAGCGGGCTACACAGTCATCTAGAAGCCCTTCGCGACCGCGGCATCGAGAGCAGCGCGGACCTGGTCGAACTCGGAGTTCAACTCGTTGAGGAGCGCGGGAACGTTTGTGAGGTCGCCCGCTTTTCCGGCCGTCTCGATCGCCTGGGCGAGCGAACGGAATCGCTCGGCTCCGAAATTCGCTCCCGTGCCTTTCAGGCTGTGTGCGTTCTTCGCGACTTCCGCGGCGTCGCCCGCGGCCAGTGCTGTTGCAATGCCCTCGAGTCTGGGCGGCGAATCCTCGCCAAACATCACGATCAGCTCGACGACGAACGCAGAGTCGCCTCCGCCGATATCCTTAAGGTTTGCCAGTGCCGCTGGATCGATCGGCTGGGGATTGCCAGAGGATCCTGCCGTCGCACTCATCGCATCATTGCGCCCATTCCAGGGACGAGTGCTCCTCGATCTGCTCGATCGTCGTCAGGCCGAGGAGGACTTTTTTGAGGCCGTCGTAGCGCAGCGGGCGATAGCCGGCTTTCTTCGCTGCCTCGACCATCGCCGCGACACTCTTTCGCTCGCTGATGAGTGTGCGCATCTCCTCGGTCATCACCACGAGTTCGTGGAACGCGATACGGCCGTTGTAGCCGGTGTGACGGCAGGCGGGGCAGCCCTTGCCGCGGTAGAAGGGGACGTTCTTGAGACCATCATCCTCAAAATACTTCAGGATGACCTTCTTTTCGGGCAGGTAGCTTTCCTTGCACTTCTCGCAAATCCGTCCGACGAGGCGCTGCGCGAGCACGCCGATCAGCGTGGGGGCGACCATGTATGGCTCGACGCCCATGTCGATGAGTCGGACAATCGCTTGCGGCGCACTGTTGGTGTGCAGCGTCGCGAGAACGAGGTGACCTGTGAGGGCCGCTTCCGTCGCGATTTTTGCGGTCTCAAGGTCGCGGACTTCGCCGAGGAGAATGACGTCGGGGTCCTGCCGCAGGAGTGCGCGGAGCATCGCGGCGAAGTCCAGCTCGATCTGGTGGTTGATCTGCGTCTGGTTGACGCCGGCGAGCTGGATCTCGATCGGATCCTCGATCGTGGAGATGTTGATGTCCGGCGTGTTGATCTCGTGGAGCGCGGAGTAGAGTGTCGTCGTCTTGCCGCTGCCTGTCGGGCCGGTGACGAAAAGAATGCCGTTAGGGCTCTGGATCAACCGGCGGAGAGGACGGAGCACGGTCTGCGACATCATGCTCTTGCCGAGCGTCATCACGTCGCGCTTGCCGGTGATGTTGAGCACGCGGACGACGACTTTCTCGCCATATTGTGACGGGATCACGCTCACGCGGAAGTTCGCCTTGTTCGAGCCCACATTGACCGAGAAGCGGCCGTCCTGTGGTTGGCGGGTTTCGGAGATGTTGAGCAGTGAAATGATCTTGATGCGCGTCGCGATCGGTGCGTGCAGCTTGCGGGCGAAGGTGAGCACCTCGCGCAAGAAGCCGTCGATGCGGAAACGAACACGGGTGAACTGCTCGTGTGGCTCGATGTGGATGTCGGTCGCGCGCTCGCGAAGCGCGTAGAAGATCATCGAGTCGACAATCTCGATGACGCCGGCCGACTCGCTCAGAGCGCTGAGTTCCTCGGCGCCGAGATCCTCGTGCAGCACGACCATGCTCTTGGCGAGTTCCGCCAGGCTCTCTTCGAGACCCTTTTCCGTGGCGTAGTGAATCGAAACCGCGTCGTGGATGTCGGTGGGGAGACTGAACACTGCGCTGATCGGGCACTGCGCGATCTGGCTTACGCGCCGGATCATCTCGGAATCGGTCGGGTCGGCCATCGCGATCGTCACGACGTTGTCGATCACGTAGATGGGAATGCCCTGCACCTTGCGCGCGATCTCGGCGGGAAGCTTGTCGAGGGCCTCCTCGGAGATCAGCGATGTGATTGGGTCGACCCAGGCGATTCCGAGCGATTCGCCCCAGAGGCTGCAGGCGATATCCTTGGGCAGTAGATGTTCGGCGATCACGGCCTGAAGCAGATCGAGCGATCCGTCGCCGTGCTCGGTGATCAGCCGGTCGAGGATTTCCCCAGAGGAGAAAAGAGGCTGCTTGCGGACGAGTACGGAGAACTGCGTGCTAATCTGCTTTCCCATGGGTGCGGCGCCTGGATTCGAAGATTCTCTCAATTTCGCCCTGATCGAGGATCTCCATGGCGAACATGCCTGTGCGCCGCTCCATCCGGAGTTCCTCAAGCATCACGGGCATGGAGTATCTGACTTCCTTCAGATCGATCTCGCCCGCTGTCGAATCGTCTTCTTCGGCGTGTGAAATGAATTCACCGCTTCGTTCGACTCCCGGCGGTTGGTCGGGAGATTGGTTCATTTGCCGACGTGGGCCTGAATCGTCTCGCCGATGATCTTGGCAATCGCCTCTTTCGGCGTGTCCTTGCGAAGGAAGTTCACCGCGCCGAGTTCGACGCACCGCTCGACGACGTTTCGCGCCGCGAGCGAGGTCAGCATGACAACGACCGCCTTTGGGTGGGCTTGTCGCAGGCGCTCGAGCGCCTGGATGCCGTCCATGCCCGGCATGTTCACATCGAGCAGCACGATGTCCGGGGTGTGGGTCTCGTAAAGCAACAGAGCTTCCTCACCGTTCTGGGCCTCGAGAATCACCGGCGTCCCGAGACGCTTAACGATCAGGGAAAGGTATTTCCGAATGTGGGCCTCATCATCGACGATGAGAACCTTGCCGCTAAATTCCATGGTGCGTTGTCTTGAAAGTTACTCGGAAATCGGCGCCGCCATCTACGAGGTTGTCTGCTGTTATCTTGCCGCCGTGAGCTTCAACTATCTTTCGACAGATCGCCAAGCCTAATCCCGTGCTTTTTTCCCCGCCTGTCGGACGCACTGAGGTCCTGCCGAAACTCTGGAACAACTTCCCCATCTCTCCTTTAGGAATGCCGCGACCCTGGTCGCGGACAGATACAATCTGGTGGCCGGGCTCCTCCGAGACCTCGACAGTGATCGTCGATCCGCGCGGGGAGAACTTGATCGCGTTGCTCAGGAGGTTGTCCACGACTTGCCTGAACTTCCGCGTGTCGAGCATCAGTGCCTGCGTGAGTGTGCCGCGCTTGAAATCAAACCGCATTTCCTTCTTCGACGCCTGAATCGAGCTGAGCGCGATTGCGTCGGCGACGATGTCGACGAGGTTGCAGGGCACGCAATCAAGGCGCGTCTCGCCAGATTCGATTATCGAGATGTCGAGGAGTTCGTTGAGCAGATCGAGCATCACCTGAGTCGCGCTGTGCATGCTTTGGAGCATCGCTCGTTGGTCCTCGTTCAACGGCCCTGTCGTGTCCTCCATCAGGAACTCGGAGAGTCCGCGGATCGAGGTGAGTGGGTTGCGGAGATCGTGCGCGGCGATGCCAAGGAAGTGGTTCTTTGCTGCGTTTGCTTTGCTGAGATCGTCGATGAGCGCGACGTGCTGTTCCATCAGCACGCGCAACGACATGTGCGTGCGGATGCGCGCAAGCGTCTCCTTTGCCTGAAACGGTTTCACCACGTAGTCGACGCCGCCCGCAGTGAGGCCCGCTACGACATCCTCAGGCTTGTTGAGCGCGGTGATGAAGATCACAGGAATCGCCGAGCCCCCGAGGTCGCGCTTGATTCGGCGACATGCCTCGATGCCATCCATGCCGGGCAGCACGATGTCCAGAAGGACGAGATCTGGCTGAAACGTAGTGAACAGTTCGAGTGCCTTTTCCGCCGAGTGCGCCTCGGTCGTGACGAATCCTTCCGGCTTCAGGATCGAGGTGATGATGCGGGCGTTGAGGCGGTCATCCTCAACCACCAAAATCTTGCGGCCGGCAAGGTTTGGCTTGGGGTGGCCGTTGCCCGTGGGATGTTCTGTCATTAGTTGAGGAATGCGGGCGCTTCCCAAGTCGTTGGAAGGCTAGGGCATCGGAGCAGGGATGCATGCCCGTTGCAAGTGCTCGTTTGCGAACGATCCAAAGACATATCAAGGAATCCGCATACGTTGATATTTCACTTGCCCTCTCGTGGGGCGTCCGGTTCCTTTCTAGGGCAAATATGTCTAACTCCTTCGTATTCTCATCCGAGTCGGTTGGCGAGGGCCACCCCGACAAGGTCGCCGACCTCATCTCGGACAGCGTCCTAGACGCCTGCCTTGAACAAGACCCCGCGAGCCGCGTCGCATGTGAGACGCTTGTGAAATCAAACATGGTGGTGATCGCGGGCGAGATCACCACGAACGCGAAGTTCAGCTACGAGCGCGTAGTTCGCGATGCGATCAAGGACGTCGGCTACACGCACGATGACGACGTGTTCCACTACGATCGCGTCTTCATCAACAACTACCTCACGAAGCAGTCCGTCGACATCGCTCAGGGTGTCGATGCCCGCGGCGCCGATGGCAAGGAAACTGCGGAGCAGGGCGCCGGCGATCAGGGCCTGATGTTCGGCTACGCCTGCAGCGAGACTCCCGAGCTCATGCCGACGGCGATCATGTTCGCGCACCGCCTTGGTCGCGAGCTCACCAAGATCCGCAAGGCCGGCGTCGTGAACTGGCTGCGCCCCGACGCGAAGTCGCAGGTCTCGATCCGCTACGAGAACGACAAGCCAGTGCGCGTTGAGAACGTCGTGATCTCCACGCAGCACACCGACGACGTGAAACACTCCGAAATCCGCGACTTCCTCATCGAGAATGTCGTGAAGCGCGTGATCCCCGCTGAGATGCTCGACGCAGGCACCAAGTATCTCATCAACCCGACCGGCCGCTTCGTCATCGGTGGACCCGAAGGCGACTCAGGTCTCACAGGCCGCAAGATCATCGTCGACACTTACGGCGGCTGGGGCCGTCACGGTGGAGGCGCCTTTTCCGGCAAGGATCCGTCGAAGGTCGATCGCTCCGCAGCCTACATGTGCCGCTGGGTCGCGAAGAACATCGTCGCCTC
This sequence comes from Opitutaceae bacterium, assembly GCA_035513275.1. Lineage (GTDB taxonomy): Bacteria > Verrucomicrobiota > Verrucomicrobiia > Opitutales > Opitutaceae > DATKCJ01. The sequence goes on from DATKCJ010000110.1 coordinate 5,805, forward strand.
GAAGCTCGCCGAAATTTGCGAACTCCAGCTTGCCTACGCGATCGGCCACCCCGAGCCGGTCAGCATATGGGTCGACTCGATGGGCACCGGCAAGGTGCCGGACCACGTCCTCGCGAAAGCCGTCGCCAACGTTTTCAGTTTCAAGCCAGCCAACATCATCAAGCAGCTCGATCTCCTCCGGCCGATTTACCGCGAGACGACGAACTACGGCCACTTCGGCAAACCCGATCTCCCTTGGGAGCAGGCCAATCGCACGCAGGAACTTGTCGCCGCAGTCGGCAAGATCTGAGTCACAACAAAGACACCAACCATTCCGCCAATGCCAACGACCTCTTCCAAGATCACAAACGATTTCCAAGTAAAGGACCTCTCCCTCGCCGAGTGGGGACGCAAGGAGATCGAAGTCGCCGAGCACGAGATGCCCGGCCTCATGTCGCTTCGCCGCAAACATGGCGCCGCCAAGCCGCTCAAGGGCGTCCGCATCACCGGCTCGCTCCACATGACGCTGCAGACCGCGGTTCTCATCGAGACCCTCGTCGAGCTCGGTGCCGATGTCCGCTGGGCAAGCTGCAACATTTTCTCCACTCAGGATCACGCCGCCGCCGCGATCGCGAAGACTGGCGTGCCGGTGTTCGCGTGGAAGGGCGAGACGCTTGAGGAATACTGGGATCTCACGTGGAAGGCACTCTCGCACCGCGATGGCACCGGCCCGCAGCTCGTCGTCGACGATGGTGGCGACGTCACGCTCCTCCTACACAAGGGCTACCAGCTCGAGGAAGGCGACGGCTGGGTCAACACTCCCTCCGCCTCACGCGAGGAGCAGGTCATCAAGGATCTCCTCAAGCGTATCCACGCCGAGAACGCGTTCATCTTCCACGAAATGGTGAAGGAGTGGCGAGGCGTCTCTGAGGAGACGACCACCGGCGTCCATCGCCTTTATCAGTTGCACGAACAGGGCAAGCTCCTCGTGCCGGCCATCAACGTCAACGACTCGGTCACGAAGTCGAAGTTCGATAACCTCTACGGATGCCGCGAGTCGCTCGCCGACGGCATCAAGCGCGCGACCGACGTCATGGTCGCCGGCAAGGTCGCAGTCGTCTGCGGCTATGGCGATGTCGGCAAAGGCTCGTCGCACTCGCTGCGCGGTTTCGGCGCACGCGTCATCGTCACTGAGATCGATCCCATCAACGCGCTCCAGGCCGCGATGGAAGGCTTCGAGGTCACCACGATCGAAGAGACACTCGGCAGGGGCGACATCTACGTCACCACGACGGGCAACCGCGACGTCATCACGCTCGAGCACATGGAGCGGATGAAGGATCAGGCAATCGTCTGCAACATCGGCCACTTCGACAACGAGATCCAGGTCGACCGGCTCCACAACGCGGCCGGCGTGAAGCACACGAACATCAAGCCGCAGGTCGACAAGTACACGTTCGCAAAGGGCAACTCACTCTACCTGCTCGCCGAGGGCCGCCTCGTGAATCTCGGCTGCGCGCACGGCCACCCGTCGTTCGTCATGTCGAACTCGTTCACAAACCAGACGCTCGCCCAGCTCGACCTCTGGAAGAACCGCGACACCTACAAGGTCGGCGTCACACGCCTGCCCAAGCACCTCGACGAGGAAGTTGCGCGTCTCCATCTTGAGAAGATCGGCGTGAAGCTCACCAAGCTCACACCCGACCAAGCCGCCTATCTCGGCGTGCCCGTTGAGGGCCCTTACAAGGCCGAGCACTATCGCTACTGAGCCCCCGAAGTCGTCGCTGTTGTTTTCAAGGCCCCGGTCCCGCGACCGGGGCCTTTTGCTTCGACTCGCGCTGGAGCGTGCTCAATTTGAATCGAGGTAGGGGCGGTTATCCTCAACCGCCCTGTTCGGAGTTTCGATCTGTATGTGGCGTTCTGCTGGCCAGCAGAATCGCGCCACGGCTGTCGAAAGTTGCGCGGCGAGCGCGACCTACGGGAAAGAGGATCGATTTCTCCGCCTCGCTTCCGGTTCCGCCTCCCACGGGGAGAAAGGCCTTGCGCTGGCCGGACGCGGGCGTTTCATCGCGGAATCCCAACGGAGAGGTGCCCGAGTGGCCGAAGGGGACGGTTTGCTAAACCGTTATACGGGTTACACCGTATCGGGGGTTCGAATCCCCCTCTCTCCGCCAGTTTTCTTTCGGAGGCCGAAAGAAAACTGCCCGCCGTAGGCTCGGCGAAGGAGGGCAATCAAGTTCCTGGCTGGCTGGATCTCAGCGTTTGCATGTGAAGCTAGACCAGAAGTTCTTTCAGCCCTATCACCAACCGATCGAGGTCGGACTGCGTGTTGTAGCCCTGGACAGCGACTCGCATGAGGACGCGGTCGTTCCATTCGCCGATCGGCAGTTCCACTTTGAATCGATCGTAGAGTTCGTGCTGCAGCTTTGCTCCGTCCGTGCCCGGCGGCAGCTCGAGCACCGCCATCTGCGTGAACCAGTCCGGCGAGTCGGGGCAGATCTGTGGCATGCACGTAACTCGCGCGACCGCTTCGCGCGCGCCGGCAAGAAGTTCGCGGCAACGCTCGCGCACCGCGGGCCAGTTTTTTTCGCGCTGAAATGCTATCGCCGCAGGCACCGAGAGAAACGCCGCGATGTCGCGCGTGCCGGTCCACTGCTGCACATCGAGGAAGCACGAGCCCGTTGGGTTCATGTCGCTCATGTCCCAGCCAACGACAAGCGGCTTGAGTCGGTCATCCATTCCCGGGCGCGCCTGAAGAAACGCCGAGCCCTTGGGCGCGCACATCCATTTGTGGGCGTTGGCCGTGTAGAAGTCGGCTCCGACCGCCTCTAGGTCGACCGGGATCTGGCCGGGAGCGTGCGCACCGTCGACGACACTCACGATGCCCGCCTCGCGCGCACGGCGGCAAAGCTCCTCCACAGGGAGACGCAGCGCGGTGCGCGACGTGATGTGGCTCACGCTCAACACGCGCGTGCGTGGCGTGACAGCTGACCAGATGCGCTCGACGACGTCGGCGTGCGTTGTGACCGGCAACGGGACCGAAACCGGCTTGTAGATCGCACGCGCGTCGCCACACACGACACGCCACATCCGGTCGATCGCGCCATACTCGTGATCGGTGGAAACAACTTCGTCGCCCGGCTCGAGGGCAATGCTGCGCGCGACGATGTTCATGCCCATCGTCGCGTTGGGCACGAAGACAAGCGAGTCAGCCGGCGTGTTCAGGTAGGCGCCAAGCGCGGCGCGAGCGTCGGCCATCAGCGCGTTGAAACGGCGCCCCAGAAATTCAACTGGCTGCCGCTCAAGTTCCCGTTGCCACTCCTGGTAGCGCTCAAAGACCGGCCGCGGCGTCGCGCCGAACGAGCCGTGATTCAGAAACGCGACTTCCGGATCGATTAAGAACTGGTCGCGGAGGGAGTCGTGGTGCACCCGAGGATCGTGAGTGATTCGGCTGAGGTGGAGAAGAAGAACTTGTCAGGGGTAGGAGCCGGCTTGCGGGCGTTTGGTTGTGGTTCGTGTAGCCCGCCCCGTGCTGTGCGCTCCGAAGCTCGCAGAGCGAAGAAGGGAGGGGCGGGACACAGGCGCGTTAGGGACAACGCGCCCCACCTCGGATGCAATCCATCGCCCGCGAGCGGGCTCCTACCTTCGGAATATTCCCCGCTTCTCACGCGCGGAATTTTCCGGCAGCCTGCGCGAATGGCATCCACCTACGAGAAACTGAGGAGCGACATCGTCGCGTCGATGAAGGCGCGCGACGCTGCGCGCACAACCGCGCTTCGAATGGTCGACGCGGCGATCCAGCGCGCGTCGATGGACCAAGGCAAGCCGATCGACGATGCGCTCGTGATCGCGACGTTCCGCAAAGCAGTGAAGAACCTCACGGACGCAAAGGCCGAATTCGAGCGCGGCGGCCGGGCCGACCTCGCCTTGGCGAACGACGCCGAGATTGCCATTCTGCAAGTCTACCTGCCCACCGGGATCGATGGCGCGCGACTTGAGCAACTTATCGCAGAGACGATCGCCGCGACTGGCGCGACCACGAAAAAGGAAATGGGCAAGGTCATCGGCGCGCTCAAGCAGCACCCCGACGCGGGGCTCATCGATTTCGGATCCGCGAGCAAGTTGATCCAGGCGAAGCTGGTGTGAGCTGTTCCAATTCGTGGCCCTGCGCGGAAGCGCAGGGATATCGGCACACTTTGCGCGCCGTCTGTCCCGCCGCTTCCGCGGCGGGCTACAAAGATTCAGATCAGCCTCAGCCCTCTTCCTCGCCCTCGTCTTCGACGGGGCGGCCGAGTTCGTCGCGGCACTCGTTCATCACTCGCAGCCAGATCTCTCGAAGATCGAAGAGGCGTGGCAGTGCGTAGTCGCGGAACTTCGCGAAGTGTTTGTTGCGGTCAGCCTCGGCGGCCGGCAGCTCGCCGATTGCATGATTGAGCGAGGCGAGCGCGCGCTTCAGCAGCGAGATCCCGAGTGCGTAGTCACCAAGGTCGAGTCCTTGAATCGCGAGCACAGCGGAGATCTCCGCATTGTGCAGGTGCCGCAGGAACGCCACCGCGAGCCGCGGCGGGAACTTCGCCGGGTCTTCGGCAACGCGCTCAGCGAAGAAGGTTGTGCTCGTGAAGAGAGCGCGGGTTGCGATGAAAACCGGGTTGCGGTGAACGGTGTAGGGATCGAAATCCTCGCTCGACTGCGGCGCCTCGACCTTCGAGTCGTCCTCATCGTCGGGTTCCTCTTCGCCGGTGTCCCAGGTATCGGTGGGGTCCCAGCCGAGCTGGCGCGCGACTTCATCGATGCGCCCGTGTGCATCGGCGATGGGGTCGTAGGCGGCGAGATACCGGACCAAAGTCTCGTCCTGGCTCCTCAGGTAGCGTTCCCAATCAAATTCACTCCAGGCGAGCTCACCGCGGTCTTCCCATTCGTTGCTTTGAAATCCGTCGGAGTCGAAATTGCTCATGGAATTCGGGGCCCTTGTGTCCCGGTCGCGGAGTGTGGGACTCGTGTTTTGGAATGCAAAGGGAAATTTCTCTGACACTCCGGTGTTGGCACTTGCCCGCCGGGGCAAAATGGCGAAATAACTCTGGGCCAGCCGCATCGACGCGACGGTGCCAGCGAATCCATGCCTGAGACCCACCGCGAAACTATTTTTTTCCACGGCCGCGTGCAGGGCGTCGGGTTTCGCTACACCACAATGCAGGTCGCGAAGGGCTTCGAGGTCGCCGGATGGGTGAAAAATCTTCCCGACGGACGCGTCGAACTTCAGGTCGAGGGCGATCCGGCGGAGATCGATGCGTTCATCTGCGCGATCGAGGAGACGATGGACGGCTACATTCGCAAGACCGAGCGCTCGTCGGTGCGCATCGAGGCGGCGTTGAGGGGATTCTCGATCCGATGAGCGACGCACCACAGCCCGCCGTCGAGATTCGCGGCCTCACGAAGGATTTTCCTCTGAGCCTTCGCGGCGTGCGGCTCCGCGCGGTCGAGGATCTTACGCTCGAAATTCCGCGCGGCTGCGTGCAAGGCGTGCTCGGGCCAAACGGCTCGGGAAAGAGCACAACGATCAAGGTCATCCTAGGTCTGCTGCGACCGACGCGCGGCACGTGTCGCGTGCTCGGCCGCGATAGCAACGACTCGGCCGTGCGCGCGCGGATCGGCTACCTGCCGGAGTCGCCGGATTTCCACCGATTCCTCACCGGACGCGAACTGGTGCGCTACTACGCGCGGTTGTGCGGTGTGGCGAAGGCCGGGCGCGAAGCGCGCGTTTCTGAAATGCTCGAATGGGTCGGGCTCACGGCCGCGGCTGACCGCCGCATCGGCGCCTACTCGAAAGGCATGCTGCAGCGCGTCGGTCTTGCACAGGCGCTTGTCCACGATCCTGAACTTGTGATTCTCGACGAGCCCACCGCGGGCGTCGATCCGGTTGGCACCGCTGACATCGTGCGACTCATCTTGAAATTGAAGGAGTCCGGCAAGACGGTCCTCGTCTCATCGCACCTGCTCGCGCAAGCCGAGGACGTGTGCGACCGGATCGCGATTCTCAACCGTGGCCGTCTCATCGCGTCGGGCACGGTCGCGGAGTTGGTGGGCCGCGATGGGGCGATGTCGCTCGTCGTCGAGGGCATGCCGGCCGATTCGGTCGGCGAGCTTCGCGCGTGGCTCGACACGCGCGGCTGGCGCCTGGCCTCCGCGGGGCCGCAACGATCGCGCCTCGATGATCTCTTTCTCGAGCGCGTCCGAAAAGCGGAGGAGCAGCCGTGAGCGCCGTCGCGTCTTCGCTGTCCCGGGTCGGCACGATTGCGGGCAACACGTTTCTCGAAGCCGTGCGCCAACGGTTCTTCATCGCGCTACTCGTGCTCGCGGCCGGTTTGCTCGCGAGCACGGAGTTCCTGAGCGAGTTCAACTTCGGCGCCTCGGAGATCAAGTTTATCGCCGACATCGGATTCGGCGCGCTCGTGCTGTTTGGCTCGGTTCTCACGATCACCGTCACGGCGCAGTTGTTCTTCGCAGAAATCGAGAGCCGCACGGCGCTCACGCTGCTCGCGAAGCCTGTGAGGCGAGGCGAGTTCATCGTCGGGAAGTTCTTGGGCGTGTGGATCGTGGTGCTGATCTTCTGCGCGATCGTCACTGCACTGCTCTGCACCGTGCTCGCGATCCGCGAGTCGGAAATACTCGCGGCGGATCCCGATGCGGGTGAGGCGCTCGTATCATACGGCCACATCATCGCCGCTGCCGCGGTCCAGTGGGTGAAGTTCGGCGTGCTCGGCGCCATCACGCTGCTGCTTGGCAGCTTCTCGAACACGAACCTGTTCTCGGTCGCGACTGCGTTCCTCGTGCTCGTCATCTGCCACCTGCAATACCTTGCGCGCGACGTGTGGGAACGCGGCGGTTCAGTCGTGGCGCGGATCGGGGCGGCGTTGCTCGGTCTCGTATTTCCGAATTTCCAGCTCTTCAACCTCGGCGACCTCGTGACCTCGGGTGAGCCGCCTGGTGCGTCGCTGATCGTGCGCGTGACGCTCTATGGCATCGCCTACATCGCGGTGTTTCTCGCGCTTGCGAGCTTCAGCTTCCGCCGCCGGGAGATCTGAACGATGAGCGCCGCCGCTCAAGCCGATGGACTGTTTCCCGGTTTCCGGGAGCGTTTCACAATAGCGACTGTGACGCTCGCGGCACTTGTGGCGACGAATCTCGCGTTGCGGCCACTGGAAGGTCCGGCATGGGAAGAGGTGCGCGCCCGCGGCGCAGGCATAGACGCTCCGGGAATCGAGAGCGCGGTGGGGCAGGGCGTCGTCGCGGGACTGCTGGGTGGCTTCCGCGCGCTCGCGGCGGATTTTCTCTGGATGAAGGTTAACTCGGACTGGGAGGATATGAACCTGCCTGCGACAGAGACCGCGATTCGAGCGGTGACGGCGATCGACCCGCGCCCGCTCTACTTCTGGATAAACGGCGCGCGCATGATCGCCTACGACATGCCGAACTGGCGCATCGAGCGCGGAGGCGGATTCGACGTGGTGCCCCTTTCCGTGCGAACACGGGTCGACGAGGAGCAGGCGCGGATCGCCCTCGATATGCTCGCAGACGCGCGACAGGTCCACCCGGACAACCCGGCTCTTGTGATCGAGGTCGCGAACATCTACCTGCGCCGGCTCCACGACACCACGACAGCCGCCGAGCTCTACCGGCAGGCCGCGGAGCTGCCGGGCGCACCGTTCTACGCAGCGCGCATCCACGCCGAGCTGCTCCGCAACCTAGGGCGCCGGGAGGAAGCTCACCAGTGGCTCTTGCGTCTGCACCCGACGCTCCCGCGCGACGTACCGGAGGCGATGCCTGAGGTGGTGCTCGCGCGAATCCGCGAGATCGAGGACGAACTCGGTCTGCCGGTCGAGTCGCGCTACCAGCCCGCCAATCAATGAATCCCTGGTTGCTCGCCTCCCGGCCGAAGACGCTTCCGGCGGCGCTCGTGCCCGTACTGGTCGGCTCGGCGCTGGCGGCGCGCGAAGGGTTCTACAACTGGCAGGCGGCTGCACTCTGCCTCGGGTTCGCTCTGCTCGTTCAGATCGGCACGAACTTCGCAAACGACTACTTCGACTTCCGGCGCGGAGCCGACTCGCCGTCGCGCGTCGGTCCGCGGCGCGCGGTGGCGTCGGGACTCGTCAGCCCGGGGGCGATGCGCGCGGCGGCCGCGCTCATGTTTGCCGCGGCATTCGTCGTTGGCCTCGGGCTTGTGCGCTTCGGCGGATGGTGGCTCGTGCCGCTTGGCATGGTTTGCATCGCCTGCGGCCTCGCCTACACGGGCGGACCATACCCGCTCGCCTACAACGGCCTCGGCGACCTATTTGTCTTCATCTTTTTCGGACTGGTGGCGGTCAGCACGACTTACTTCGTGCAGGCAGGTGCGCCCGGCGTCGACGTCTGGCTCACGGGTGCGGCGATCGGACTGCTCTCGACGAATCTTCTCGTCGCCAACAACTATCGCGACCGCGATGGCGACGCAGCCGTCGGCAAGCGCACGCTCGTCGTGATCCTCGGTGAGTGCGCGGCGCGAATCCAATACGTCGGCTCGAACGCCGCGGCGTTCGCCGGGGTCGTCGCGCTCTGGCTGCGCAGTGGTTCGCCGTGGCTGCTCCTGCCGCTCGTGACGCTTCCGCTCGCAGTGTGGAATATCGTTTCGCTTCGCCCAAGTGCGACGCCGCCGAAGTTGATCCGACTGCTCGGCCGCACGGCCGCGCTGCTGCTCGCATACGGCGTGCTGCTTTCGGTCGGGCTCGCGCTCGCGCAAAGGCGGTAGGGCAGGTCTTCGACCTGCCGACGCGGGTCGGAGACCCGCGCTACTTGGAACTCGTGGGCGACAACTGAAACGTCGCGCGAAAACTTTGCGCCGCGCACCGCAATTCCCCTTGCGGGAAAGACAAGCGGAGCAATATTCACGATAAAAATGGCGTCTTACCGATGAGACGAGGTTGGAAGCTTCCCGGTGGCATGCGACTGGCGAACGCACTTTGCGGCGGCTGGACGGTGCTCGTCCTGATCTTCCTGTATTTCCCGATCGTCTTCCTCGTCGTCTACTCATTCAACAGCTCGAAGCTGAACATCGTCTGGGAGGGCTTCACGTGGAAGTGGTATCTCGAGCTCCTCGGAAACGTGCGGCTCATCGACGGATTCAAGAACAGCATCGTCATCGCCTGCGCGAGCACGGTGCTCTCGGTGTTCCTCGGCACGGGCGGCGCGTGGCTCATGTATCGCTTCCGCTACCGGCACTCGGGGATCATCGAAACCGCGGCCTACCTGCCGATGGTTGTGCCCGAGGTGATCATGGGCATCAGCCTGCTCGTTTTCTACAAGTCGATATCGCTGTCGCTCGGCCACACGACTGTCATCCTCGCGCACGCGACGTTTTGCTTTCCCTTCGTGATGGCCGCGGTGCGTGCGCGCCTCGCCGGCCTCGATCCGGCGCTCGAAGAAGCGGCGATGGATCTCGGTGCCGGACCGGCGCGCGCGTTCGTCTACGTAATCGTGCCGTATCTGATGCCGGCAATCGCCGCGGGCGGCCTGATGGCGTTCGCGTTGTCGCTCGACGAGGTGATCGTGTCCTACTTCACGACCGATGCAGCCTCAAAGACGTTGCCACTTCGGATCTACGACATGGCGAAGGTCGGCCTCAACCCGATGATCAACGCGCTCTCGACGCTCTTCGTGGCCGTCACCGCCCTCATCCTGATCCTGATGGAAATTCTGCGCCAGAGACGCCGGCCTGCCGCCGGTGATTGATAAACACCCAAACATGAAAATGAAACGTTCCCTGATAGTTGCCGCCATGCTCGCCGTGGCATCGTTCGCCAGCGCACAGGAGCTCAACCTCTTCGCCTGGTCGGAATACGTCCCGCAGTCGGTCATCGACGGTTTCACCGAGGAAACCGGAATCAAGGTGAACTACGAGAGCTACGACTCGAACGAGGCGATGGTTGCCAAGCTCGTTGGAGGGGGCGGGACATACGACCTCATCCAGCCCTCCGAATACATGATCGAGGCGCTCATTGCGGCCGACCGGCTCATGCCGATCGACCGTGCGAACATCCCGAACTTCTCGAACCTCTCGCCGCAATACCTCGATCTGCCTTTTGACCCTGCGAACAAATACTCTGTCCCCTACATGGTCGGCACGGTTGGCATCGCCGTGAACACCGCGAAGGTCACGAAGCCGGTCACCGGCTACGCCGACTTCTTCAGCGATGCGCACAAGGGCCGTCTCGTCGTCCTCGACGACGGCCGCGAGATCGTCAGTTGGGCGCTCGCCGCGAAGGGCCGCAGCATAAACGACATCACCCCCGCGACACTGGCCGAGGTGAAGCCGCTCATCGCCGCGTGGCTCAAGAACGTGAAGATCTTCGACTCAGCGAGCCCGAAGACCGCGCTCCTCAACGGCGAGGTCGACATGGGCATCGTGTGGTCCGGCGAGGGCGCGATCCTCATTCAGGAGGATCCGAAGTTCACCTACATCCTCCCGAAGGAAGGCGCGCACATGTTCATCGACAGCCTCGCGATTCCAAAGGGCGCGAAGAACAAGGCCGCCGCCGAGAAGTTCATCAACTACATCCTCAAGCCCGAGGTCTCGAAGGTCATCTCCGACGAGTTTCCCTACACCAATCCGAACCTCGAGGCGCGCAAGCTTCTCACCGAGGAGCAGCTCAAGAACGGTGCGAGCTATCCGGCGACCGGAAAGCTCGAGACCTTCAAGGAAATCGGCAATGTCGCCACGCAAATCGACGACCTGATGACCGAACTCAAGTCGGAGCTTTGAGCCGCGAGATCGCGCAATTGATGGACGTTCTCCCCAGCGACCGCCTCCCGGTAGCCCGCGATCTCCGAGCGCGGGTTCCACGAGTGCTCCGCTGTTTTGTAGCTGCCGAGGTCACGAGGCAGTCTTGGGCAGTTCGCCAGTTCTCTGCCTCGTTACCTCGGCGGCTACATTCGCCTGATTGGATATGGCTACAATGAACACGCTCAGCATTTCCGCATCGGGGGGCAGCCAGGCACGGCGCGCCCCCGGGTTGATGGGCTGGCTGCTTCTGGCTCCTATGATCCTGTGGCTGGTCGCGTTCGTCGTCATCCCGACGCTGATTCTGCTCGTCTACAGTTTCTGCCAGCGTGGATCCTTCGGCGAGGCGGTCTTCTCATTCACCTGGGAGAACTACGGGCGCGCGTTCGACGCGCGGTATTTGAAGATACTGATGATGTCCATCTGGTATGCCGCGCTCACCACGGCATTCTGCGTGACGATCGGATACCCGGTGGCGTGGTTCATCGCGCGTGCACGCCCGGCGCTGCGCTCGAAACTGCTCCTGCTGGTCATGCTTCCGTTCTGGATCAGCTTCCTCTTGCGCACCTATGCGTGGATCTCGTTGCTGAAGGCCGAGGGAATCGTCAGTGCGTTTCTCCAATCGGCGCGGCTGATCACCGAGCCGCTCTCGATACTCTACACGCCCACGGCCGTCATCATCGGCCTCGTCTACGCCTACCTGCCGTTCATGATCCTGCCGATCTACAGCAGCGCCGAGAAACTCGACGAGTCGGTCATCGAGGCCTCGCAGGATCTGGGCGCCGGCGCGATCCGCACGTTCTTCCGCGTGATCCTTCCGCTCACGTGGCCCGGCGTGAGCGCGGGCGTGTTGCTCGTGTTTGTGCCAGCGATCGGGATGTTCGCGATCACCGACCTCATGGGCGGTGCGCGCGTGCCGATGGTCGGCAACGTGATCCAGGCGCAGTTCGGCGCGGCGCGAAACTGGCCGTTCGGCGCGGCGCTCGGAATTTGTTTCCTGATAATCTTTGTTGCTGTTTACAGCGTTCTCAGGGAAAGGGAATCGAAGGCATGAGTGGATCGAACGGCTACTCGAATGGATCAAACGGATCCCACGGATCCAACGGCTTCGCGATGGAGCTTCGTAGCGTCACCAAGCGCTACGGCTCAGTGACAGCGGTCAACGCCGTCGATCTCCAGATCCGCGACGGCGAGTTTCTCACGCTCCTCGGCCCGTCAGGCTGCGGCAAGACCACCATCTTACGCCTGCTCTCGGGATTCGAGGTGCCCGACGAGGGCCAGGTCGTCCTCGCCGGGGGCGATGTCAGCCATGTGCCGCCGCACAAGCGCGACGTGAACCAGGTTTTCCAGAGCTACGCGCTGTTCCCGCATCTCACCGTCGAGGGCAATGTCGCCTTCGGCCTGCGCATGCGCGGCGTCGACTCCTCGGAAATCAAGACCCGCGTGAAGGATGCGCTCGATCTCGTCGCGCTCGACGGACTCGGCTCCCGCAGGACGAGCGAACTCTCCGGCGGCCAGCGCCAGCGCGTGGCGCTCGCACGGGCACTCGTGTGCCGACCGAAGGTGCTGCTCCTCGACGAGCCGCTCTCCGCTCTCGACGCGAAGCTCCGCGAGATGATGCAGATCGAGCTCAAGCGCATCCAGCAACGTCTCGGTATTACCTTCGTGTTCGTCACGCACGATCAGGAGGAGGCGCTCACGATGTCCGACCGGATCGCCGTCGTGAACAAGGGCCGGATCGAGCAGATCGACGCGGCCGACGAGATCTACGAACACCCGGCGACCGCGTTTGCCGCCGACTTCGTCGGCGCGGCGAATCTCGTGCGCGGCGAAGTCCTCGCGGTCCGCAACAACGGCCAGTGCGAAGCGAGGATAGGCGAGGGCGCCGTCGTTCTCTTCCGCGGCGAAGGCATCGCGGCCGACTGCGCCGATGTGCTCCTGTCGATCCGCCCCGAGAAGATTCACCTGAGCGACTCGTCCGAGGGCCTCATGGGCGCATTTCCCGGCGCGATTGAGGACGTGATCTTCCGCGGTGCATTCGCCGAGCTGCGGATCCTTCTTGAAGGCGGCTCCGCGTTGAGGGCGAGCGTGGCCAACGCCAGCGCGCACAAGCGCTCCTGGCGCAAGGGCGACCGCGTCTGGTGCAGCGTGCACCACGACGACATTGTCGTCGTCGACCGGCATTGAGTAGGGCTCCGAGGTGGAGCGCGTTGCTGGCCAGCAGAACCCCCAACGCGCCGATGGTTTTCGTGCGCCGAAGGCGCCTTGGAGTGCGCCACTCCCGTGGCGCTTTCGTGGCGTGGGCCACCGGACATTCACAAAAAGCGGCAGAGGACTGCCGCACTCCAAGACGCTCGCGCGTAGCGCTGCCGCCCCACCGCCATCACTCGGAGCGGCAAGAATCAAGAGCGATACCCTTCGGTTGGGTCGCTCCACCGCGACGCTGTTTGACCCTCGGCATCCTGGATCGTAACTTTGGTCTCGTGATCGCCTCCATCGATTTCAAGGACTTCAAGATCCTGCGTGAGGCGCGGATCGAATTCTCGCCGTTCAACCTCATCATCGGTCCGAATGGCAGCGGCAAGACGAGCGTGATCGAGGCGATCCGGCGGCTTCGAAATCTCGCGTCGCTTCCGATTGTTACCAGTTCGGTGCCAGCCCCACCGCGCGCGTCGCGGCTCGAGTTCCACTTTGACCCGCCGCAATCGGGACTTTCAGTCGTCCTCTCCTGCACGCCCGATCTTGCGTGCGATGGATTGCAACTCGTGGGAACCGACGCGGCCCAGCAGAACTGGCGTGCGCTGGCCGACAAGCTTTCGATGATTCGCTTCCACGCGCTCGACCCGGTCGCGATGGCGCGGCCGTGCAGCGCGGATGCACCGTGCGAGCTCGCCGAGGACGGGGCGAACATCGCGGCAGCGCTTCACTCATTGAACGGAAAGGCTCCCTCGGACTTCTCGGCGATCGTGGCGGAGTTCACGCGGATACTCCCGGAATTTTCCAAGATCGAAACGGTCGCGACCCGCGGGAACGTTGAGATCGAGTTCGAACTGCGCGACGAGGGCCACGCGATCGGCGCTGGTGACCTTTCGCAAGGGACGCTGGCTCTTCTCGGCATTCTCTTTCTCGCGTCAGCCGCACCGCGGCCGTCGCTGCTCTGCATCGAGGAGATCGATCGTGGCCTGCACCCGCGCGTGCTTCGCGAGGCGCGCGACGCACTCTATCGGTTGAGCCATCCCACCGACGACGCTCCATCGTGCCAGGTGCTTGCGACGACGCACTCGCCCTACCTGCTCGACCTCTTCCGCGACCAGCCGGAGGAAGTCATCATCGCGGAGAAAACCGGCGCGCGCGCGGGTTTCAGAAAGCTCTCGGAGTTTCCGGATTTGAAAGAGCTTCTTTCAGAGGCGAGTCTCGGCGACCTTTGGTTCAGCGGCGTGCTCGGCGGCGTGCCCGACGAGGAATGAAGGTCGCAACTCTCAGCGAGTCGCCGGGCGACGAAGCTGCGCTGCGGGCGATCGCAAACGCAGTGCTTGGCGACCGGTTGAAATTCGTGAAGCCGCAGCTCCGCGCGCGCGGCTGGCCGTCGGTGCTGCAAGTTCTCCCCGCGATCCTGCGGCATCTGCATTTCAGGACGGGCACGTTTGGAATCATGATCGTAGTCGATTCCGACGACTCGGTCGTGCACGAGCCCGATCACGATCTCCCCGGCAGGCTTCACTCTGGCTGCAGGCTCTGCCTTTTGCGCGCCGCTTGCCG
>DATKCJ010000111.1:0-10420 GCA_035513275.1 Opitutaceae bacterium
ATCGCCGAGCTCGTGCGCGAGAAGGAGATCGACGGCATCCGCGACCTTCGCGACGAGTCCGACGAGAACACCCGCCTTGTCGTCGAGCTCAAGCGGGGCGAACAGGCCCAGGTCGTCATCAACCAGCTTTACCAGAAGACGGCCCTCGAGTCCTCCTTCGGCGTCATCCTCCTCGCCCTCGACCAGAAGCGGCCGAAGCAGATGAACGTGAAGGAACTGCTCGATTGCTACCTCGACCACCGCCGCGACGTCGTCACGCGCCGCACGCAGTTCCGCCTCCGCCAGGCCGAGGAACGCGCCCACATCCTCGAGGGTTACATCATCGCCCTCGATAACCTAGACGATTTCGTGAAGGTGATCCGCTCGTCGAAGGACAAGGAGGAGGCAAAGCAGCGCCTCATGGCCAAGTACCCCCTCTCGGAGATCCAGACCAACGCGATCCTCGAGCTCCGCCTCTACCAGCTCACCGGCCTCGAGCGCGAAAAGATCGAGGCGGAATACATGGAGCTGATGCGCATCATCGATGAGCTGCGCGCGATCCTCGCGTCGGAGGCCAGGCTCATGGGGCTCATCAAGCAGGAGCTTCTCGTCCTCAAGGATCGCCACGCAAGCCCACGCCGCACCCAGCTCATTCCCGCCGAGGGCGAGCTGCGGATGGAGGACGTCATCGCGAACATCGGCTGCGTCATCACCGTCTCGCACCAGGGATTCATCAAGCGCACGCCCGTCGCCGACTACCGCGTGCAGAAGCGCGGGGGCAAGGGAATCATCGGCACGGAGACCTACGACACGGACTTCGTCAGCCACTTGTTCACCGCGTCGACGCACGACTACATCCTTTTTGTCACCTCTGCGGGCCAGTGCCTCGCCAAGAAAGTCTACGAGGTGCCCGAGGGCGCACGCACGTCGAAGGGCAAATCCGTCGCCAGCTTCCTCTCGCTCGGCAAGGACGAGAAGATCGCCGCGATGGTGTGCTTCACGTCGTTCGAGGAGGATCGCTACCTCGTGCTCGCCACGCACGGCGGCATCGTAAAGAAGACTTCCTTGTCAGAATACGAAGGCGCCACGCGCGAGCGCGAAGGCGGGCTGAATGCGATCAACCTGCGCGAGGGCGACAACGTCATCGGTGGCGTGCTCACCACCGGCACGGACGAGATAATACTCGTCTCGCGCCTCGGCCTGGCTGTGCGTTTCCAAGAGGGACCGCTCGGCGGCGATCAGGGCGCCGAACCAAATGAACCCGAAGTCGAAACAGACGCGCCCGAGGCAGGTGGCGAGGAAGATGACTCGGGAGTGCGCTACGGCCTGCGCCCGATGGGCCGCGCGACAGGAGGCGTCACAGGCATGCGTTTCAAGAAGGCCGGCGACTACCTCGAGGCGATCGAAGTCTGCGATCCCGCGGCTCGGCTCCTCATCGCACGCGAAGACGGAGTCGGCAAGCGCACGCCGTTCTCCGACTACCGCCTCATCCGCCGCGGCGGCACGGGCGTCAAGGCGATCGAACTTCCCGACGACGGCTCGATCGCCGTCGCGGGCGCTCTCGCCGTGCGCGACAGCGACCAGATCATGCTGCTCACCGCCGGCGGACAGAGCGTGCGCACGAAAGTCGACGGCATCCGCGAGACCGGCCGCGGCGCGAAGGGCGTGCGCCTCGTCAATCTCGACGGCAACGACAAGCTGCTCGCGATCGCGCGCGTCGTCGAATCCGACGAGGAGGAGGCGGCGGAACAGGCGACACCTGAAGATTCGGGCCCACCCCCTGCCGCCACCGACCAGCCTCCGCCAGAGTGAACCGGCCCGCCGGCGCGGGCTACTTCACCCGCCGCACCCGCAGCGGAGGAAAGCCTTCGATGAACATCCAGTTGCCGCTGAGACCAGCCTCCTTGATCACGACCTTCGGGTTGCTCACGCGACCGTAGTAGTAGCTCTCCTGGTTGGACTGCTGCCAGATCTCGCCATTCTCGAGGTGGAACATGGTGCCGCCTTTCCATCCGGAGATATCACCGACAATTCGTGACTCCACATAGAGCTTTTCCTCTTTCATCACGCGCCGGCGTGCCTCCTGTTTCTCCTCCTCGCGGGCGACCTTCACGGCCACGTCCACCTCACGCGCCACTTCGCCGGACTTGTAGCGAAGCACGAGTGCGTCGAGCTGGACGAGTTGCGCTGGAGTGAGCGCGTCGACCCCGGCGGCATTGCGCTCCTCAGGAGTGAGTGTCGAGGTGAACGGTGCGTCAGCGGCCGCCGCGACTGTGCACGAAAGAATCAGGAGAACCGGGGCGAGGAAGCGTTTCATCCCCGGCGTTTATGTAGCAACGCCGCGGCGCCTCAACGCCAAACCCTCCGCACCCGCTTCGCGCCTTGCCAGCGCAAGCGGCGCGGGGCATGTTGCCGTTTTCTAGAGCCGTCCCGCCCACAATTTCGCAAATCATGGCCGTCAGCATCGCCCAACTGCTCGATCCATCGCGGGTCGCACTCGAAATCCGTGAGACGCGGCGCTCGCCCGCGATCCACGAGGTCGCGCGGATGCTCGAGGGCAACCCCGACCTCGCTAATTTCCAGGCGTTCTACAACGAGCTGCTCGCACGCGAGCGCGTGGAGCCCACCTGCATCGGCAACGAGGTCGCCCTGCCGCACGCGCGCACCGAACACGCCTCGCGGATCGTACTCGCGGTGGGTCGTTCGACCCAGGGCGTGGCATTCGACAGCTCCGGCCAGCTCGTGCGGCTCATCTTCGTCATCGCGACCCCCAAATCGATGCCCATGGAATACCTCCTCGTCGTCGGCCACCTTTGCCGCCTCCTGAAGGAGCCGTCGCTTCGCGATGCGTTGATGACTGCGAAGAATTCCGAGGAATTCATTTCCGCGATCGCAACGGCCGAGGGCGCGCAGACCGCCGCGCTCTGATCGCGCCCCGAGAGCTTGCCTTGATTCGGACCGCGGGCACGATCGCGCAAACGCCCAAGCGAGGGCCTCGCACATGATCCGATCGTTCGTATTCAGCGAAGGAAAACCCGTCGGCCGCGACCTGGAGATCGAGGCACTGCGCCTCATCCGCGCGGACAAGGGCCTGCACATCTGGGTCGACCTCGACGACCCGACCGACGAGGAGATCAAGCTCATCCTCGAAAACGTCTTCGCGTTCCACCCGCTCGCGATCGAGGACTGTGTGACGCCGAGCAGCCTTCCCAAGATCGAGGACTACGAGGACTACTTGTTCATCGTCACGCATGCCGTGGACTTTTCGCGCGCCGAGCAGTTCAACACCACGGAACTAGACCTGTTTCTCGGCAAGGGATTCCTGGTCACGTTCCACCGCAAGCCGCTGAAGTCCGTGCAATCCCTCGTCGATCGATGTGCGAAGGCCACCGGCATCGTCGCTCGAGCACCCGACCGACTCGCGCACATCCTCATCGACCAGCTCGTCGACCTCTACAAGCCCGTGCTCGACGAGCTTCGCGCGGAGATCGACGGCATCGAGGATGCCGTCCTCAAGGAAACCCCGCCGACGCTCATCAACGACCTCGTGCAATTCCGCTCCGAGCTCGCCGACTTCCGCCGGATCATCCGCCCCCAGCGCGATCTCATGGCCCGCATCGTGATCGGGGAGAGCAAGATCGTGCGCGCGCTCATGCTTCCCTACTTCCGCGACCTGAAGGACAACCTCATGCGGTTCGATGAGGCTGCGACAGGTCTCGCCGACCAGCTCCTGCTCTGCTTCGACCTTTATCTCAACAAGTCCGCGAGCGAAGCGAACGAGGGCATCAAGGTCCTCACCGCGCTCACCGCGATTTCGCTACCACCGATCATGATCGGCACCTGGTTCGGCATGAACTTCGAGCACATGCCAGAACTCGCGAGCCCGCTCGGTTACCCGATCGCGCTTGGGGCCATGATCGTGAGCACAGGCATCATGTTTATCTGGTGCAAACGCCGCGGCTGGCTCTAGGAATCTGCCGGTTTCAGCGCAGAACACACAACGAGTTCTTCAACATCCTTCCTGATGACGAATCCCTTCTCCCGGCAGATTCCTAAGCCGGCACTCCGTGCCGGAAGCAATCCCTTCTCCTGGTTTCTCCCAGCGCGCAGCGCTGGCTTAGGAATTTGCCGGGATGGGTGCGACGCAGCAACTACGACTCCCCGAGTTCGCGGGGCGCTCTGAAGCGCCTCCAGGCAAATTCCTGATGATCCAATCGCTCGTCTATCGCGACCACAAATTCGCCACGGAGAATCCGCCCGTCGGCACGATGGCGACTTTGCTCGCAGAGCCTGGCGTGATGATCTGGGTCGACCTCGACGCGGCCACCGAAGAGGAAGTCCGTGTGGTGATGCAGGATGCCTTTGGCATTCATCCGCTCACCATCGAGGACTGCGTGCAGGACTCGCCGCTGCCGAAGTTCGAGGAGATGGAGAACTACCTCTACTTCGTGATGCATGCGGTCGACTACACGCGAGCCGAGAAGTTCAGCACGACGGAGCTCGACCTGATCCTGGGCCGCAACTTTCTCGTGACCTTCCACCGGCGTCCGCTCAAGCCGCTTGTCGCCGCGATGGAGCGCTTTCGCAAGAACACAGCGACGCTCGTCCGCGGGCCCGATCGCTTCGCCCACACATTGCTCGATCTCATCGTCGAGAACTACAAGCCCGCGCTCGAGGAGCTCCGGCAGGATGTCGAGACGATCGAGGAGTCGGTCCTCGCCCGCGGAAAGGGAAGTCTCATGCAGGACATCATCGAGACGCGCGAGAGCCTTACGACACTCCGCGTCACCATCCGCCCGCAGCGCGAGATCGTCGCGCAACTCGCGCTCGGCAAGACGCCCTTCTTCCGGCCAAAGCTGCTGCCCTACCTGCGCGATCTCTCCGACGATCTTGTGCGCATCGAGGAGCAGGCCAAGGGATGGTCGGAGCAGCTCATCTTTGCGTTTCGCATCCATCTCAACCGCTCGTCGCACGAGGCAAATGCGGGCATTCGCGTGCTCACCGGTCTCACGGCTGTCACGATCCCGCTGCTGCTGATTGGCAGTTGGTTCGCGATGAACTTTCACGAGATGCCGCTGCTCTCGTCGAAGACCGCCTATTGGGTGACGCTCGCCGTCACGATCGTCTCCACGGCGATCATGTTCGTGTTCCTGAAGCGGCGAAAGTGGTTCTAGGTTTTCGCCCTGACGAAAACCTCACTCAGAACAACCGCTCCTGCCGAAGGTCATCGCGTGCATCGGCGGCCATCACGCTGTGTGCGAAGAGCCACGGCAGTGTCATGCCCTCGAACTCCGCGCGTCGCCCGAGCGAGATGAGAAGCAACGCCGCGGCAATCGCGTCGTAGAGCGCCGCGTGAAAGCGCGCGCGTCCCACAGGACAATTTCGCGCGGCGAGTCCGTCGAGCTCCGACTGCACGCCGCAATCGCCCACGAGATCCTCGAGCCGCGCAGATCGAAATCCCTGCAAGCAGCCGGGAATGATCCGGCCCGTGTCGATCCAAGGACCCCACTCGGCGCTCGTGCCGCCGGGTCGCGAATAGTCAGGCGACATCCGGGCATATGGCCACACCAGGCGGATGAGCGAATCCTCGGTCGAGGAAAAGTGCGCCGCGAACGGCCCGCGCGCGCGCATGCCCGCGAACATCTCCCAGTCGTCAGCAAAGGGCGCTGCGTCGCCCGTGTCTTCGCTGCGGATCCCGTGCACAGCGGTGTCCTCCGCGCGCACCCGACCATTGGCGCGACAAAGTCGAGTCGCCGTTGCGACGATCTCGCCGCCGAGCACCGTGGCCACGCCGTATTCGAGCACGCCGCAGCCGCGCGCGCCCTCGAAGTCGATGAAGTGAATCGGTGTCTCTTTCCAGTGCATGAGTGTGGCACCGTGATTGAGGAAAGTTCCCCGGCGCTTATCGAGCCAATCTTCGCGTCTTATCTCAGAGGTCAAAATGGTGGGTCGGGCTTTATGGGCTCGACTGATCGCAAGTTCCAAACTGTCGGGGATAAAATCCGACCAAAAAAGACAGTCGGGCGTAAAGCCCGACCCACAAGAAAGCCGATCCGCTGAAATGATTGCGACCGACCAAAGCAAGCCAGCCCGGAAGTCTCGTCAGCCCTACTTGCGCGATCGCCGGCCGGTGTGCGTGGCCGTGATGATCGACGTGAAGCCGCCGCGCGCGCGCCAGTTGGCCACGATCGTCATCTCCCGCGGCTTCAACACCGCGACGAGGTCGTCGAGGATCTTGTTGGTGACGGCCTCGAAGAAAATCCCCTCGTTGCGGTAGCCGTGGAAGTAAAGCTTGAGCGACTTCAGCTCCACGCAGTCGCGGCCAGCGATGTAGCGGACGGTAATATCTGCGAAGTCCGGATGACCGGTCTTCGGGCACACCGAGGTGAACTCGTGATGCGTGTGCTCGATCATGTAGCGGCGACCCGGCGCCGGGTTCGGAAACGTCTCGAGAATCTTCGGATCAGCCCTGGGGAAAGTAGCGAGTAGTGGCTAGCGAGTAGCGAGTAGATTTTCAGACTTCGATGCGGGATACACTCTGAACAATCCTTCGCGGAAACGCGCGAAGCGGGTAGTCAGGAGCCGTCGCGTTCCAGACCGTTGATGTAGCCTTGGAGAAGCCGGGAGACTTCCTCTAGATCGGCCTGCAGCGATGTGGTGTCCGCGTGGCCGAGGTCGTGGTCGAGGCTGAGTTGGTAGAGCGCCTCGTCGGCGGAACCTTGGGCAATGTTGTAGAAACGAAGCTTGTCGGGCTTTGTCCGCTTCCGGAATCCCTCCACAAAGTTCGAGGGAATGCTCATCGCGGCGCGCCTCAATAGAGCGGTGATCACGAACAACTCCTCCCTGGGAAACGACGCAGTTACACGCCAGACCGCGAGGGCGAAAGCGTGTGCCTTCTGCCTCACAAGAACGTCGCGAAAGGACTGGGATTTCTCAGACATGCTCGCTACTCGCTACCCGCTACTCACTACTGCCTTCGCTCAGGTGGCGATTTCCGTGAAGCGCTGCTCGCGGATCACGATGATCTTGATGGAGCCGGGGAACTGCAGCTCGGCCTCGACGCGCTTGCGGATCAGGCGAGAGACCTCGCGAGCCTGATCGTCGGAGACGATTTCAGGTTGCACAATCACGCGCACTTCGCGGCCTGCCTGGATCGCGAACGCTTGATGCACACCTGCCACCGAGCTGGCGATGCCTTCGAGTTTCTGGAGCCGCTCGACATAGGCGGCGATCGACTCGGCGCGCGCACCCGGCCGCATCGCGGAAATGGCGTCGGCGAGAATGACGAGTCCGGCGTAGAGCGTCTCGGGCTTTACCTCCTCGTGGTGGGAGGCGATGGCATTGACGACGATTGGGGTCTCGCCAAGCCGGCGCGCAAACTCGGCGCCGATGAGCGCGTGGCTGCCGCCATTTTCGGCGGAGATCGCCTTGCCCATGTCGTGCAGAAGCCCGGCGCGCTTCGCGACGTTCGGGTCGAGCCCGATCTCGCTGGCGAGCATGCCGCAGAACTCGGCCACCTCGATCGAGTGGTCGAGCACGTTTTGCGACATCGAAAACCGGAAACGCAGCCGGCCGAGGATCTGCAGTATCTCAGGATGGATGCCGGTTATCTTGAGCCGGTCGACCGCGTCGTGCGCGGCGGCGAGGACGTTCTGATCCACCTCCGATTTCGCCTTCACGACACTTTCCTCGATGCTTGCCGGATGGATCCGGCCATCGGTCACGAGCGCCTCGAGCGCGAGGCGCGCCACTTCGCGGCGAACCGGATCGAACGAAGAAACGAGCACCGTTTGTGGCGTCTCGTCGATCAGGAGTGTGACACCGGTGGAAGCCTCGAAGGATTTGATGTTGCGACCCTCGCGTCCGATGATGCGGCCCTTCATCTCCTCGCTCGGGAGGTTCACGATGGTGGTCGTGATGTCGTGGTTCGGCCGGGCGGCAAGCCGCTGCATCGATGTGACGAGAAGCTTCTGCGCCTCGTGCTTCACCTCCGCCTCAGATTGATCGAGCACGTCCTTGCGAAGCGCGCGCAGCTCCTCTTGACACTCGAGAAGGACTTCGTCGCGCAGCGCCTGGCGGATCTCCTCGGCATCGAGGTTTGCCACGCCCTCGAGCCGCTTGCGAAGGCTGAGGGATTTTTCGCGCACCGCGTCACGGCCCTGCTTGATGGCAGCGGCTTCGCGCGCGAGCCGTTCCTGGCGCGCATCGAGTTGGAAATCGAGCAGGGCGAGAGATTCCTCGTGCGAACGGATTTCGCGCAGCTTCGCCTCGATCTCGACCTCGCGACGGTCGAATTCCCGGGCGTGCTCGGATCGGGTCCGGGCGAGTTCTTCTTCGGCGGTGGCCCTGAGTTCCTGGGCTGAAACCGCGGCCTCGCGACGCGCCAGTTCGAGGATCGTCCCGGCCTTCTCCTGGGCCAGCCGCCGGAAATGACGCATGAGGACCCAAGTGAGCACAAACCCGACGCCGGCACCCGAAAGGACCGCAAGGATTGTGACTAGGATTAGTGGCTCGCCTGATGAACTCAAAAGAAGGCCGCCTGGGGAGTCTGGTTATGAGGCGGGACGCAACCGTAGGTGCGTGAATCCAAATGGCAATCCTTCTCAAATTCGTCGAAATCAGCCCCAATGCCCACGTGAGTGTTGCGCCGGCACCGCCAACTGCTTCCTTGTAAAAACCCTCGTGAAGGAAAGCCTGCGCCCAAGCCTTTCGTCTCTGTTTCGATTCACAACACGCCACCGTTTCGACTGGCTCAATCCCGCCTGCATGATCGTGCTGACGGTCATCGGTATCGCATTCATCTACAGTGCGAACCTCGCCACGGGGCGAACCCAGTGGTCGCAACAGATCGTCTGGATCGTCGCGGGTGCGGGTCTCTACATCACCGTGTCGATGGCCGATTACAAGTTGTGGCTCAAACTGGCCCACTGGATTTACGCATTCTGCCTCGTGCTCTTGTTGTGGGTCCTGTTTTTTGGCTCGGAGCGATTCGGAGCCGTGCGATGGATTGACCTAGGCCCCGTTTCCTTCCAGCCATCCGAACTCGCAAAGCTTTCGACGCTACTGATTTGCGCGAGCATCCTGGCGCGAAACGAAGTGGGCTCCGTGCGGCAATCTCTGCAGGTCCTTGGCAAATTGGCACTTGCGGTAGGAATCCCGATGCTCTTGATAATGGCCCAGCCGGACCTCGGGACGGCCCTCGTGATTCCCCCAATGGTCTTTTCAATGCTTTACGTCGCGAAATTGTCGCGGCGTTTTTTCATCGGCGCGGTGCTGGCGTTTGTCGCGCTGGTGGGTGCCGTATCCGCGGACACCTGGGCTTACTACCACTTCATGAAGGACAACAACTTGTCCTTCAGTGCCGATCACGGGCGCTACGAGCAGCAATCCTGGATTCCCCTGCGCGACTACCAGCGGAACCGCATCCTGTCGCTGGTCGACCCCGAGGAGATCGAGCCCGCAGGCATCGGTTGGAACCTGCGGCAGTCGCTGATCTCGGTCGGCTCAGGCGGCTTGACCGGAAAGGGCTGGACTGAGGGGACTCAGGCAAAGCTCGGCTACCTCCCGCGCGGAGTGGCCCACAATGATTTTATCTTCTCCGTCATCGCGGAGGAGACAGGTTTAATGGGAGGTCTGACGGTGTTGGGCCTCTTTGGTCTGGTTTTGGTGAACGGCATCCGGATCGCGGGCATAGCACGCGACCGGTTCGGCACGTTGCTCGCCCTCGGCGCAACTGTGATCCTGGCCGTTCACATTTTCATAAACATCGCCATGACCATCGGGCTCGTTCCCATCACCGGACTGCCGCTTCCCTTCATCAGTTACGGAGGCTCCTTTGTGCTAGGTTGTTGTTTGCTGCAAGGATTGGTCCAGAGCGTTTACCGGTTCAGGAGGGATTTCTGATATGCCCCTCCCCCTGACCCTCCCTCTGTTCCACTCCGGTCGCACGCGCACCGACCGACCGCGGAGCCCCGTCCGAAACAAGGACATACCGCACCATGAGCGAACAATCCAACGCGGCCCCGGAAAATCCGGAGCTCGCCAACACGCATGAAGAGGAACTCTCGAGGCCACCGCACGAAAGCGACTCCGAGCCGGTAAATCCGGCCGAGATACGGAACGAAGCGCGCGAGCGCGCCAAGCAACGGCCGTTCATTCAGAAGGTCCTCGGCGTCTTCCGCAAAGAGAAGGCCACCTTCCGCGAACTTATCATCAACTCCGAGCCGCTCGAAAAGCGGGTCGCACAACTCGTCGAGGGCATCCTCGACAAGTTCGAAATCGAGCGCGATTCCGACGAGCGCATGGTCGGCGGCATCTTCAAGGGCCGTGTCAAGAACCTCGACCCCGGCTTGAAGGCCGCGTTCGTCGACATCGGTTTCAATAAGAACGCGTTTCTCCACTACTGGGACATCCTCCCGGCCGCAGCCGACTCGTCCGTCGA
>DATKCJ010000112.1:0-20650 GCA_035513275.1 Opitutaceae bacterium
CGCGGCGGTGGTTTTCAAACGCGCGTTGAATTGTTCGAGCGTCATCCCGGCCTGCATCCGGGCGAGGAGCCGGGTATCGCTGCCTCCGTAACTGCGTTTTTCGGAGTCGGTCAGCGCCAGCGGCCGGAAGACGTCACCCGGCGCCAGAAGAGAGGTCGAAGCAAGGGAGGCGGGCGCGACCCCGATGATGATGGTGGACTCGTTGTCGAGCGTCACGGTGCGGCCGACGACGGCGGGGTCGCCGCCGAACTGGGCCTGCCAGGTGGCGTAACCGAGAACGATGACGTGATTGCCCGGTCGATCCTCGTCCGCGGTGAAGAAGCGGCCGAGCGCGGGTTCTACGCCGAGCGTGGGAAACAGATTGGCGGAGACGCGATAACCGTTGAGGTTGACCGCCGGGCGGCCCTCGACTGCTAGCGCGTAATTCCAGAAACGATAGGCCGCGAGATTGGCGAACGAGGAAACCTCGGGCGCGAGGTCGAGAAAAGCGGGGTAGTAGTGCTCGGCGGTTTGCGACTGCGGCGTGGTGCGATAAATGCGGACGAGTTGATCGCGCTCTGGAAACGGCAGCGGCCGCAGGATCAGAAGGTTCATCAGGCCAAACATCGAGGTGTTCAGGCCGATGCCGAGGGCAAGCGTCAGAATCGCGATCGCCGTGAACCCGGGCGACTTGGCCAGCTGCCGGAATGCGAATCGGAGATCGTTCATGGGAAGTGAGTGGAGAGTGAAAGTGAGGGTGAAAGGGGGGCGGAAACTGGGTCTTGGGTCTCGGGGAAAGGATTTTCGATTTTGGATTTTCGATTCTCGATTGTGACGGAGTGGAATTCAGCGGGCTGAGGATTGTTGCCTTTCCACTTTCACTCTCACTTTCACTCGGCGCGCAGCGCCGTGATCGGATCCACCCGCGTTGCGCGGCGCGCTGGGATCCAGCATGCGATGAACGCGACCGCGAGGATCAGCGCGGCGAGTCCGATGTAGATGCCCGGATCGTGCGGCTGCACCTCGAACAGCGCGCGCTGCATGAGCCGCGTGACTGCGAGCGCGACCGCGACACCGATCACAATGCCGATCGCCGCGAGTCGCACGCCTTGTGCGAGCACCATGCGAAGCACGGACTGCGGCGTGGCGCCGAGCGCCATCCGGATGCCGATCTCGGCGGTGCGCTGGCTCACGACATACGCCATCACGCTGTAGACGCCGATGCTCGCGAGCACGAGGGCGAGCCCGGCGAAGCCGCCGAGCATCGTCATCGCGAGCCGCCGGTCGGCCACGGTGTTGGCGACGAGCGTGGTGAGCGGCTGCGGATCGAGCAGCGGGATGTCG
The DNA here is from genome assembly GCA_035513275.1 of Opitutaceae bacterium. Taxonomy (GTDB): domain Bacteria; phylum Verrucomicrobiota; class Verrucomicrobiia; order Opitutales; family Opitutaceae; genus DATKCJ01. The sequence continues at coordinate 1,324 of DATKCJ010000112.1, forward strand.
GGGTCGACCTCGCGCAACGCCGCGCGCAGCGTCGCGGTGAGTCCCGCAGGGTCTCTCTCGGTCCCGCCTGCGCCCGGCTCCGGCGCGGCGAGTCGGAGCAGGATCGATGTGAACGCTTCCGGCCGCTGGAGCGCGGGCAGGAAGTAATCGGGCGCCGGCGGCGTATCGAGGTTCGTCGCGCGGATGTCGCCCACGATGCCCACGATCTCCGAGGGCATCTGGGCCATGCCGGTGACGAGCGTACGGCCGATCGGATTCTCGCCGGGGAAGTGTTGCCGCACGAAGGCCTCGTTCACGATCACGACGTGCGGGCTTGTCGGCGTGTCGCGTTCATTGAAGTCGCGGCCTTGCAACAGCGGCATGCCGACGGTCTTGAAGAAGTCGGGAGAGACGAGGTGTCGGTTTGCCGAGGCCTGCTCGGCCATCGACTGGACCGGCCTGCCGGAGACAGCTACCGGCGCGGGCGTCGTGTTGCCCGTGAGCGGCACGCGGTCGGTGAGCGCTGCGGACTGCACGCCGGGGATCGTGCGCATCCGCTCGAAGAGCTGGTTGTAGAAAGTCACGAGCGCGGGGCCGGGCGGGTACTTCGTGTTTGGAATGTTGAGAAACCCCACGAGGACGCCGTCGGGGTTGAAGCCCGCGGAGACGCGCTGGAGCCGTGCGAAGCTCGTGAGCAGGAGGCCCGCAGCGATCAACAGCACGAGCGAGAGCGCGATCTCGCCGATCAACAGACCGTTGCGCAGGCGGCCGTGTCCGGCGCTCGACGAGCCGCGCGTGGAATCCTTCAACGCGTCGTTCACGTCGACTCCCGACGCCTGCATCGCGGGCAGCAGCCCGATCGCGAGTCCCGTGGCGAGCGAGGCAACGAACGTGAACGCGAGCGCGCGCGGATCGATTGCGATCTCGAGGGCGCGCGGGATGAGTTCGCCGCCGACAGCGAGCACGCCGTCGAGACTCCAGCGCGCAAAGAGAATTCCCAGCGCACCGCCCGCGAGCGCGACGAGCAGGCTCTCGACGAGCAACTGGCGCACGATGTGTGCGCGGTTTGCTCCGAGCGCGAAGCGAAGCGCGATCTCCTTCCGGCGGCCGGAGAAGCGAGCGAGCATGAGGTTCGCGACGTTGGCGCACGCGATCAGCAGCACGCAGCCGACCGCGGCGAAGAGCAGCGTGTAGGTTTTCTGCTGCTCGCCGACGAGCCCCTCGAGCACTGGGTCGGCCACGATGATCGAGGGCGCGTCGACGTTCTTCGGGTGATCGGCGCGGTAAGCGGCGGCGATCACTTCGAGATTCTGGCGGGCGCGCTCGAGCGTGACGCCGTCCATGAGCCGGCCGATCACGTTGAAAGAGAACGAGCCATTGTCGAGCTGCGCGGGGACGAGGTAGTTCACCTCTACGGGGCGCGGCAGCCAGAGGCCGACCTCGTTGAGCGGAAATGTGGAGAGCGCGGCGGGCAACACCCCGATGATTGTGTGCGGGACGTTGTCGATCGTGAGCGGCTGGCCGAGCACGGCGGGATCGCTGTTGAACTGCTGCCGCCAGAACTGGTGGCTGATCATCACGACCTGCGCACCGCCGCGGGCGTTCTCCTCGGCGTTGAAGTTGCGACCGAGGAACGGCTGCACGCCGAGAATTGAGAGGTAGTTGGCAGAAGCGTGAAAGCCGTTGACCTGTTGCGGATCGCCGCGGCCGGTGACGGTGAAGCCGTTGAACGCGCCGATCGCCATGTCGCTGAAGACTTCCTGGCGCTCCTGCACGGCGAGAAAGCGCGGGTAGGAAAACGGAATCCGGATGAGGTCGTGCTCGGTGTCGGTCGAGCGCAGTTGCACGAGCCGGTCGGGCTCGGTGTAGGGCAGCGGCCGCAGGAAGACCGAGCTGATGACGCTGAAGATCGCGGTGTTGGCGCCGATTCCGAGGGCGAGCGCGAGAATGGCGACGATCGTGAAGCCCGGGGACTTTGTGAGCTGCCTGAAAGCGAAGCGCAGGTCGGTAATCATGGCGTCAGCGACCGGGGGAGGGACGAGGTGACGGGCGGCTCATACGCCTGAAAAGTTGCAAGGGTTGTGCCAACAGAAAACGTTTCTTCTAGGCTGGGGAACAACGAGTTGCAACACGTGTAGGGGTGCCAGAAACAAACCCTATGCGATTTCGCAAACAGGTCGTCCCATAATTGGGACGGCCGTCGCGCGCTAGGGGCTCATCCCAGCGCCAGCGCGACCACGCCCAGCACCATCGCACCCGCGGCTAGCAGGCGCCGTGGGGCGTCGGATTCCTTGAGCAAGCGCGCTCCAAAAAACGTGCCGATGAGGATGCTGATCTCCCGCGCCGGTGCGATGTAGCTGACCGGGGTGAAGCTCATCGCCGTGAGGATGAGCACATAGCCAAGCGGGCCGAGAAGCGCGACCGTGAAGACCTTTCCGCGATGCTCGCGCCACGCCTGCGCAGCCTCGGCGCGGCGCCGCCACGCGAACGGCGTGAGCACGCAGCACATGACGATCTGCGTGCCGCAGTCGTAGATCACCGGCGGCAACTGCCAGTGGGACACCGCACGCTGGTCCCACACCGTGTATGCGGCAACGCAGCAGCCGCACGTGAATCCGAAGAACAATCCCTTCCGCAAGTGCGCGCGATCGGCATGTAGCAAACGCGAGCCTCCCGTGAGGTAGAAGATGCTTACGATTATCACCGCGCCACCCGCGAGTGCGAGAGCGGTGGGCCGCTCGCCGAAGATGGCGATCGCGGCGATCGTCGAGAGCAGTGGTCCTGTGCCTCGCGCGAGCGGATAGATGAGCGAGAAGTCGCCATGCCGGTAGCCGCGCTGGAGCAGGAGCGCGTAGCTCGTCTTGATGAGCCCGCTGCCGATGAAGAGAAAGATCGCGGCCGAAGGCAGCGAGGGTTCCTTCCAAAGCGTGTAGGCCGTGACCGCCGGGATGTAGAAGAGAAAGGAGAGCAATCCCGTCAGCCACACAAACGGCAGCCCGCCGCCCGAGCGCTTCGCCGCGTAGTTCCACGTCGCGTGCGTGAACGCAGCGATGAGAACCAGCACGAGCGCGAGTGGAGACATTCGGAAGATGCCACCACGAATGCCCTGCGTCGCCAAGGCTTGGCAGGGCATGAGACGAAACACACGAAGAAGATGGGCAGATTTCCTTTCTGTTGTGGCCCTGTCCGTGAGGACAGGGAATCTGCCTGGACCGACGCAAAGCGGTCCCGCTCCTCACGGAGCGGGCTACACAGGCATCCGATTCGACGCGACGGGCGCGCGACCTACGCCGCCGCCGCGCTCAGCGCTTCTTCGAGCGCCTCGATGATCTTCTCGACGGGCTCCGTGCCGACCGAGAGACGCAACAACTCCGGATGCGGGCCGCCCGCTTCTAGCTCGGCGCGTTTCGCAGGATCGGACACCAGGTCCCAGTGCGCGAGATACATGTGCGGGCTCAGCAGCGTCGACTTCATCCCAAAGCTCGGCCCTTTCGGAAGGACGACGCGGTCGTAGAACGCAGCGAGCGGGATATCGCGTCGCAGCTCGAACGACACGATCGCTCCGATCGACTGCGGCGTGCGTGCGACGGCGAGGTAGTTGGCCGCGCTTCGCGGTTCGAGCGCCCAGTGAACGCGTGCCACCTCCGGTTGCGACCGCAGAAACTCAACGACGCGCGCCGCGCTGGCGTTGATCGTCTTCACGACCGCGGGCGCCTCGCGAATCTCGGCTGCGAGCCGCGCGACATCGCGCTTGTAGGGCGCCACGTGGCGCGCCGCGAGCGCGGTGCGCAGTTGCACGGCCGACGGGCTTGCGGGATTCACGACACTCGCGCCAAGGATCACGTCGCCCTCGCACGCGCAGTATTTCGTGAGGCTCGTGACGACGAGGTCCGCGAAGCGCAGCGCGTCGACGTTGAATGGCGACGCCACGCTCACGTCGACGATCAGCAGCGCGCCGCTCGCGCGACAAAGCTCCGCAATCGTCGGGATGTCCGGCGTCTGCACGAGCGGGTTCGACGGCGCCTCGACGACGACCGCGGCAATCGCATCGGCATCTCGCGAGAACGCGGCGCGGATTTCCTCCATGTCCGTCGGGTCGCGCACGACACGGTGGTCGATCGTCGGATCGGGCGTGAGTTTTCGAAAGATCTCGATCGTATCGAGGTAGAGCCAGCCCACCTGCATCCACGCGGCACGGCCGGCGGAGTGGCGGAGCTGGTTGATGCCCGCAAAAGCGGCGTAGAGCGCGCTCATGCCGCTTGGGAAAATCAACAGGTCGCGGTCCTCCGCGCCCTTGAACAAAGGCAGAAGTGATTTCGCCAGCGCGTGGAACGGATCACCGGCGCCGGTCTTCTCGGCTGGTGGCTTGGGGATGAGTCCGGCTTCGATGAGTGCGTCCTCCGCCTCTCGCGAGGAAAGGAAACCACCTGTGTGTTGGAGAAACTGCTTCGCGCGCTGCGCGAGCGCGGGGTCTCGCGGCAGGAAGACGCCGGTCACATTGAACTCGCGCACGATGCGCGCTTCGTCGACGCCGAGGTAGTCGACCATCTCGTGCGCGAGCAGGGGTGAATTAACCAGCCAGGTGTCCATGTCGCGCGCCTTGTGGCGCTTCGCGAACTCGGAGGCATAGGCCTTCAAGAGCGGATGCATGACGAAGCGCGGATATCCCGTGTGGATCCGGCGGCTGACGGCCGGATCGCCCTTCTCGTATCCGACGATATCCGCGATCGTGGGCAGGCTCACGGAGACGGAGTGCGGCCTGCCGGGAATCGGCTCACCAAGCGGGATCTCATGGAAAACGGGTTTCTGCATCGTGGAAGGAAAGAAGTGAGCGTGCGAACCGCCCCCGGGCAAACAGGAAAAGTGTCATCCGTCGGGCGTTGGAAATCGCCCGAAGCATGAAGAGTCTACTGCCGACCTACTTCGCCCGTAGTGCGAGTCCGTAGGGCCGCAGTTCGCCCGTCATCACCCCGGCGGCGACGCATGGGTCGCCTTCCATGAAGGCGCGCGCTTCGGCTTCATCGGCCGCACTGAAGATCACGAGGCCAAGCGTCTTGTCGAGTGGCTCCTCGGTTCTGCCTGCGAGGATGACGCTGCCCGCGGCGACGGCCTCCTGGAGTCGCTTGAAGTGTGCGTAGACCGCCGCGTTGTCGGCCTCGGTCCACGCGGCCTCGTTGTGGAGGCGCTCGACGGGTCGCAGGATTATGAGGAAATATTTCGGCGCGGGCGCGGGAGCCGCGGCGGGTGCTGCGGCATCTTCGGCCAGAAGCGAAGCGCCGGCAAACAGCGCCACGATGGAGAGGAGGACTCGGATGTGTTTCATGTCAGGGTTCGCTGAAGGAAATGTTGTCGGGGACTCCCGCCGCTGTGTTGAAGCGGACGATTTCATACCGCCAGGAGCCGTCTGGCATCGCGCCCCATTTTGGATACTTGACCGTGCCGTTGCTCGCGAGCGGACCGAATAAGCCTCCGGTCTCGCTATCCCACGAGCCGAACTGCATCGGCTCGCCGCGCTGGTTGAGCACGAACCAGTTCAAACGCTTGCCATCCGCGCGGAAGACCTCGAGTCGGTGGGTGCCGACGGCGCGCGGGGTGAGATCGGGATCGCCCTTCGCGAGCCGGTGGAGCGTGCGGTAGATGTTTGCCTCCCACCAGCGGCGGTCGTTCTCGACCTGCTCGGGTGTCATCGCGGACACCTCGCCACCGCGCGCGCGCCAGCCCTTGCCGTCCGCGATTGCACGTTTGCTGTCGAGCTGCGCGTTCTTCGCCTCGAAGCGCACGCGAGGTGCGGTGAAGTCGTTCCAGATCTTGTTCGTGAACGGGTCCGCGATGCCGAGGTCGTCATGCACGGCCTCGACATGGGCGAACTTCACATGCGCCCACGCGGCTCGCCCACCCATCGCGTTCAGGAAGCGCTCGACACGAGCCTCGGCGGTTTCGGAAGGCTCCTGTGCGTGGAGCGGAATGAGCATGAGCGCGCAAAATAGAAACAACGTGCGAATGGTCTTCATTGGGGGGATCTAGATGTCTGGCTCGTTCTCATCCTCCTAATCTTAATCGTTCGCTCGGTGTGGCGAACGCGAGGAGATGAGGAACGGAGGGGATTACGAGAACGATCAGGTGAACGAGAATGACTATTCGGAGCGGAGCGCTTCGATGGGATTCACTCCGGCGGCGCGGCGCGCGGGGAGGAGACAGGCGAGGACGGCGACGCCAAGCAGTGCAATCGCGACGGCGCCGAGCGCCACCGGATCGCGCGCGGTGACACCGTAAAGCTTGGACTCGATGAATCGGCCGGTGAGCAGTGCTAGCACCATTCCGACGACGAGACCCGTGGCGACAATGCCCACTCCCTGGCGCACCACCATTCGCACGATGCCGGCGGCATTCGCACCGAGTGCCATGCGCAGGCCGATTTCGCGGGTGCGGCTGGCGACGCCGTGGCTGAGCACGCCGTAGAGCCCGATCACTGCGAGCAGGAACGCCGTCGAGCCATACGTGGACGCGAGGACGGTCCAGAAACGTTCGTCGCTAGTCTGGAAATCCAGCGCTTGCTCCATCGTGTCGATCCAGTGTAGCGCGACCGTCGCATCGCGTGCGACGACTACGCGTCGCACCGGATCGATGAGCGAGCGTGGATCGACCGTCGTGTCAAACAACGCACCGCGCGAGATTTGCGGAAACTGCGTCATCGAGAGAAAGAGATCGTAACCGCTGGGACTGCGATCGCGCTGGCCGTTCCAGCGCGCATCGGCGACCACTCCGACGACAACCACCTCGGTGTTTTCAAAAACGATCGTAGCGCCAAGCGCGTCGCCGTTCGGGGCCACGCGACGCGCGAGTGATTCGCTCACGAGGGCGACCGCCTGGCCGCCGTGGCGATCCTCCGGGCCGAACATGCGACCGGCGCGAAGCGGCACACGCAGGATCTCGAGCGTTTCGTTCGTTGTGAACCGCTGGTTCACCTCGAGTGTCCCGGTCGCGGTGCCGAAGTCGCCGCCCTTGAGGCCGATCTCGGTTTCGTTCGCGTCGTAGGGCGGCACGGTGGGCGACATATAGCCGATGCGACGCACGCCGGGCAGTTCGCGCAGCTCGATGTCGAGTGAGCGGAAGAATGTCTCCTGTGATTCAGGTGTGGCGTAGCTGTCACGCTGTGCGGAGATCTGGTAACGGAGCAGATTCTCGGTGCGGTAGCCGAAATCCGCGAAGCGGAGTTTCTCGTAGCTGCGCAAAAAGAGCGCGGCACCGGCGAGCAGCGAGACGGCGAGAGCGGTCTGCCCGACTACGAGCCATCGTCCCGAGCGGCCCTGCAGCGCGCTGGCGGCGAGGCCGCGCCCGCCCGCACGAAGCGCCGAGGCGGCGTTGAGGCGTGAGGCGAGCAACGCAGGCAAAAGGCCGAAGCAAATCCCCGTGAGCCCGACGACGAGCAGGCAAAGTGCGAGCGGCCCCGCTCCGAATGTCACCGCCATCTGCGCAGGCACCGCCGGACCGGCGACGCGGGTGAACACATCGCTGAGCCACATTGCGAGCAGGATGCCGAGACCGCCGCCTGCGATTGCGAGCACCGCGCTCTCGGCAAACATCAGGCGCAATAACTGCCGACGGCCAGCGCCGAGCGCGAGGCGCACGGCGAGCTCGCGCTCGCGCGTGACGAGGCGCGCAAGCATGAGGATGGCCACATTGCCGCAGCCGATCACGAGCAGGAAGAGCGAGCCCACGAGCATCATCAGCAGACCCGGGCGAAACTGCGCGCGCCATTTGTCGCCGAGCGGAATCAGCGTCGCGTCGAGTCCGCCGTTTGACTCCGGATGCGCCTTCACGAGTTGCGACAGGATCCCGCGCACCTCGGCCTCCGCCTGATCGCGGTCCGTGTCGGAGTTGAGACGACCGAAGACGAGCGTCGTCCGCTCACCACGCTCGGTGTGCATTGCGGGGTGGATGTGCTGCTTCTCGGCGAGCCAGTAATCCGTGCCCTCATCTTCCGCGAGGCCGATGAAACTCGGCGGCATGACGCCGACGAGGACCATCGGGCCGTTGCGCGTGCGAATCGGAGTGCCGATCAACGCAGCGTCTGCGGCATAGCGCGTGGTCCACAAGCGGTGCGAAAGAACGATCGCGCGCTCGCCGGTTCCCGCAAATTCCTCATCGGTGAACCAACGCCCTAGCAACGGCTGGAGGCCAAGCGCGCGGAAATATCCCGACGTCACTGTTTCGCCGCGCAACCGCTCGGCACCGCCCGGCGTGAGCGCCACGAGCCGCGTGACAGTCGCGCCCTCGAGAAGTTCGAAGCTGCGGGTCGACTCGCGCAGATCGGAGAAGTTGGGATACGAGAGATACGAGCGGCCACCCATCGAGCGGTCGCGATTCGGCTCCAGCAGGACGAGTCGCTCCACCGTGGGAAACGGCAGTGGCCGCAGCAACAGACTGTGCACAAACGTGAGCACGGTCGACGCCCCGCCGACTGAGATCGCGATGCAGGCAAGCAGCGCGATGGTGAGTCGCGGCGATTTGAGCCAGGTTCGGAACGCAAGTGTGAGATCGGTGAGCATGGGAAAGTGAGGGTGGAGCGAAGTTTGCGCGGGCGATTCAAGTCAGAATCGGTTGACGCCTTGGAAGTCATCCCAAGCGAGTTCCGACTCGCGGAAATATTCGCGCCAGTGGGCGATTCTGCCGTCGCGCAGTTTGATCGAAGTCATGCCGTGCGCGCGTCCGCCGGGCCACTCGAACGTAAACTCACCGGCGCCGGTCTGGGTGGTTTCGTTGAAACTGATGTGATGCCACGTCATCCGCATCCAGTCTTTGCGGCCCGCCTCGCCGCCGAAGAACTCGAAGAGCTCGCGGCGTCCGCGATAGACCTGCCTGTCGGGCGGTTCGGTGTAGATCGCGTCCTCGTGAAACGCGTCTGCGGCGCGTCGCGCGTCGTTTGCATTCCATCCGGTCGCAACCTCGGAAAGCAGCGCGGTGAAGCCGGCGAGATCCATGGTCGGCGCGCCCTGCGTGGAATAGGCGGCGTGTAGGAGCGAAATCGCAAGAAAGGCGGCGAGGGCGACGGATTTCATTGGAAGTGAGAGGTTGCGGGAATCGGAGTTCGGAGATGGGAGTTCGAGTCTCGCGCTCAAGAATTTTCGATTTTGGATTTTCGATTTTCGATTGAATCGGAAGTCGGACTTTTCCCGCGGATTACGCGGATTGTCGCGGTTTCTGAGTCTCTTGGTCTTTTCGTCCCTTAGTCCGTGGGTCTCTTGGTCCTGTGGTCAGTGGTCTTGTGGTCTCTCATCCACTTTCACTTTCACTCTCACTCTCACTCCGCGCGAAGCGCGGTCATCGGGTCGACCTTGGTGGCGCGGCGCGCGGGGATCAGGCAGGCGAAGAATCCAATCACGCCGAGGAGCGCGGCGATTGCGCCGAGCGTGAGCGGGTCGCTGGCGCTCACGCGGTAGAGCAGCGACTGCATCACGCGCGATGCGGAAATCGCAGCGAGCAAGCCCAGCACGAGCCCGGCGGCGATGATGATGAGATTCTGCCGCAGCACCATCGAGAGCACGTCGCGCCCTGTGGCGCCGAGCGCCATGCGGATCCCGATCTCGCCGGTGCGCTGGCTCACCGAGTAAGCGACGACGCCGTAGATGCCGACGGCGGAAATCACGAGCGCCACCAGTGAGAACACTGTGATCAGCAGCATCGCGAATCGCTGCCGCGAGATCGAGCCGGCGAGGATGTCGGTGAGGAGCCGGATGCTCGAGACAGGCTGGGCAGGATCGACGGCGAACACCTGGGCACGGATCGACTTCTGAAGCGCCGCGGGATCGCCCGAGGTGCGGATCACAGCCGTGAGGCCGCCGAAGGGATTCTGTGCAAACGGATCGTATGCCTGCGCAGTCGTGTCGGAGTCGATGCCGTATTGCTTCACGTCGGAGACGATGCCGACGATCTCGCGGAATGACTCGGGCCCGTTCTGGATGTAGATGCGCTTCCCGATGGGATCCTCGCCGGGAAAGTGCATTCGTGCGAACGTCTCGTTGATCAGTGCGACGCGCGGTGCTTCCGCCGTGTCTTGCACGCTGAATCCGCGGCCGCGGACGATCCGGATGCCCATCGCCCGGAAATATCCGGGCGAAACCGCGTAGTAGTTCGTGCTTGGCAGGTCGCTCGGCGCGATCTCAGGCCGGCCCTCGATCACAAACGTGAGCACCCAGTCGCCGACCAGCGGCAGCGTGTGCGTTATGCCAGCTTCGACGACTCCGGGCAATTCGCGCACGCGCGCGACAAGGCTGTCGGCAAACTGCTGCTGCTTTTCGGGCGTGTCGTATTTGCGATCGGGCAGCGAGAGATTGACGACAGTCGCATTTGTCGGGTCAAAACCCGGGTCGACGCCCGAGAGGTTCATGTAGCTTCGCACAAGCAGTCCCGCGCCAGTCAGCAGGAGCAGCGCGAGCGCGACCTCGGCGATGACGAGTCCCTGGCGGAACCAGCGGCGACCGCCTTCGGTCGAGCCGCGCGAGCCCTCCTTGAGCGTCTCGTTGAGGCGATGGCCCGTGGCTAGCCATGCGGGTGCGGCGCCAAACACGATTCCGGTGAGGAGGCTGAGCGCGAACGCGAAGCCTAGTGCGCCACCGTCGATCCCAAGTTCACTGGCGCGGGGCAGATTCGCCGGGGCGAATGCGAGAAGCACGTCGAGGCCCCAGTTGGCGAAGAGCACGCCTGCCGCGCCGCCGAGAAGCGCGAGCACAACACTCTCGGTGAGCAGTTGTCGCACGATGCGCCAGCGGCCCGCGCCCATCGCCGAACGGATTGAGATCTCGCGCATGCGACTGTTGGCGCGCGCGAGGAGAAGGTTCGCGACGTTCGCGCAAGCGATCAGCAGCACGCACGCGACAGCGCCCAGCAGCGTCCACAAGACGAGCCGCACATCGCGCACCATGTAGTCGGGCAGCACGAAGACGGAGACGCCCCAGCCCTTGTTCGTGTCGGGATACTCGGTCGCGAGCTGCGCGGCGATGACGTTCATCTCCGACTGTGCCTGCTCGATCGTGACGCCGGGCTTCAGGCGGCCGACGGCGTTGATGTAGTGCGCGCCGCGGTTGCTGTTGGAAATTTCTTCGTCGGGGAACGCCATCGGCGTCCACAGGTCGATCGGCGTGACCGTGGCGCCCGAGAAATCCTGCGGCATGATGCCGATGATCGTGTGAGGATTGCCGTTGAGCTCGATCGAGCGGCCGAGTGTGTCGGGCGCGCCGCCAAACTGCCGCTGCCAGAACACGTGGCTGAGGATCGCGACCTGGCCGCCGGCGGGCGTGTCCTCCTCGGGTAGAAAATCCCGGCCCTGCAGCGGCGCGACGCCGAACACGGTGAAGTGCTCCGCGGTCACGCGCAGGCCGACCAGCCGCATGGGCTCGCCCTCTCCCGTGAGGTTGTAGCTCTGGCCGCGGTAGGCGGCGAGCGACTCGAACGACGCCGAGGTTTTCTTCCAGTCGACGAAGTTCGGCGGCGCGATCGAGAACGTCGGAAACTGCGGCGGCTGGCTCTCGAGAAGCCGCACGATCCGGTCTGGCTCGTGAAGCGCGAGCGGACGGAGCAGCACGCCGTTGACGACAGAAAAAATCGCGGTGTTCGAGCCGATGCCGAGCCCGAGCGTGAGTACGGCGACGACCGTGAACCCGGGCGACTTGATGAGAAGACGGAGGGCCAGGCGGAGGTCTGCGATCACAATTGTCGAAGTTGGAAGTTCAAGTTGAGGGCGGAAATCGGAGTTCGGAGTTCGGAGTTTGGAGATCGGAGTTCGGGGAGTTCGGAATGTTGGACTTCAACTTTTGACTTCAACTCGCGCGGAGCAGGCGCTACTCCGCGCGCAGCGCGACCATCGGGTCGACGCGAGCGGCGCGGCGCGCGGGGAGGAGCGTGGCAAGCAGTGCTGCAAGTGCGAGGCCGGTGGTGGCGATGAGGTAGCTCACCGGATCGGCATAGCTGGTTTCGTAGAGCTGGCTCGAGAGCAGACGCGTCGCGGCAAGAGATCCGGCGATGCCGAGAACGACACCCAGCGCGGCGAGGCGCGCGCCCTGGCCGAGCACGAGTTGCAAGATGTCCGAGCGCTGCGCGCCGACTGCGATCCGGATGCCGAGCTCGCGCGTGCGTTGCTGCACGGAGTAGGCGATGACGCCATACGTGCCGAGCGCGGCGAGGAACCATGCTATGCCCGCAAAACCGCCGAGCAGTGCGATGATGAAGCGCTCCTGTTCGAGACTCCTCGCGCGGACTTCCTCCATCGTTCGCACGCGGAAGATCGGGACAGCGGGATCGACTTCCTTGATCGCAGTCCGGATTGCTGTGAACAGTGGCGCTACGCCGGCCGCGCCGTTGTCTTCGCCAGATTGCGGAGCCGCCATGCGCACGACGAGCGATTGAGGGCCGTAGATGAAGCGATGCACCGACATGTAGAACGCGGGCTGGGGCGCTGCGCCGAGTTGCTGACTGCGCACATCGCCGACCACGCCGACCACGGTGAACTCGCCGCCTGCGCGCGCGATCTTCCGGCCGATCGGATCGTCGTCGCCCCAGAGCGTGCGGGCCAGCGATGCCGAGATCACCATCGAGGAGCGCGCCTCGCGCGGCGCGATGCCGCGAAACGTCTGGCCGCGCAGAAGCGGAATCTGCATCGCTTCAAAATAGTCGCCGTGAATCAGCCGCCAGCTCGCCTGCACCGACTCGCCGGGCGCGAGCGCCGAAGGACCGATTGCGGAGACGTTGTTGCTCGTGCTTCCATCGGTGAGAGGCAGCCGGCTGATCGAGCCAACGGCCTCCACACCCGGAAACGCACTCGTGCGGCGGTGGAGTTCGTCGTAGAACGCGACGCTGTTGTCAGTGGGGCGCAGCGCGAGCGTCAGGACATGCCCGGTGTTGAAACCGGGATCGACATGGAGCAGCCGCCAAAAGCTGCGCATCAGCAGCACTGCGCCAACGAGGAGCGTGAGCGAAAGCGCGATCTGCGCGACGACGAGTGAATCGCGGAAGCGGGAGCGATGGCCTGCGAGCGGAGCGCGGCCTTTCAAAGCTTCCTGGGGACGGGACTGCGAGGCGGCGAGTGCCGGGCCGGTGCCGGCGAGGAGACCGGTGAGCAATGTCATCGCGCACGCCGCGGCGAGCACGCGCGAATCGAGGGAGATTTCGTGGGCGCGCGGAAGCGAAAGCGAGTGCATCGCGTCGATCGCCCAAGCCGCGAGCAGGACGCCGAGCGCACCTCCCGCCGCAGTGACGAGCAGACTTTCGTTGAGGAGCTGCCGGACCACGCGCCATCGGCTCGCGCCGAGCGCGGTGCGGATCGCCAGCTCGTGAGCGCGACCCGTGGCGCGGACGAGCATCACATTGGAAAGATTCGCGCATGCGATGAGCAGCAGGACTCCGACCGCGCCGAGAAGCACGAACACGCCGCGGCGAACGGAGTCGCCGACGATTTCGCGGGCGAAGGGCATCAGTTGTGTGCTCCATCCGTGATCGAGGTTGGGATTCTCCTGCCAGGTCTGCGCTGCGAGAGCTTTCAACTCGGCGTCGGCCTGCTCGATCGAGACGCCGGGTTTCAGCCGTCCGAACACGGCGAGTTCGTGGTTCAGGCGTTGGTTGTCGTTCTCGTCCGCACCAGGAATCAGCGGGATGGCTATCTCAATTTCCACCGGCAGCGGAGAACCGGGCGCCGTGATGCCGATGACAGTGTAGATCGTGCCGTCGAGCGTGAGCGACCGGCCAAGCGCGTCGGATGCGGCGCCGAGTCGTCGCCGCCAGAATGCATCAGTGACGATCGCGACGTTGTCTCCGCCGCCGGGCTGCGCTTCTGCTTCAGAAAAGTTGCGACCGTGCAGGACCGGAATGCCAAGCGTGGGGAGGAAGTTGGCGCTGACGCGTTTGACTTGGATCAACTCCGGCTCCCCGCCGTCACCCGTCAGATTCATGGCGCGCCAGTTGAGCGCGGCGATCGAGGCGAACGACTGGTTGCGATCGCGCCAGTCCATGTAGTTCGGAAGCGAGACGGCGAAGTCCGGAAGATTGCGCTCGAGGTGCGTCTCGTAAACGGCCACGAGCCGGTCCGGCTCGGGCAGTGCGACAGGCTCGAGCACGAGCGTGTTGACAATGCTGAACATCGCAGTCGCCGCCCCGATGCCGATGGCGACGATCGCGACCGCGACTCCGGTGAAACCGGAGGACTTGAGCAGGCGTCGGACTGCAATGCGAAGGTCGGTGAACATGGAGAGTGAGAGTGAAAGTGAGAGTGGAGGGTGGGCTCGGGAATTTTCGATTTTGGATTTTCGATTCTCGATTAAAGCAGAGAGGGGATCAGCGGGCAGGGAACTGGCTGCGTTTCACTCTCACTTTCACCTTCACTCCGCGCGAAGCGCGGTGAGCGGGTCGACCTTGGTCGCGCGTCGTGCCGGGAACCAGCAGGCGACGAGGGCCATGGCGAACAGCAGGGCCACGGCGGCCAGGAGGGAGGGCAGGTCGAGACCGGGGAGGCTGGGAAAGGCGGCGGACAGGACGGGCAACAGGGTGGCGGTCAGCGCCAGGCCCAGGACCGCACCCAGGCCGGCGAGGAGGGCTCCGCTGCCCAGGACGATCCGGAGGACGTTGTGCGGCTGCGCGCCCAGAGCCATCCGGATGCCGAATTCCTGGGTGCGTTGCGCGACGATGCCGGAGATCACGCCGTAGACGCCGAGCGCCGCGAGACAAAGCCCGAGCGTGGCGAAGGCGGCCAGCAGTTTGTTGGCCACATGGAGGTCGTGCAGGGCGGCGGCAACGGTCTGCTCAACGGTGCGCAGGTCCACCACGGGCAGGTCGGGATCGATCGCGGCGACCGCCCGCCGCAGCGGCTCAGCCAGCAGTTCGGGGCTCGTGCTGCGCACCACCAAGGTGAAATACCCCCAGGGATTCTGGGCCATGTTGTGGTAAATCTGGAAACGTGTGGCCGGGGTGCCGACATTGCCGGCGAGGGCAACGTCCCGCACGACGCCTATGATCTCCCAATTGGGACGCCCCTGTGGATCGACCTCGCGGATCCTCCGGCCGATCGCGCTTTCGCCAGGCCAATACTGGCGCGCAATAGACTCGCTGATGATGATCTGGTGCGGGCTGCCCGCCGGCACATCGGTGGGGGCGAACGCGCGGCCCTCCACGAGCGGGATGCCAAGCAGGGAGAAGTAGTGCGCGCTCACGATGTTGTGATAGGCGAACGGTTCCTGACCGGGTTGCGGGGGCTCGCGTCCTTCTGGCACGAAGCCCAGCGGCGTGGTGTAGTCTCGCAGAGGCAGCGCGACGGCGAGGGCCGCACCCTCGACCCCGGGCAGTTGGGCCACGCGATCCAGCAGCCGTTGATGGAAGGCGCGGCGCGATTGAACATCCGGGTAGCGCAACTCCGTCAAAGTCATCGTGCCCTTGACCAAGCCGTCGACGCGCCAGCCGGGATCCTGCGCAAGGTAGCGCTGGAGGCCGCGGAGGAAAAAGGCCGAGCCCGCGAGCAGCACGACGGAAAACGCAATCTGGCTGACGATCAGGGCCTGGCGTCCGCGCTGGCGGCTTCCGTCGCCTGTGGCGCCGCGGGACTGCTGCTTGAGCGCCAGGTTCACATCGGTCCGGCTGGAAAGCCAGGCCGGGATGCCGCCGGAAAGTAGTCCCGCGAACACCGCTATCACGAGCGCGAATGCCAGCACCCGCCAGTCGGCTTGGTAAACAGCCGTCGCCGTCTTGCCGGCGAACAGGTGCGGCGCGAGGATCGAGGTGATGAATTGCGCGGCCAGAAGACCGAGCCCACCGCCGGCCAGGGCCAGGACCAGGTTTTCCGCGAGCAGCCTGCGCATCAGTTGCGGCCGGGAGGCGCCGAGAGCCGTGCGGATGGCAAAATCCCGGGCGCGGCCCGCGTTCCGCGCGAGCTGCAGGTTGCCGAGGTTGGCACAGGCGATGAGCAGGACGAAGCCGGCGAGACCCAGCGTCAGCCAGATCAGCCGGCGGTGCACCACCTCGACCTCGGATCCCACGAGCGGAACGAGGCGCAGGCCCTTGCCGGTGTTGGTGCCGGGATATTGGAGGGCGAGGCGGCCGGCGACGACCGAGGCCTCGGTCTGGCCGTCGGCCCGTGACACGCCCGGTTTGAGCCGGGCGATGGCCTGCAACCAAGGCGTGCCCCGGTCTTCGCGCCATCCCTCCGCCAGCGGCAGGGGGCGCCACACGTCGAGCTCGCCCCAGAACATCGGATAGTCGGCCCGGGCGGGCATGACGCCGATGATCGTCACGTTTTCGCCGCCGATGCGCAGCGTGCGGCCAAGGATGGCGGGATCGGCGCTGAACTTCCGGCGCCAGAAGGAGTCGCTGAGCACCGCGACGGTGTCGCGGCCGGCCTGTTGCTCCGCGGCGGTGAAGCCCCGGCCCAACGCTGGCTCCACACCGAGGGTTTCAAAAATGTTCGCGGACGCGACGACCCCGTTGAGCAATTCCGCAGGCTGTCCCGGTTCAGCGAGACTGAAACTCCACCACTGGTAGGGTGTGACCGAGGTGAAGCTCTGGCCTTGCGCCCCCAGATCGCGCAGGTCGGGCAGCGAATGCGGCCAGGCCTCGCCTTGCGTGTTCGTGCGGTGGACGCGGACCATCTGGGCGGAATCCGGGTAGGGTGCCGGCTGGAAGAGCAGCGTGTTTACCACGGTGAACATGGCCGTGTTCACCCCGATGCCGAGGGTGAGGGTCAGCAGGGCGACGATGGTGAAGCCGGGGGACTTGAGCAGCGAGCGGAGGGCGAGGCGGAGGTCGGAAAGCATCTGGAGTGGAAAGTGAAAGTGAGAGTGGAAAGGGGGCGGAGTTCGAAGATGGGAGTTCGGAGATTGGGAGCCGGGATTTTCGATTTTGGATTTTCGATTCTGCAGCGAGACACGAATTTCACGAATCGGCGCGAACGGTGTCCTTTGATCTAATTGTAGTCCGTGATCTTTTAGTCCCTTAGTCCTGTGGTCAGTAGTCCCGTGGTCGCCGGTTCATTTTCACTGTCACTCGGCGCGAAGCGCCGTGAGCGGATCGACCTTCGTGGCGCGCCGGGCCGGGAGGAGACAGGCGAGAAGGGCGACTGCCGCGAGAATGATCGTGGCGATGAAGACCGACCCGAAGCTCTCGGCGGCGATGCCGGGCATGGCCGACGCCAGGATGCGAGCGAGCACGAATGCGCCGGCCAGCCCCAGCGTGCAACCGAGCGCGACGAGGCCGAGCCCGCCTTGCATGACGAGACGGACGACGTCCCGCACCTGCGCGCCGAGGGCCATGCGGATGCCGATTTCGTTGGTGCGTTCGAGCACCATCCGCGCGATCACTCCGTAAACACCGAGCGCGGCAAGGAACAAACCGAGTGAGGCAAATCCAACGAGGAGTTCGCGGATCATCGCCAGGTCGCTCATCGACCGCTCGATGCCTAGCGGCACGGGCGCCAGGTTCATGACGGGAAGGTCGGGATTGAGTTCGGAAATGACCTTGCGGAATGGCTCGACCAGGCCGGCGGTGGTGGCGGCATCGTGGGCCCGGACAGTGACACTCACATAACCCCACGTCTCCTGGGAGAGCGGCTTGTAGATTTGGAACGGCGTGGTCGTTCCCGACATCAGCTTGAAACTCACGTCCGCAGCGATGCCCACGATCTCCGCCCCGCGCGAGTCAGTGACACCCGCCTGGGCCAGGCGGTTTCCGATGGCGTCTCCGTTGGGGAACAACGCTTGTGCCATCGCTTCGTTGATCACCATCACTGGCGGCGATGTGAGCGTATCGGTGGCATCGATGGCGCGGCCGCGCAGGATGCGCGTGCCTACCGTCGCAAAGTATTCCGGCATCACGGCGTTTGTATACGCCTTGGGCTCCTGGCCAGGTGTCGGCGGCGCCGTGCCATCGATGAGATACGATCGTGGCCCGGTGAAACCGAAAATAGGGAGATCGATGTCGACCGATGCGTGCGACACGCCGGGCAACACCGCCAGCCTTTCCTGCACCTGTCGGTAGAATCCGAAGCTGCGCGCCGGATCGCTCGCGAGGGCACTGGGAATGGAGATCTTTCCGCTTACAAGGACCGCAGCGTCCCAGCCAGCGTCGCTCGAGAGGAGCCGGTTGATGCCCCGGAAAAACACCGAGGCACCCGCGAGCAACACGAGCGCAAGCGCAAGTTGCCCCACGATCAAAGCCTGCCGGTAGCGTCGATGCGAGCGATCGCCGGTGGATCCACGCGAGCCGCTCTTCAACATGTCGTTCACGCGCACGCGCGAGACGAGCAAAGCCGGAGTGACGCCGAACAGCACGCCGGTTCCCAACGCCACGAGAAACGCAAATGCCAGCACGCGCAGGTCGGTCGAAAAGTAGAGAGTCGAACCCTCGCCCCCGAGACGGCGCGCCATGAACTCGGTCGGCCATTGCGAACCGAGAAGTCCGAGTCCGCCGCCGGCGAGTGACAGCAGCACGCACTCGGCGATCAATGGGCGGATGAGTTGGCTGCGGGACGCCCCGAGCGCCGCGCGGATCGCGAACTCCCGCGCCCGGGCAATAGCGCGCGCAAGCAGGAGATTTGCGAGATTGCCGCATGCGATCAACAGCACCGAGGCGGAGAGCCCCAGCAACAGGTAGGTGAGGTTGCGGGCATTGCGGCCCAATCCCGTGCTCTGGAGCGAGACGAGACGAACACCAAAATCCGCGCTTTCCTGTGGACGATCCGCGGCGATGCGAGCGGCGATCGTTTCAAACTGCGCCTGGGCCTGCGCGGGATCGACGCCGGGGCGAAGCCGCGCCAGCGCGCGCAGCGATTCATCCGTGCGCGAAGCCCGTTCTTCCGTCGTGAAGCCCATCGGCCTGAAGATCCGTACGGGACCGAACAAGGTCGTTTCGCTCATGCTCTCGGGCAAGACGCCCACGATCTCCACGGGCTCGCCATCGAGGCGGACCATGTGCCCGATTATCTTCGGATCGGATTCAAAACGTGTGCGCCAGAAATGGTCGCTGATCACGATCACGTTGTTCAAACCGGGCGCATCCTCGTCCGAACGGAAGACGCGACCGAGCGCCGGAGCCACTCCGAGCACCGCAAAATAATCCGGCGACACGCGATGCGAATTGTGCATTTCGGCGGGGCGGCCCGGCTCCGACAATGTGAAACCCCACGAGCGGTAGCCGGCCACGTGCGCGGTTTCGGTCGAGTCCTCCACGATCCGATAGTAGTCCGCGGGAACATGCTGCCCCTGCTCGCGCTGTGCACTTACGCGATTCAGTTGGAAGAGGCGCTCGGGTTCCGGGAATGGTGGAGGGCGCAGCAGGAAGGTGTTCAGCAGGCTGAACATTGCTGTGTTCAAACCGATTC
>DATKCJ010000113.1:0-20480 GCA_035513275.1 Opitutaceae bacterium
TCGCTGTCGGCGGTGCGTGGGTCGCCGTGGACAGGTTTGGTTTGGCGCCTCTTGCCTTCAGCGTGGACATCGTGCAACTCACCGCGGTGCACTTTCACTTCGCAGGGCTCGCGCTGCCGGTGCTCGCAGGATGTGTGCTCCGCGAGACTCCGCGCGGACCGATTGCGACGCTCGCCGGTATCTGCGTGCTCGCCGGGGTGCCGCTTGTCGCGATCGGGATCACGGCCTCGCAACTCGGCGCAGGCCTGTTGGGCGAGGCGTTCGCGAGCGCGGTGCTCGCGCTTGGCGCGATGTTTGTGGCGTTTTATCAAGCGCGCCTCTCCCTGGAGCGCCGATGGCCGCAGTTGAGCCGGCTGCTATGGGCGATCGCGGCGGTTTCACTCGCGTTTGGCATGACGCTCGCGCTGCTCTACGGGATTCGCTCGTTGGCCATGCCGCTCCCGTGGTTAGGCATACCATGGATGCGTGCGCTGCACGGCACGGCGAATGCGATCGGGTTTTGTCTGTGCGCAACGATCGGCTGGCGGGTGGCGTTTCGGCGACGGTCTGAACCGGGATTGTAGCGGCGTGCGATGAGCACATCCCTAATCGTGTGCGGGCGAGGACATGCCGGTGGGACGCGAGGCGGAGCCTTGAGCCCATATACGGACTCCACTCCTGCGGCGCAGTCGAAACGGCCACGCCCTAGGAACAGGCCCGACGCAATTGGAAGCATTGATCGTGGATGGTCCGAACAGCGCGGGAGGGCAATCAGGCCGAAGCTACTTCACGAGCATGCGGCACATCGTTTGCGCGAAGCGGGCGCACTTGGGTGCTTTCTAATGTGAGCAGCGCTACGGTGTGCCCGTCGTAGCCGACGAACTCGACCTCGAAGGCCCGGCCGCCATCATGCATCAAAACGGCGGTGCCGACATCACCGCGTTTCAGACCGTGGAGCGGGAGGTCTACCGTAAGCGCGATGGCATCGAGTTCTTGGATGGCGTTCATGCCTTTGGCAATGGGTGCGCAGTGACAAATCGTGGCGTTTGGCTTTCTGGACTGATAAACCAGGCACTACGGACATTCAAGCGGGCAATGTCGGGTGCTAGGAGCAAGCCATCGATGACATAGCGGGTGCCGTGCCGGGTCTCCTCGCTAGAAGCGACATCGTTTTCCCGGGCATGGAGCAGCAGGGCATCTGCGAGTTGCCGCCACCTTGCCGTGGCAAAACCATGGCGAAGGAAGAACCGTGCCTTGCTGCCGCCTGCTGGATGAGCGGGGTTGAGCAAGTAGTGGGTGATCTTTCGCTCCGGCACGACTGCTGAATCGAGGTGAGGGAGCTTCATCGACAGCATCGTAAGCGGCGATCGCCTTCACAGGCGAGCGTTGAGAGGTGGACGCAACTCCTCAGTAATACTTCACGTAGGCGCTCTCGCGGAGTTTTTTGAGCCACTGGTTCTCTGCTGCTGTGGCCTTCTCTTCGCGAAGTAAATTCTCGATCTCGTCTCGCACCTCGTCGCACACAAGATTACCAGCGTAGCGGCGGTCCTGAACGTAGAGAATGAACGCGCCTTCGGGCACGATGATAGGGTCGGTGTAATTGCCTCTCTTCATCTCAAAGACAATGTCACTGAAAATCTCCTTCAAGTAGGTGCGTTGCTGCCAACCCCAGTCGCCTCCGCTCTCGCGCCTTTTGTCCTGGCTCAGTTCCTGAGCAACAAACTCGAACGAAACGCCGGCGCTCAAACGTTTGATCGCCTCCTCCGCTTTCGTCTGCAGCTCGTCGTCCGTCAGGTCTTCTCTGTTGAACTGGATCAGGCGAAGGTGGACGGCGTCGTCCTGATAGAATCGGCCCGCGTGTTTCCGGTAGTATTCCTCGCACATCTCGAGACTGATCACGCCTTCCGTCCTGCGCATTCGGTCTCGTCCGTATTGGTAGATCAGGTCCGCCTCGGTTTCGCGACGGTAGGCAGCCTGAGTTTTGCCTAGTGAGTGGAGATAGGAGACGAATGACGAGTCGTCGTTGCGGAATTCGGTCTTGATAAATTGGGCGATTGCGTTGTCGACAGCGTTCGCCGGAAGCTCCCGCTTGGCTTCGCTTTCGAACTCCCGAATGACCAGGGCGCGGTCCACGAGTGTTCGGATTACATCCTCAGCGAATTCATCCAGCGATTCAGCAGTCTTGCCATTCGATAGAGTTGGAGGCGGCCCGCAGACCTGATCGAGGATACCAAGCGCCACAATTTGCCGCCGGACATCTTCAACCGTGATTACCTGATCTTCGACGACGGCCACGATTCCGTTTTCGAACTGAAGTGCAGGGTCCTTGGTCGGGGTCGTCGCGACAGCAGCGCTCGCGGCGAAAACAAGCACCATCAAAAGGCTTGCCGAGTTGAAACGGAACTTCGGCATGACCTCTTCTCCATCCGCGATACACTCGTTCAGTAATACTTCACGTAGCCCGCGCGGCGGAGCTTCTCGAGCCAGACGCTCTGGGCCTCGCGGGACATTTGCTGGAGAAGGATGCCTTCGATCTGGTCGCGGACCGCGTCGATAGGCTGGATGCCCGCGAAGCGCCGGTCCTCGACGTAGAGAATGAACGCGCCCTCGGGCAGGACGATTGGGTCGGTGTATTTGCCCTTCTCCATGCTGAAGACGATTTCGCTGAACTCCTTCTTCAAGTCGGCGCGCTGCTGCCAGCCCCAGTCGCCGCCGCGATTGCGCCGCGAATCCTGGCTGAACGTTCGGGCGACGTCTTCAAAATTCCCACCCGCCGTGAGCTCGACCATCGCCTCGGCGGCCTTCGTGCGGAGTTCGTCGTCGCTCAGGCTGGCGCGGTTGAACTGGATCAGGCGCAGGTGCACCGCATCGTCCTGGAAAAAGCGCTCCTTGTTTTCCTTGTAGAACGTCTCGACCTTCACCGGGCTGACGACGCTCTGCGACTTGCGCATCTGGCTCCGCATGTAGCCGTAGATGATGTCTTCCTCGATGTCGCGGCGGAAGTCGCGCTGCGTCTTTCCCTGTGAGCGAAGGTAGGCGAGAAACTTCGAGCGGTCGCCGTCGAACTGCTGCTGGATCGCCTCGGCGACTGCGTTATCGATGAAGCTCACCGGAATCCGTCGTTTCTCGTCCTTGTAGAATTCCTTCACGATCAGGACGCGGTCGATCAGGTTCTGAACGATGTCGCCCTGGAGGGCTTCGAGCCTCTCGTCGACTTCCTGCTGGCTCTTCGCACCGCGCACGACCTCGTCATACAACGGAGCGAGTTCGCGACGAACCTCCTCGACGGTGATCACACGATCCTCGGCTACTGCAACGATCCCGTTCTCATACCGCGCGTCGAGCGTATCCTTCGCGGCTTCCTGGGCGGCGGCTCCCACGGCGATTGCTAAGAACGGGAGAAGGCGGCCTGGGTGGAAAATGCGGACGGTCATGTAGCGGGCAGATTGTGAAGGAATGTGGAGATCTCTCGCAGTCTTGGAAGCGGGGTTTTCGCGGTCAAGCGGGGAAACCTCCCTGAGTGCATGTGAAAATCGTCGTGGCGTCCACTGTCCTTGAGGCACTTGAGGCGGTTTCCCTCGGTTTCGACCAACACAACTCTCTTCTGTTCCGCGCGCAGCCGGATTTCGGTGACGAGAAGGAGCGCCTTCACCTCGTTGCCGAATTTGCCGAAACGGTCGCGCAAGTCGGCCTCGATCTGCCGCAGCTCCGGCAGTCCGGCGGCCATTGCGAGCCGGCGGTAGAAGTCGATTCTCAGGCGCGCCTCGGAAATGTAGCCGGTCGGAATCCGGGCCTGGACCGGGGGGCAGTCCCCACCCGCCATCTCGACATCGCGTAGCGCCGTGTAGCCGTCTTGCTTCCTGCCGCGCACGGGCTCGTCCGAGGTTGCACCTTCGCCGACGAACACAAAGTCGAGCTTCACCGACGCGCGCACGTGGGCGGCTGTCTTTTCGCCCTTCAGACGCGCCACGCTCTGCCGGAGAAGCTGGCAATAGAGCTCAAATCCGACACCCGCGACGTGACCGCTCTGTTCGGCGCCCAGCAGGTTGCCGGCGCCGCGAAGCTCGAGGTCTCGCATCGCGATCCTGAAACCTGCGCCGAGCTGGTTATGCTGGCGGATGGCGTTGAGCCGCTGGCGCGCAACATCCATCAACCGCGCGTGCCGGTGCAGTAGGAGGTAGGCATACGCCTGATGTTTGAACCGGCCGACACGCCCGCGGAGCTGGTAGAGTTGCGAAAGCCCGAAACGGTCTGCGCCCTCGATGATGATCGTATTGCAGTTCGGGATGTCGAGGCCCGACTCGATGATCGTCGTGCACACGAGCACGTGGTAGCGCCCGGCGACGAAGTCCGTCATCACGCGCTCGAGCTCGCCTTCGCCCATCTTTCCGTGGCCGACGCCGATGCTCACGTCGGGCAGGAGTGCGCGCAGGTGGCGCGCGACGGCGTCGATCGTGAGCACGCGGTTGTGCAGGTAGAACACCTGGCCGCCGCGTCGCACCTCGTGTCGCACGGCGTCGACAATGATCTTCTCGTCGTAGCTGCGCACGATCGTCTGGATCGGGTGCCGGTTCATCGGCGGCGTCTCGATCGCGCTCAAGTCGCGCGCGCCGGTAAGCGCGAGGTAGAGCGTGCGCGGGATCGGCGTGGCGCTCATCGAGAGCACGTCGACCGTGGCGCGCCATTGCTTGAAAACCTCCTTGTGCTTCACGCCGAAGCGCTGCTCCTCGTCGATCACCACGAGGCCGACGTCCTTGAACTTCACGTCGTCTTGGATCAGCCGGTGCGTGCCGATGAGGATGTCGATCCCGCCGGTCGCCGTCTCGGCGAGGATGCGGCGCTGCTCCTGCTTCGTGCGGAAACGGCTCAGCATCTCAACGACAACGGGGTAGCCCGCCATCCGCTCTTCGAAGGTGTTCAAATGCTGCTGCGCGAGCACGGTCGTCGGCACGAGCACGGCCACCTGTTTCCCGCTCATCACCATTTTAAACGCCGCGCGGATCGCGACCTCAGTCTTGCCGAAGCCGACGTCGCCGCAAATGAGCCTGTCCATCGGGCGCGTCCGCTCGAGGTCGCCTTTCGTCGCGTCGATCGCCTTCTGCTGGTCGGGCGTCTCCTCAAATGGAAACGCCCCTTCGAACTCGTGCTGCCACGGCGTGTCCGGCGGGCACGCAAAGCCTGGCTGCGTGTCGCGCTTCGCCTGCACCTCGAGGAGCTGCGCCGCAACGTCGAGCGTAGCGCGTTCCGCGGCTTGACGCGTCTTCTCCCAGCGGTTCGTGCCGATCCGGCCGAGCGTGGGTCTGGTCTTCGCGAGGCCGACATAGCGGCTGAGCACGTGCGCCTCCTGCAATGGCACGTGGAGCGTGACTGAGTTGTCGAACTCGACCGACAACACCTCGCGCTGCTCGCCGGCGACCTCGATTCGAGTGAGTCCCCGAAAGATTCCGATGCCATGCAGGATGTGGACAACGTGGTCGCCCTCCACGAGCTCCGCAAAGTCGAGCATGTGGTCCACCTGCGACGTCTGAAGATGCGTGCGCCGGCGCTTCGACGCGCGGCCGACGCGTGCGCGGCCGAAGAGCTCGGTCTCGGTCACGATCACCACGCCCGGAGAGCCCTTCGGCATGCCCTTCCAAGCGAAACCGCTTGGGGCGGTCACACGGCACCCGGCATCGAGCGCGCCTCGGTGCCACACCGCGCGCAGGTCGCCGATCCCATCCTCGGCGAGAATTTCCTTCGCGCGTTGCTCTCCGCCTTCGCGCGAGAGCACGAAGTGAACGCGCCAGCCGTCCTCCTGCCAGTCTGCGACTTGGCGCAGGAAGCGTTTCCGCGCCTCCTGCTCGGCATCGAGCCGGTCCTGCGCGATCAAGTGCGGATCGGGATGCGAACGATGGTTCGCGAGCGCATCGGTCTCCCAAGCCTCTGATTCTCCGCCGGCGGGAAACAACGCCGACTCCAGATCGATGTCGAAGAGACCGGCGATCCAGTCGCCCCGTTCGGCGCGGTCCGCTGTGATCGTTGCGAAACCGTCGGCGAGCGTCGCGGGAAGGCTCTCGTGTTCGCGGTCGGCGAGGTAGGCGGTCTCGAGGTCGGTCGGGTCGACGAACACCCAGTTCGTCCGCGGGCCGAGGTATTCGCCGATTCCGGTCGGTGCCTGCGCCAGTGCGAGCGACGGGCTCGCCGTGATGACCACCGACTCGACCTTGTCGCCCGACCGCTGTGTGACGTGATCAAACTCGCGGATCTCCTCGATCGTGTCGCCGAAGAAATCGAGCCGCACAGGCGCTGCCGCCGAGACGGGCCACACGTCGATGATGCCGCCGCGCACCGCGTATTGCCTCGGTTGCTCGCACACGGGTTCGTGGTCGTAATCAAGATCACGGAGAGCGTTGACGAGTTCCTGAAACGGATGCGTCGCGCCGGCAGTGAGCTTGATCTCGCGTTCGCGCACGGCCTCGACCGCAGGCACGGGTTGGAGGAGCGCGAGCGGCGTGGTGACCACGACGAGCACATCCTTCCACGCCTCGCCGGTGAAATTCCGCCGCGCGCGAAGCTGGCTGAGCGCTGCGAGCCGGTCGCTCGATGCGGCAAACGCCTCGCGCATCTCCACGCCCGCATCTGGATTCTCCGGCATGACGCGCACGACCGGCTGCGAGCCGTAGCCCGCGAGTGTCGTTGCGAGTTCGAAATCCTCGGCGAGCTGTTCAGCCTCGCGAAGGGTTTCAGTGAGCACGATCCAGATCGGCGCGGGCCGCCTGCGCAGGAGCGACTCGAGTGCGAATGGCACGGCTGCCGGGCAGATGCCGGTGAGGCGGGTTGGAGCGGTGGTGTTGGCTGGCGCCATGTGGCAATCGATCGTGAAAGAAATCCCAGTTGGATCGGGCATCAAGTAGGGCAGGTCTCTGACCTGCCGCATTGTTCAGTGAATGGCGGGTCGGAGACCCGCCCTACTCAGGAGGCCAGTTCTCAAGTGCGGCGCGTGCGGCGCTCTCTTCGGCCTCCTTCTTGGAGGAGCCCTGGCCCTCGGCGATCTTGCGCCCGAGGAAGTGCAGGTGGACGTCGAAGCTGCGCTCGTGCGGTGCGCCTTCGGTGCGGTGCAGCTCGTATCGAAGCGCTTCATTGCCGTGGACAGGTTGGACAAGCTCCTGAAGCCGGCCCTTCGGATTGTCGTGCTGTTCGTGCATGCCGAGCCGGTCCTCGAGTGGCCCATACCAGCGCAGGATCAGCGCGCGCACGGTTTCGATCCCGGCGTCGAGATAGAGCGCGCCGACGACGGCCTCGAACGCATCCTCGAGCGTGCTTGCGCGGGTGCGTCCGCCCCCGGCGTCCTCGGACGGGCTCAGCCGGAGCGCGCGGTCGATTCCGAGCTCAAGCGCGACCTTCACGAGAAACACGCCGTTGGTGAGCACCGAGCGGCGCCGGGAGAGCACGCCCTCGCGCTCCTCGGGAAATGCGTCGAAGATCGCGGTTGAAACGACGAGCTGCAGGACGGCGTCGCCGAGAAACTCGAGCCGCTGGTTACTCGGCCCGGGCTGGAACTGCGTATGCGAGGGATGCGTGAGGCTCTCCTCGAGCAGCGCGCGGCTGGCGAACCGGTGGCCGAGGCGCTGCTCCAACTCGTCGAGTATTGTGTCGCGGTCAGTGGGCGGCATGTGGTGAAGATGAGACCGTAGTCGCGCCGCCTCTGTTGGCAAAAGGGAAAGCGGAACCCGGATGACGCACGTAATCATTGGTAGGGCAGGTCTTTGACCTGCCGACGCAGGTCGAAGACCTGCGCTACTCCGGAATCCAGCCAAACACGCCCCTAGGAACTCGCACTCGCATACCGCCGCAGCCCGCGGTTGAACACGAAGACCGCGATGCAGAACCACCCGACCGCCGCCGCTGCGAGCCACGCGAACAGCCCCGGCGAAAGTCCATCGATGAGCGTGCGCGCAGGGACGTTCGACACGATCACCGCCGGCAGCGCCCAGACGAAGAGCGCGTTTAACAAGACGCTCTTGAAGGCGCTCCTCGGCAATCGCGAGAACTCGAAGATCGTGAAGTAGCTCCCCTCGATGCCTTCGGTCTTGATGATCCAGAACGTCGCCGACGCCACGAGCAGGAAGATCGAGTAGTGGATCATGAGTCCGCAACCGAGCATGAGGACGTAAGCGACTACATCGATCGCCTCGGGCCTAAGCCCGAGTTTGTAGATGGCCCAGACGACAACAGCACCGGCGACGAACGTATTTGCGAGTCCGTCGGGATCGAGCTTGCGCGTCGACACCATGAAGAGCGGGTTGCCGGGTTGCGCGAGGAAGAAGTCGAAATAGCCGGTGCGCACGTTGCGTCCGATCTCGAAGAGGTTCGTCCAGAAGAAGCCCATCAGCAGCCGCTGGATCAACATCGCCGTGCCGACGAGGAGGATCATCTCGTATTTCGACCAGCCAGCCACCTGCTCGGTGTGCAGGTAGATGACCTCGACGAGCAGGATGTTGACGCCCATCCATGCCAGTTCGACCGAGGCCCACAGAAGCGTGTCGAAGCGGAACATCATCGTTCGCACGAGGGAGTATCGGATGCTAGCGAGCCAGATGCGGAAGTATTGTGAGAGTTTCATCGTCATCCACCCACCGCGGTGTGCTTGTGGAGTCCGCGAGACCAGAGAAAGCGCGCGAGCATCAGGAACAGGACAACCCAGCACGCCTCGATGCCGAGCCCGGTGACAGCGTCGGCATAGTCGATGCGCCCAGTCAGGACGGCGGCGGGAAAATACATCTGGTAGGCGAATGGCAGCACCTGCGCCACGGCGAACACCGGCGCCGGAAGGAGGTCGAGCGGGAAGACCTGCCCGCCGAGAATCGTCTCGATCGCGTAGGAGAGGATGATGAACCCGTGAATCTCGAGAAACCAGAACGACAGCATGCCGAAGCAAAAAGCGAATGTGAACTGCAGCACTGCCGAGAGCGCCAGCGCCGGAATGCCGAGCCAGATCCGCCATGTCTCGCTTGGCAGCACGAGCTGGTCGCCGATCACAGGGTAGGCGAGTGCGAGTGGGATCAGCACGATCACGCCCGACACGCAGCGCGCCGCGAAGAACTGGCTGATCCGGTAGATGTAGTAGTTGATCGGCTTGAGCAGGAACTGGTTGATCATCCCGTTCCGGATTTCTTCACTGATCTGGTAGTCCTCGTTGAACGCGCCGATCATGAACTGCAGCGCGAGCAGGACGACGAAGTAGGTCATCGTTTCGCGCACGTCGAACCCGCCGATCGTATCCTGCCCGAGAAAGATCGCGCCCCAGAGCACGAACACGACAGTGAGGTGCACGAGCGAAAACATGCCGCGCAGGATGAAGTTCCAATGGTAGACGAGCCCGCTCTGGATCCCGAGCAGGTAAACGAACGCGTATTTCCTCATCACAGCCAGCATCGGGCCACTTGAACCATGGGGCGTGCGAGGCTCAATGGGGAAATTGAAGGGAGGGTAGACATCGGGCGAATCCGGTCTGAGGTAGCGCGCCCCTCTCCGAGGGGCGCGAAGGCATGATGTGAGGCGACGCTCTTCTCGGAGAGAGGAGCGCTACCTCGGATCTCCAAATCTTCAACTTGCCGACGCGGGTCAATAGACCCGCGCTACGCCTTCAACCCTCCCTCTCCACGTAATGGCACCCCTTGCTCACAGGATTGAGCGACGCCGCATGCACGACCAGCAGTGCAGTCTGCACCGCGTTGCGCAGCTCGACCAGTTCGCGCGTGAGCCTGCAGCCGCGGTAGAAGGTCTGAATCTCCTCGCGCAGTTCGATGAGGATCCGGCGCGCGCGGCTGAGTCGCTCCGCCGAGCGGACGACACCCGCATAGTTCCACATCGTGTGCTGGATCTGCAGCATGTCCTGCCGCACAAGCACGGGGTCGGCCTCGCGTGTGGGACTCTTCCACGCCTGCGGGGTCGGCCGGCGCTTTGCAGCCGCCGCGAGGTCCACGGCATCCGCAGCCGCGGTCGCGCGCGCGCCGGTGAGGCACTCGAGCAGCGAAGTGCTCGCGAGCCGGTTTGCTCCATGAAGGCCCGTGCCGGCGGTTTCGCCAATCGCGTTCAAATCGCGGATGTTCGTGCGTCCGTCGAGATCGGTGTGCACGCCGCCGCAGGAGTAGTGCGCGGCCGGCACAATCGGAATCGACTCGCGAGCGATGTCCACGCCGTGCTCGAGGCAACGCGCGTAGACGCCCGGAAAGCGCTCCTTCGCGAATCCCGGCTTCATCGCCGACAGGTCGAGGAACGCGCAAGGCTCGCCGGTCGCGGCAAGTTCGTTGCGGATCGCGCGCGCGACCACATCGCGTGGTGCGAGCGAACCGCGCGGGTGAATCGGATCGACGAAGCGCTCGCCCTTCGCGTTCACGATCACACCGCCTTCTCCGCGGAGCGCCTCGGTTACGAGGAAGCGCGGTGCGTTCTTCTTTGCGAACACCGTGGGATGGAACTGCACGTATTCGAGGTCGATCAGGCGGGCGCCAACACGATACGCCATAGCCATACCCTGGCCGACGGTGCCGGACTGGTTCGTAGTGTGCAGGAAGATCTGACCCAGCCCGCCTGTCGCGAGCACAGTTTTGCGCGCGATTATCGCGAGCACTTCACCGGTCGAGGTGTCGAGCACGTATGCGCCGAAGCACGTGAGCGGCTCGTAGCGATCGGCCGGCTCGGACGAGTGGTGCGAAAGCGTGAGCAGGTCCACCGCCATCCAATTCTCGTGGCGAGTAACGCCCTTCGCGGTTGCGACTCCCTTGGCGACCGCAGTCGTGATTGCACGGCCGGTCGCATCCTTTGAGAAGATGATTCGTTTCTCGCTATGGCCGCCTTCGCGCGTCTTCACGAGTTCACCGGAGGCGTCGCGGTCGAACGGCACGTGAAACTCTTCCAGCAGCAGCTCACGAACTGCGCGCGGACCTTCGTTCACGAGCTGTGCGATCGCCGCGGGATTTGAAGTGCCGTCGCTCGCGGCGAGGATGTCACTCGCGAGAAGCTCGGGGTGCGTATCGTCGTCGTAGATGATACCGCCCTGGGCTTGACTGCTGTTCGCCGCATCCGGTCCGCCGAGCGAGAGCAACTCGACCCGGAGACCGGCGCGTGCGGCATGAAGCGCATACGCCGACCCCGCGAGTCCCGCGCCAATCACGAGGCAGTCGGTGTGGAGGATTTGCATGGAGGAAATGAGACGCCTCTGGGAAATTGTAGGAGCGGCTTTATGCCGCGACCAAAGTGCGAACGATTGCAGGAGGGTCGCCGCGTAAAGCCGCTCCTACAATCGAGCCAAGCATCGCAGAATCGGAACGCTTCTCGCTCATTTCACCGTCAGGCTGAAATCTGCCGCGGGGGCGGAGTGGGTGAGCGCGCCGATGCTGATCACATCGACGCCGGGAAGCGCGTAGTCGCGGATCGTTTCGAGTCGCACACCGCCCGACACCTCGACAAGTGCGTGGCCGGCGATGATTGCGACGGCACGCTTCACCTGCTCGGGCGACATGTTGTCGAGCAGGATCGCCCCGGCACTGGCGGCAAGCGCCGCGCGGACCTCCGACATCGTCTTCGCCTCGACCTCGATGATCGCGAGGTGCGGCGCCTCGCGGCGCGCGAGCGCGACCGCCTTGCGAATCGAGCCCGCGGCGAGGATGTGATTGTCGTTCAGCATCACGTGCTCGCTGAGCGACGAGCGGTGATTGAAGCAACCGCCGGCGCGGACCGCGGCCTTTTCAAGCGCTCGAAAACCCGGTGTGGTTTTGCGCGTGTCGACCACGCGCACGCTCGTGCCCTCCACCGCGTCGGCGAAACGGCGCGAGAGTGTGGCGACGCCTGAGAGCCGTTGGAGGAAATTCAGCGCGGTGCGCTCCGCGGTGAGAATTGAGGCTGTCGGACCTGCGACGCGCAGCGCGATGCCGCCTCGGCGCAGCCGCGCGCCGTCTTTCGCGATCGCAGTGACTTTGATTCGCGAGTCGACCCGCGTGAACACTTGCGCAGCGATGTCTGCGCCGCATACGACGAGATCGTGACCCGCCTCGATCACGGCGCGCGAGCGGTGGCTGTCGGGAAAGATGGCGCGACTCGTCAGGTCGCCCAAGCCGGCGTCCTCCTCGAGCGCGAGGTCGATCAGTTGTTCAGTCCGCGGGTGCAAGTTCGAACATCCTTTCGATACAGCGCGCGGCGCGCAGGCGCAGGTCTTCGTTGAGGGTGATGATCTGGTCCGGCCGCGGCGAGACGAGGGCGTCGCGGATCTTTTCCAGCCCGTTGAGCTTCATGTAGGGGCAGAGCCGGCAGCCGCCGATGAAGTGCTTCTCCGCGTTCTCCATCTCGAGTCGGCTGACCAGTCCGCACTCGGTGAGCATGAGAAAGTAGGGCGCGTCGGTCGTGCGGACGTATTTCATCATCGCACCCGTGCTGCCGACGAAGTCCGCCGCCGATGCAACGTCCTCAGGGCATTCCGGGTGCGCGACGATCTTAAGCCCGGGAAACTGCGCGCGAGCCTCTGCAACCTGATCCGCAGTGAACTGGTCGTGCACCATGCACGTGCCGTCGGACGAAATAATCTCCTTCGCGATTCCGCGCTTCGCGAGGTCAACGCGGACGTTCTGCGCCATAAGCCGGTCGGGCACAAAGAGGATCCGATGCGCGTCGAGCTTGGCGATGATGTCGACCACGTTGCCCGACGTGACGCACACGTCGGACTCCGCCTTCACCTCGGCGGTGCTGTTGATGTAACAAACGACGGGTGCCCCTGGATGGAGCGCCTTGAGCCGCCTCACGTCCTCGCCGGTGATGGAGTCCGCGAGGGAGCAACCCGACCCGCGGTCGGGCACGAGGACCTGCGCCGACGGACAGAGAATCTTCGCGGTCTCGGCCATGAACACGACGCCGGCAAAGACGATCACGTCGGCCTTCGACTTCTTTGCCTGGACGCTGAGGTAGTAGGAGTCGCCCTTGAAGTCGCCGACGCCGTGGATGATCTCCGGGTCGACGTAGGAATGGGCGAGGATGACGGCGTTCTTCTCGCGCTTAAGCCGGTTGATCTCGAGCGTGAGCGGCGCGATCGCGAGGCACGATTCGTAGTTCCACTTTCGGCCGCGCGGGTCGCAGTCGACGTGCATGAGCGAACGGAGCAGCCGCTCGGCTTCTCTTTCGACATCTGAATCGGTGGTGATCATCGCGAGTGGGACAGGTTAGCCGGGGGCGGGAGTGGTGCAAATGTTGCGGTTGCCGGACTGTCGGGAATTTTTGTAGGAGCCCGCTTGCGGGCGATTTTGTCCCGCTCCTCACGGAGCGGGCTACATAGGACAAGACCATCGCCCGCAAGCGAGCTCCTACGTTGGAGACCAGCATCGGCGCAAGCGATTCGCCGTGGATCATCTGCACCTCGCTCACGCCAGGTTGAACCGCTTCACGAGTTCCTTGGAGAGATTGCGGTAGGCGGAGGCGCCGGGGCTGTGCGGGTCGTAGTCGAAGATCGTTTTGCCGAAGCTTGGTGCCTCGCTGAGCCGGACCGTGCGCGGGATGACGGTTTCAAAAATCTTGTCGGGCAGGTGCTTCCTGACCTCGTCGACGACCTGGCGCGAGAGGTTGGTGCGGATGTCGAACATCGTCATCACCACGCCGCCGATCTGGAGGGCGTTGTTCACGTTGGCCTGTTTCAGCCGCTCGACGACGCGAAGGATCTGACCCAGGCCCTCGAGCGCGAGGTATTCGCACTGCAGCGCGATGAGCAGGTAGTCGGCCGCGGCGAGGCTGTTCATCGACAGCATCCCGAGTGCGGGCGGGCAATCGATGATGATCACCTTGAAGCGGTCCGAATCGCGCAACGGCTGCAACACATCACGGAGGCGCACGAGGTAGTTCTGGGTCTGCGCGAGTTCCATTTCGGCGGCAGCGAGGTCCATCTCGGACGGAAGGACCCAGAGATTCTTGATGGATGTCTCGACGATCATGTCCGCCGCGAGTCCCTCGCCGTGGAGCGGTCCATAAATGCTCCGGCCGTCCTGCCGCTCGACGCCGAGACCGCTGGTGGCGTTGCCCTGCGGATCCAGGTCGATCACGAGCGTCGGCAACCCGCTGGCTGCAAGCGCGGCGGCGAGGTTGATCGCGGTCGTGGTCTTGCCGACACCGCCTTTCTGGTTGGCGATGGTGAACGTCGTGGCGGGCATGTTCCGCCATCGTGCCGACGCCCGGGGGTGAGTCTAGTCCGGAGTTGGCGAGGGGATCATGCTTCGGTTGTGGGTCGGGCTTTATGCCCGACTCTGGTGATCGCGCAGTTGCGAACTGTCGGGCGTTCCTCCTCCGCCGAGGCTACGGCGGACAAGAAAGCCCCGACCCACACCAGAACCCAAAAATCCATTCTCCGCTTGCCTCCGGCCAGATAGTGTTCAAATAAACACCTATGCCCGGAGACACACTCACGCGCCGCCAGCGTCAGATCCTCGACTTTGTGGAGCGCCAGCACCGGCAGACCGGCGTCGCGCCTTCGACCTACGAGATCCAGGAGCACTTCGGCTTCGCCAGCCAGACTGCCGCGGTGAACCACCTGCGCGCCCTCGAGCGCAAGGGCGCCATCGCCCGGCTCGCCGGCAAGGCCCGCGGCATCCTTTTGCCCGGGGCTGCTGCGCGCGGCGCGCTAGCCACGGTGCCGGTGTTCGGCCGCATCCCCGCGGGTCACGCAGTGGATGTGGAGCACTCTGCTGGCCAGCAGAGCGACGAACGTCTCGGCGTCGACCTCGCTGCGCTGGGCCTGCGCTCCGGCGCGCGCACCTTCGCGCTGCGCGTGCAGGGCGATTCGATGACCGGCGCCGCGATCGTCGATGGCGACCTGGTGATCCTCGAAGTCCGCGAGCCGGCCGACGGCGACATCGTGGCCGCGCTGATCGACGGCGAGAGCACGCTGAAGCGCTACGTCGTCAACCGCGGCAAACCCTACCTCAAGGCGGAGAACCCCGCCTATCCCGACCTGTTGCCCGCGCGCGAACTGGTCATCCAGGGAGTGATGGTCGGCCTCGTCCGCCGCGGCGCGTGAAGGGTGGGAAGTTTTACAGGAGCAAACAGAGGAAACGGAGATGAAGGAGACACGAATTTCACGAATGGCCACGTATCCCGGAGCTGCATGAATTTTTCGACACAGAGAGCACAGAGGAGACGCGGAGTTCACAGAGGAGGAAAATTCTTCTGTGAACTCGGTTTGGACCTCCGTGCCCTCTGTGTCTCTCCGGGTGATCGCAGGTGAGAATGGAGAAACAACAATGCCCGCCACCAAGCCTCCAGCCTCACTCTCACTTTCACTCTCACTTCCGCGCTCACTCTCCCGTCCCGCGCCCGATTGGGTGGGGCGCGTGCCGTCTGCGCGGCGCATCCTGCTTCCTGGCGAGCGGCGGGGCATGCCGGCTCGCATGGATCTTTTCCTGAGAGTTTGCCTGCGACACCTCACATCCGTGGTCGCAGGCATCTTGCGATGAAGGCGGCCCACGATGCGCGAACGCACCCTCAGTGTCGCCGCATTGCGGCAACTGGTCGCCGACCGCCTGCCGGGGCCCGCGGACTCGCGCCGGGGAGCCGCCGCGCTTCCGACCGGCGTGCCGGCGCTCGACGAGGCGCTGGGCGGCGGGCTGGCATCGGGCGCGCTCACGGAGATCGTCTCCGCCGGGGCGGGCTCGGGGGGTCAGTTCGTGCAACTCTGCCTGCTCTGCGCCGCGGCCGGCCTAGGGCGTCGCGCGGCGCTGGTTGACGGAGCCGACGCGTTCGATCCGCAGACCGCGGGTGCCGAGGCGCTGCGTGCACTCATCTGGGTGCGCTGTGGCGATGCAGCCACG
Organism: Opitutaceae bacterium; assembly: GCA_035513275.1. Classification (GTDB taxonomy): domain Bacteria; phylum Verrucomicrobiota; class Verrucomicrobiia; order Opitutales; family Opitutaceae; genus DATKCJ01. The sequence goes on from DATKCJ010000113.1 coordinate 15,801, forward strand.
GCAATGCAGGCGGCTGACCTCCTCGTGCGCGATGCAAACCTCGGGCTCGTGCTCCTCGATCTGCGCGGCTGCCCGCAATCCGCGCTACGCCGCACGCCCGCCACAGCCTGGTATCGCCTCCAACGCGCCGCGGAGGGCACCGCCGCGCCCGTGGTCGTGCATACATCGCAGGCGCTCGTGCCCAGTGCCGCATGCCGCGTGGCACTCACGGGACGCTTCGGCATCGATTCGTGCGGCCGCCCGCGCGATGCGCTTTCCGCGGAGGTCGAGGTGGAACTCCTGCGCGCGCGCTGGGCAGGCGGGTTCGCGGAGGCCGCGGGGTGATCGCCATGTTCGCCGTCCTAGTCATTCCCGATTTTCCGCTCCAAGCCGTGCTGCGAATCCTGCCGGCTGGCGGCTCGCGCCGTGCGGTGGCCGTGATGACCGGCGATCCGGCCTCGGCAGGATCCCGACAAGTCGGGGTGCTCCAGTGCAACGCCGTCGCCGCCGCAGCCGGTGTCGCACCCGGGCTCACTGCGCCGCAGGCCATGGCCCGTTGCCCGGGGATCGAATTGCATGCGCGCTCGGAATCCGCCGAGGCCTCGGCGCGCGACGCGGCCCTCGCGGCGGCATGGACGCTCTCGCCACGGGTCGAGAACACCGCGCCCGGCGTCTGCACGATCGACCTGCGCGGACATCCCGCGGTCGCGGGACCAGGACGCTCGGAGGCCGGGAAGATCGGCGTGCTCGCGCGTGCTGCGATCGCCTGCCTCGACGCGCTCGGGCTGGCCGGTCGCATCGGCATCGCGCGCACGCCGCGGATCGCGAGATACGCGGCGGACACTTCTGTTGTAGCCCTGCGCGTGAGCGCAGGGACTCCGGCCAATTCGGACGAGACTCTGTCCCGCCGCTCACGCGGCGGGCTACATGAAGGAGGCAGCGTGCCCGGAGCGCGGGACCCGCGTCGGCAGGTCGGCTTGCCTTCCGAAGCCTTGGCGAAGGAGGGAGACCTGCCCTACGCATCGGCCGTGCGCATCATCGCCCCGAGCGACTTCGACGAGTGCGCGTTTCTCGCGCCGCTGCCGATCGAGCTCGCGGATCCCTCGGAGGAGCAGGCCGCAGTGCTTTCGGGTTGGGGCGTGAAAACGCTCGGCGGACTCACGGCTCTGCCGCGCGCCGAGGCTGCGATGCGGCTCGGCGAGGACGGCGCGGCGCTTTGGGATCGCGCGGCCGGGCGCGAGTGGCGAGTTCTGCGTCACGCCGAGCCGCCGCGTGCGTTTGAAGCGGAGGTCGAGTTCGAAGACGGAATCGAAACGCTCGAGCCGCTGCTCTTCCTGCTGCGACGTTTCTGCGATCAGCTCGCGCTGCAACTCGCCGCAGCGAATTTTGCAGCCGCCGAGCTGCACCTCGTGCTCAAACTCGACGAGGGAAGGCACGCGCGTGATTTCCGGCTGCCTGCGCCGACGGGCGACGCCGGTGTGTTTTTCAGTGTGCTGCACACACACCTGGAGACGTTGAAGACCGACACGCCCGTCGTCGCGCTGCGCCTGGCCGTGACGCCCACGCGCCCGCTGCACCGGCAGCAGGGGCTTTTCGACAGCAGCCTCGTCGACCCGCACGGGCTCAACGAAACGCTCGCGCGCGTCGGGGCCGTGGTCGGCTCCGAGCGCGTGGGCGTGCCTGTGTTGGAAAACACGCGCCGGCCCGACGCGGTGCGGCTCGGACCTGTGCCGGACCGCGTCTCATGGCAGCCGGAGCTCGCGAACGTGGCCCTGCATGGACTGCCGCTGCGGCGTCATCGTCCGCCGCGGCCGGCGCGCGTGGAAGTGGAGGACAGTCGTCCCGTGTGGGTGCTCGCGGATGGCGTGGCCGGTCCGGTCACGGCCGCGGAGGGTCCATGGCGCGGCTCGGGCGAATGGTGGTCGGCCGAGGCGTGGTCGCGCGACGAGTGGGACGTCGAGATCGGCGGCGCGGGGCTGCACCGGATTTTCGAGAGTGCCGGCCAGTGGTTCGTCGAAGGGGAGTATGACTGACTATGAAACAAGATTGTCACAGAGAACACAGAGAGCTCACAGAGAGAGAAATCGGGATTTGGAGCCAATCCGAATTCCGGCTGAGCGATCTCATCCAGGCGCTCTGTGAGTTCACTGATCCAAAGCAAATCTCCACGGGAAATGGAAATTTGGTCTGTCATTGCGAGGAGCAGCGCGACGAAGCAATCCATCTGACTTCAGATGGATCGCCACGCCCGACTGCGTCGGGCTCGCGATGACAGAGCTGCTGCCAAGTTCGTCACAGAGGGCAGAAGGCGATCAACTCCGAACCAATCCAGCTTCCGTCTCCGTGAACTCGGTTTGGCCCTCTGTGAACTCTGTGACTCAACTTCGGATGCGGCCCGATGAGTGACGCACATTACATCGAGCTCCATGCACGCAGCGCGTTCAGCTTCCTGCGGGGGGCCTCGATGCCGGAGAAGCTCGCGGAGACCACGGGCTCGCTCGGGATGGGTGCGATCGGCTTGTGCGACCGCGATGGCGTGCAGGGCGCGCCGCGGCTCTACACCGAAGGGCGTGAACATGGCGTGCGCGCGATCGTCGGCTCCGAACTGACGATGGAGGACGGCACGGTCGTGCCGCTGCTCGTCGAGACGCGCGCGGGCTACCGCAATCTCTGCCGGCTGATCACCACGTGCAAACTGCGCCGCGGCGAACTCGCCGAGCGCGGCGAGGCGGATCGTCCACCGGGCAGCGGTCCGCATTTCGATCCTCGCGCGCGCAAGCAGCCATGCTTCGCGCCGTGGGAGGAACTTGCCGCGCACGCGGAGGGACTCGTGGCGCTCACAGGCGACGAAGATGGTCCGGTGCGTGCGGCGCTGCGCGATGATGGTGCCCATTCGACATGCTCAGGGCAGGCGGATGGAGCGGACCGCGCGCTTCGCAGGCTCCTGGGGATCTTCGGACGCGACCGGCTCTTCGTCGAGGTGCAGCGTCATCACGTGCGGGGCGAGGGGCGCGAGGTTGCCGCCCTGGCTGCGCTCGCGTCGAGGCACCGGCTGCCGATGCTCGCGACGAACGGTCCGCTGCACGCGACCGTGGAGAGCCGCGAGGTCGCCGACGTGTTCACCTGCCTGCGCAACCACACGCATCTCGACGCCGCGGGCGTGCTCCTCGCGCGCAACGGCGAGCGTCACCTCAAGTCCGGCGCGGCGATGGCGCGGTTGTTTGCCGACATGCCGGAGGCCGTGGCGAACACTGGCGCGCTCGCGGCGCGGCTCGGGTTCACGCTGCGCGACCTCGGCTACCAGTTCCCGCGCTACGCGGCGCCGGAGGGGGAGACGATGGACACGTTTCTGCGCAAGCTCGTCTTCTTCGGCGCGGAGCAGCGCTATGGCGGACTCTCGCCGCGGGTCCGCGCGCAACTCGAGCGCGAGCTCGGCCTGATCGCGCAGCTCGGCTTCAGCGGGTATTTTCTCGTCGTCTGGGACATCGTGAATTTCTGCCGCGACCGGCACATCCTCGTGCAGGGGCGGGGGAGCGCGGCGAATAGCATCGTGTGTTACGCGCTCGGGCTGACGGCGGTCGACCCGATCGCTTGCAACCTGCTTTTCGAGCGCTTCCTCTCGGAAGGGCGCGTCGGCGCGGACGGTCACCCCTCGTGGCCAGACATCGATCTCGACCTGCCCAGCGGCGACCGGCGCGAGGAGGCGATCCAGGAACTTTTCCGCCGCTACGGTCCGCGCGGCGCGGCGATGACGGCCAACGTGATCACCTACCGCGGCCGCAGCGCGGTGCGCGAGATCGGCAAGGCGCTCAACTTTCCCACGGATCTGCTCGACCGATTCTCAAGCCTCTACGCGAATGGCGACTACCCGCACACGATCGGCCTGCAGGACCAGCTCGCGCAGGCCGGCATCGCGGCGAACCATCCGCGCGCACCGGCGATGGTGCGGCTCTACGGGTTGTTGCACGGGCTGCCGCGTCACCTCGGCCAGCACTCGGGCGGCATGGTCGTGTGCCAGGGCGGGCTCGACGAGGTCGTGCCGCTCGAGCCGGCGACGATGCCCGGCCGCTCGATCGTGCAATGGGACAAGGACGACTGCGAGGAACTCGGCATCGTGAAGGTCGACCTGCTCGGGCTCGGCATGATGGCGGTGTTGCAGGACTCGATGGAGATGTGCCGTGCGCGCGGACGACCCGTGGACCTCGCGCACATCCCGAAGGACGACCCCGCGGTCTTCGAAATGATGGAGAAGGCCGACACGATCGGCGTCTTCCAGATCGAGAGCCGCGCGCAGATGGCGACGCTGCCGCGCATGAAGCCGCGCAATTTCTACGACGTCGCCGTGCAGGTGGCAATCATCCGGCCGGGCCCGATCGTCGGCAAGGCAGTGCACCCGTATCTCAACCGCCGTGCGGGCCGCGAGGCGGTGACCTACCTCGACGAGCGGCTGAAACCGATCGTCGAGCGCACGCTAGGCGTCGTGCTTTTTCAGGAGCAGATTTTGAAGATCGCGATGGTGATGGGCGGGTTCACTGCATCGGAGGCCGAGGAACTGCGGCGCGCGATGGGTTTCAGCCGCAAGCTCGAGCGGCTGATGAAAGTGAAGGCGCGGCTCCGCGTCGCGCTCGAGCGCAACAAGGTGTCGCCGCCCGCGGTTGAGGCGATCATCCAGGCGCTCGGGTCGTTCGCGCTCTACGGGTT